>CAYORG010000004.1:0-129943 GCA_964406315.1 uncultured Bacteroidales bacterium | reverse complement strand
TTTTTTTATTTTTTTGTGATTTGGATTGATAGAATTTATCGAAAATAAAAGGAAGCTCTTCAGAGTCGATACCCGAACCATTATCAATAACTGCAATTTCAATATGTCGAGTATCCTTCTGAGTACTATCTGTCTTATCATCATATCTTTCCATAATATCCGCTGAAGTCAGAATATTTAGCTCAATTCGTATTTTACCATTATCCGGTGTGTATTTGAATGCATTTGACAACAGATTCAGCAGTATGGTTTCCAGCTTTTCAGGATCAAAATAAGCGTGAATCGCAGTTTCTTTCGTCTCAATAGTGAAATGAATGTGGTGCCGTTTTGAATTTGCATTAAAATAGGATGATGCTTCTGTAACAAAACCTGCCAAATCCCCATGTTTTACCTTGAGACTGGTAATTCCCTCTTCCAGTTTTCTGAAATCCATCAGATTATTCGTCAGATGAAGCAATCGTTGCGCATTGTGGTAAACAACAATCAATTGCTCTTTAATTTTAGAATGGGCAGAAAGGATAATACTCTCAAGAGGCGCAATGATTAAACTCAGTGGAGTACGGAATTCATGCGAGATGTTCGTGAAGAATTGAATATTTGCTTCATTAAGCTCATGTTCTTTTTCTCTGCCTAACTGTTCCAGTCTTAGCTGGTGTTTTATTCTGATCCTTTCATTCCATATTTTCAGAGTAACAGTAATTAATACTGAAATGAGCACAATATATGTAAGTATAGCCCACCACGTTTTCCAATGGGGTGGTTTAATGGTGATCAGTAAACTTGTAGGTGTATTGTTCCAGATACCGTCATTATTTGAACCTTTCACCCGAAAAACATACTTGCCCGGTTTAATGTTTGTATACGTGGCACTCCGGGTATCGCCTGCCTGCTTCCAATCATCGTCAAAATCCTCCAGTATATACAAAAACTGATTTCTAAGGGACCGGGTATAATTCAGTGCAACAAATTCGAGGGTAAAGGAATTTTGTTTATAGTTCAGCTTGATTTCACTGGTTTCCCCGATATGATTTTTAAGGGGTGAGTTTTTAGCTCCGATTTCTGCCGAAACATTATTTATTTTAAGATCTGTCAGATAAACAGGAGGTATAAAGTCATTTGTCTTAATTTCATTGGGATAGAAAACATTAAAACCATTTTCCCCTCCTAAGAAAAATAGTCCTTTTTTGGTTTGCAAACACGATCGTACATAAAATTCGTTTGAATTGAGTCCGTCATCCCGGTTGTAAATTATAAAACTTGCGGAATCATAATTGAACCGGCAAAGTCCCTTACTGGTGGTGACCCATAAATATCCTTCGTCATCCTCCAGTATTCCCTTGATCGAGTTGCCGGGCAGGCCATCTTGCTGATTGATGGTAAGAAATGTGCTGTCGAGTTTATTAAATAATATCAAACCATAATCCCCACTACCAATCCAGAGTCTTCCCCTGCTGTCTTCAAATAAAATGTCAATCGTTCTGCTTTTTAATCCTCCCTCATTCTCAGATTGAACAAATTCAAAACACTCAGGCTCTTTGTCTTGCTCAAAGGTTAATGAGACGAGTCCATTCAATGTCCCTACCCAAAATCTGCCCTCCTGGTCTTCCAGCATGGAGGTAATATATGCTGAGGGATTGAGTAACACTGTTTGATCTCTACAAACTACCTGCCTGAATCTGTCCTCAATACGATCATATCGAAACAATCCGCTACCTGCAGTTCCTGCCCATATGTTTCCCTTTGCATCGGCAAAAAGAACCAACAGGTTATTATTACCACCTCCTTCTTCATTTTCCAGTTTATAATTTCTGATCCTTTTGCTATTTTCGGTCAGACGGTCGATCCCGCCAGCCCAGGTACCTACCCATATATTGTCGTCAGCATCACAAAGAATTGTCTGCACTGCATTGTTAACAAGGAGATTGGATTCTTCCGAATGGAGAATGGTTTTGATAATTTGCCGTTTTTCAGAATCGAATTTGCAAATTCCTCCACCATCTGTGGCAATCCAGACATACCCTTCATTGTCTTCCGCAAATCCGGTTACATCATTATCAGTAAGACTGGTTTTGTCGAATATGTTCTTCTGGTATGATTCAAACTTGCTGTACTTTTCGTCAATAACACTAATTCCTTTGGTGGCGGTGCCAATCCAAAGTTTCCCCTCACTGTCATAATACAACGACCAGATCGAATTACTGACTATACTGTATGTATTACCTTCTTCCACCTTAAAGATGTCGAAGCGACCGGTAGTAAGTGACAGGCGGTTCAATCCTCCGTTTTCGGTACCGATCCAGAGGTAGCCTCTTTGGTCCGCACATAATGAGAGAATAAAATTATTTGACAGACTGCCTGGTTTGTTTTCATTACCATACCGGGTAATAATAAAATCATCGTTTTGTTTTACTACTTTATCTAAACCACCTCCCCTCGTTCCAACCCATAAATTGCCTTCGGGATCGAGTTCAATGAAAGTAATATTATTGCTGCTTAAACTCTGGGGATTCCCGTGCTCTCTATAAAAATGGCGGAATTTTTTTTCTTTGGCTGAGTAAAAACACAGACCATCCAGTGAACCTAACCAAACATTATTTTCATCATCAATAGCAATACTGGTAATCCTATTCGAATTAATGGTATTGGGGTCATCAACAGTATAGGAGTAATGAAAAATCAGCTGCTTTTCGGGATCATATACGCTTAGCCCATCACCAAAAGTAGCCACCCAGAGAAGGGAATTATTATCCAGCTTAAGATCGCTGACATAATTATTATTGAATCGTTCGATATTCGCATGCAAATTGCCTACACGGATAAAATCATCCTTCTCCCTGTTATACAGATTTAAACCTATGGATGTCCCGATCCATAAATTGCCCTTCACATCCTCTGCCAGTGCATTTATTGCGCTATTACTCAGGCTCGTCGAATCATTCGGATCGTGTTCATAAACATAAAGATCAATGCCGTCATACCTTACTAATCCATCAACAGTGCCAAACCACATATATCCTTTATGGTCCCTGAGAATGCATCTGATACCATTATGCTCAAAATTCTCGGGCAATGTTTGAAATGTAATTTTTTCTCTTACGTTGTTTTGATGTTTTTTTTTGGAGAGACCGGAAGCCTGGGTTATTCTTCCCTCAATGGATTGTGCACTAGCAAAAGGATGCTCTGTTGCAATAACAAATAAAATGATCAGAATAACAACAATACTTTTTCTGTTTATTTCCAAAATCATTTGAATTTATCCGTATCTAAACTCGTTTAATTATAAAGCCTGCATTCTCCAATTCTTTTCAGCCGTTATCGAAAAGTAGCAAAAATATCTTCTGCTTTTACTGTTTGCAAATTTAGCTATTTTTCAGGGAAAACCTTCTCATCAAAAGGCACGTCTGTTGGGCATCTTAATAAGTCAGGTGTCTGTAGGGTTGAATCCAATTTGATAAAATTTGCTCCAAACATCCCTGCAGTTTTACCTGCCGAAGGTTTAACTGCCTTTTTGAAGTCATGGCAGACAGGTTTAGCACAAATGCAAAGAAAATGAATAAAGGCAATTTTCTCAGGCATTTGGCATTTTAAAGAAAATCCTCTTTCATTTCTTCGAATAATTGAATAATTTGGTAAAAACATACAGACAATATGAGAACATTAATTCTACTATTATTATTCGGGCTATTGAATACCCTGTGTTACCCGCAGACAGATGCAAGTATCAATGACAAACGAAACATATACGACGAAAAAGGGGATTATTACTTCGGTAAAAAAGAGTTCAAAAAAGCGATTGTCTATTACAATATGGCATGGAAAAAGAATGCTGATAATTATTATTCCGTCCTTAGAAAGGCAGAAGCCTATACATCATTGGAATTGTATGATCAGGCAGCCGAATGTTACCGAATTATTTTTGAAACGGATTTGTTTATATCCAATGAATACAGGTTGAAATTTGCTAATATATTGTTAAAAAATAAAGACATTAAAGGTTTTGAGTACTGGATGGGTAAGTATAACGAAATTGTGTACGATGAAACCAAACGCGAGAACTATATTAGTTCTGAAGAGGTCAGGGTGAAAATGTACAGGGATTCCTCTGTTGTAATTTTAGAAAATGAGGGAGTTTTAAACACTGAGGAGTCGGAAATCAGTCCTTTTGTCTACCAGGATCAACTGGTCTTTGCTTCCACCAGGAAGAATTTATCCGGCAGCAGAGTAAACGATGATTACGATTTCTTCTCAGCAAAATACCTTAAGAATGGTCAGTTAGGCAGGCTTAACAGGTTTAACAGAAGCCTGAATTCTGACCGGAACGAGAGTTCGGTCTTTGTGTCGGACAGTAAAAAAAGGCTGTATTTTACACGAAGTACGTCTGTTCATTCCGATCTGAAAACATATGTGGCAGGCATTCCGTCCGGTGTTTTTGATATGCCGGATATAAATGAATTGGTAATTGACGGTTTTAACAGTATTGGCCAGGTATCATTGAATCGCGATGGCACTCAACTGTTTTTTGTTTCGGATGCTCCGGGTGGTTCCGGTGGACTGGATATATATTCCAGTGAATTGGTTGGTGGCAGGTGGAGTAAGCCAAAAAACCTGGGAGTAAATATCAATTCCGGCAAAGATGAAATGTATCCCTTTGTATTAAATGACACAATCCTGTATTTTGCATCGGCGGGCCATGATGGTTTTGGAGGCCTGGACCTGTATTCTGTCAACCTGAACCGGGAAAACAGTTCTCCAAAAAACCTTGGCAACAAGGTCAATTCAAACTATGATGATTACAGCCTTTCCTTCTCACCCGGAGGTTTAACGGGCTATTTTTGTTCAAACAGGCCCGGTGGCTTTGGAAAAGAAGATATTTACCGCCTGCAGCTTCTGGACCTTAAGATAAAATATGCTGCCTATCGGCCAAGGCTAAAAACCTCGATGGAGGAAGGCAAAATAAACCTTTATCTGAGTGATGGTAATGAATATAACATTGCTTCCGAAGATAATACAGGGTTTAATTTTAGTTTTCAACCCGAAGAACATTATAAAATGATCATTCAGCATGAGAATGTTCTGGTCAATGATATAATCAATAACGATAAACTGTCTGCAGTTCAGAGAAGAAAAGAATTTCTTGATCCTAAGCCTGTTGAAAGAACTGATATCAGACTTCAGCCAGGCATAAGGTACCAGTTTGTTGCAGGAATGAAGCCTATAAGTAATAATTATAAAAATGATCTGAATGAATTGTCGAAAGTCTACCAGAATCCCACCAGCAGCACTATTGACCTGACTGTATTGGCAAAAGAACTGCTTTTAACGGAGGGTGAAATATATACTATACGATTTATAAAGGACGATATTCAGGGAGATAAGGCCAAAGGAGAATCAAGTTTGTTCATTAACGACGAGACAATACCTGTTTCCGGAAGATCCTTTTTTATCGTATTGCCTTTGGATGTTGAATCGAATTTCAATGTTCAAACGGACATCGCTCATTTCAAAGAGAATTTTAACCCTAAAAAAATTGGTGCCGTAAAAGTAGATGCAACACCGGTTTATAAAAAAGAGGTGTCTGTAGAAACATCGGAAGGGTTCCCTATCCTTGTAAATACGGAATCATTCAGCGATGCACCTAAGAAGATATTGGCTAAGGAACTTGCTATAATTCCCGGTACAATGTATATTCTTTCTCTGGGAAGAACAAACCCTGAAACAGGTAAAGAACAGGAAATCGTTGTTCCTTTGACCAAAGGTGTAAAATACAATCTCGGCACCGAAGTTCAGTCAAAAACCGAGTATAACAAGGCACTTGCACAAATGACAGCTGGGCAGGCAGGAAATGACAATCTCAACGAGGAACTGATTGATATCTCGGTATTATCAAAAGAACTGGATATACTGTCAGAAGAAGACATTGTATTCAACCTTATACCGGCAAAAAAAATTGCTTCGCAATCTACAGAAGCCAGAGAAGTACTTACAACCTTAGCCGTTGATGGCAGAAAATATTATATTACAAGTTTTCAAAAGTTACAGGTAATGCTGAATCTTGATCAGAATAAGAAAGTTAATATACAGACTGATCTGGCCTATGTCCAGGAAAACTTTGAAGCTTCAACCATTGCCATTAAGGTAGATACAACATCATTTAACAAAGACATTATTACAGATCCTGTATTTGATGTTATTGTTGTGAACTTTGATTTGGATAAATATGCAATCAGGCCCGATGCAAATAGTATACTTGAGGATAAGGTTGTTAAGGTGTTAAAAGGCGATAGCAGGCTTTATGTAACCATTAAAGGGTACACCGATCCACTGGGAGATGAAGCTTACAATGAAAAGCTGTCCGAAAATCGTGCCCATGCTGTTAAAGACTTTCTGGCTAATAAGGGTATCGGTGATAACAGGATAAGGACCTTTTCTTTTGGTGAATCCATGTCGCTTAAAGATGGTGTGAACTGGGAAGATTTAAGCGAAGCTGAACTTCAGAAACACCGTAAAGTTGAGATCGTGATTTATTTACCGGAATAATCGATTCTTTGTATCATGTGACCCGGTTTCAGAAAGGGTTGAATGCACTTTACGATTTTTGCCGAATAACAAGGTATCCGTACTGTACTACCCGGTTCATTTACAATTTCATTCTAACTATTGTACCGTTTGATCTGTCGGTAATTATTTGTTTTGGTTTTGTATTTAAAACGAAGATTATGTAAAAGAGAACGCTTTTTAATTTCTGAATGTCTTCTTGTAATCTTTCTCAATCATCTTTTGAATTGAACCATTCAACGCATTAAACTCATTAAAAGCTGTAGGTGAGCCTTTGTACTTTTTGGTTTCCAGAATTGTTTTTCCATTGGCATTTATAAACCTGCTTGATGAATAAACCACATAAGCAGTTACCTGGAGTTTTTTAATGCTGTTAAGTTCAATAATGAAATCAGCCTCTTCAGGTGAGTCAACAACAATCCAATAGTTGAATTCAGTCAAACCATCATGTAAGTGTTTTAATCCTTCTATCGAAACTTCATCGTTGGCACTTAAAAGAACTTTGTTCTACTGTTTGAACGGCTGAATCAGCCCGTTTAGTATAGAGTATTTAAACATCAATCCTTTGCTCAAGAGGTTTTCAACAAAAGAATAGCTAAATTCGAGACCCGTTATGATGTATACAGATCTTAAATCATTAATTTTAATAGAATACTATATACTTTTTGCATTTTGACGATCCGATTTATTTTATATGTACTGTGTTTCTTTCCGTTTGTTGTCTTTTCCCAGGCATTTACAGGCAGAATTGTTCGTGTAATTGAGGGTGATGTTTTTTTATTTGAAACCAGGGACAGCACCTTCGAGGTGCATATGTACGGTATCGATGCTCCTGACAAGGGGCAGGTTTTTAGTGAGCAGACCATAGAACATATGGAATCATACCTTTGGAATGAAGCTGAGATTTATCTTAAAAAAAACATAAATCAGGAAGGAATAAGTGTTATACTGTTTATCGATGGAAAGAACATGAATAAGGACCTGGTTAAAAACGGTTATGCATGGCACGACAAGTTGCATTCTGTCGATGCAGAACTTGCCTACTCCGAAATGTTTGCACGCAATAAGAAAAACGGGCTATGGATGAACGATAATCCTACTCCACCCTGGGAGTTCAGAGCAGGTATATTGCCAAGGCCTCCGCCACCCGATGATAAAAAGAAAGTATTGATTTGCACGGATGAGAGGTATAATGTTTACCATAGGAAATATTGCTGCGAATTATCGAAATGTAGCTCCAATGTAATTGTTATTTTGCGGAAACAAGCTAAAGAACTGAAAATGAAACCGTGTAAGTATTGTTATTAATATACAAATGGATAACAATGATCTTTCTATAATGCATAAGCAAATACAATGTCAATCCCTGCCGGTTTACCCGCTTTTGGCAGGATCACAAGCCGTGCAGACTGCTCTGATATACTGTTTTAATATTGAATGAGTATACCATAACTTATTGTTTTACACTCTCGGAATACGTTGCAATTTTTTTCCCCTCTTGATTATATTTTATTCCGTTATGCATATGGCCATCCTTCCATTCTCCGATATACTTATCGCCGTTTGACCAGGTATAGGTACCCTGTCCGTTTCGATTACCATCCTTAAATTCTCCGGTATAAGTTTCTCCATCCGCCCAGGTATATTTTCCCTGTCCGTGTTTGAGGTCATTAACCCATTCTCCGACATATGTATCACCATCCTCCCAGGTAAGTGCACCTTGCCCGTTTTTCATATCGTTTTTCCATTCCCCAACGTACGTGTCACCATCTGCCCAAGTGAACGTACCCTGTCCGTTTCTCATGTCATTTTCCCATTCTCCGACATACTTATCTCCATTGGCCCATGTTTTTTCTCCCTGCCCGCTTTTTATTCCGTCCCTGCATTTCCCCGTATATTTATCGCCATTGACCCATAGGTAGGTTCCATTCCCATCTTTTGTATTGTCTGTCCATTTTCCGACCAAATGTGAAACACCACCGGAAAAGATCGCTACTTTTTTTCCCCCTTTATTGTACTTGGTACCATTGAACATTTGGTCCTCTTTCCATTCTCCATTGTATTGATCACCATTTGCCCAGGTGTATTTGCCTTTCCCGCTTTTTTTGTTATCCTGAAATTCACCGGTATATGTGTCACCATTTATCCAGGTAAGAGTACCTTTTCCGCTTCTTATGTCATTTTCCCATTCTCCAACGTATATGTCCCCATTTGCCCAGGTGAGGGTACCTTGTCCATTCATCATATTATTTTCCCAGTCTCCGACAAATATATCACCATCAGCCCAGGTAAAAGTACCGTGCCCGGTTCTTATATCATCCGCCCATTCCCCGTCATATTTGTTACCACCGGTCCAGGTAAGAGTACCTTGTCCATTCATCATATTATTTTCCCAGTCTCCGACAAATATATCACCATCAGCCCAGGTAAAAGTACCGTGCCCGGTTCTTATATCATCCACCCATTCCCCGTCATATTTGTTACCACCGGTCCAGGTAAGAGTACCTTGTCCGGTTCTTTTATCATCTTCCCATTCTCCGATATAGATGTCACCATCAACCCATGTATATGTTCCCTGTCCGTTTTTTATGTCATTTTCCCATTCCCCGATATATTTATCACCATTGGCCCATGTTCTTTCACCCTGCCCGTTTTTTAAGTCATTTTCCCATTCTCCGACATATGTGCTGCCATTAGCCCAGGTATATGTACCGAATCCATTTTGATCGTTATTTCTCCATTCCCCGCTATATTCATCACCATTTGACCAGGTATAAATACCTTGCCCGCTTTTTAAGCCATTTTCCCATTTCCCAACATATTTGTCTCCGTTGTATTTGCCGCTTGTCCAGGTATATGTTCCTTGCCCGTGTCTCATGTTACCCATAAATTCTCCCGTGTATTTGCCATTATCATAGGTTTTGGTTATTATAGTATTGACGATATTGACTGTTGGCTTTTCCAAATATGCTTTTATAACCGGAAATTCTATTGGAGCAATATCCGGCCATATAAATTTTGAAACCAGTTTGCCTTCAGGCACGGCAAAAACATATTCGACATCGCTCTCAGGTTGCATTGGGATCATTATAGATTGAAAACCATCATTGGTCAGATCGAAAAATTCCGCAGTACCTGTTCCGGCTCCGACAGCTGGAAATTCATTTCCCTGCGTATCCTTCACTCTCACTCCCACAGAAATGAAACTTTCCTTGATGGGCTTGCCGTCGAGACGTTCAAGGGTAAGTTTTGCCCTTATAAGGGAGATATTGGGTGCGTTGATTTTAAAAGTATAGACAGAGCCTGTTATATTGTCCTTATGGGAAACAGAACTTCCTTCATTTACCACTGAATGAATCGTAACTGCCCATTCCTGCGATGTGAAACGCTGGTTTAGCTGATTGGGTATCTCCTTTTCTTTCGGCAGATGCTTCATTACGTTAGTTCCCGGCTTTCTGTTGATCAGAAAAACATCTATTTGGGTCTTTGGTGTGTTTGTATACTGACCTTGTAAAGTCATGGTATTATCGTATATGCTGATATGTTGTTTGCTTGGATTTGTGTATTGATCTGAACGTATAGACATTTTCAACATAAAAGAATCAGTACTAACATTTAGTATGCCCCAAAAAGGAGAATTATTAAGTTGTCCTTCTTCACTGTCAGCGCACGATGCATCATCAACATTCCATCCGGCTATAACGAGTTCATCCCGATAAAATTCAAGTGCTCTTTTTTTACCGATATCGAGTTCCATACTGATCTTATTTGTGTCTGACTCGTAATTGAACCGGTCATCTGTTGTATAGCTTGATGTTATATGATCCGGGATGATCCAATTCCATGCAGACAATCTTTTTGAAGGATAGACTAACATCATGGATATAAAATCGTGTCCGTTGGCAGAAGCCAGGTTAAAAGCAGTATTGCCTTCATTGTCTTCTATCATAGGATCAGCTTTGGCGTCAAGAAGAAATCTCACTGCTTCGGCATCACCGTTAGCCGCTGCCAGCATCAGGGCAGTGTATCCTTGTTCATTCTTTGCATTTACATCTCCCCCATTTTTTAAGTAGGTTTTTAAGTCATTAATCGAACCTGTTTGAGAATGAATGGGAAATGTTAAAATAAGGAAAAGTGTAAAAAGTAGAAGATTTTTCATTTTGTAGGACATTGAGATGAATTACTAAATATATTCAGTTACTTATATTATCATAGTTATGATATGAAGCAAGTTATAATAATGTTACAAAAAAGAAAAACATCCATATTCTGGAGGTAATATAAATAAAAAATAGTTTATGGATTGAATTTACCTTTTAAAACAACATCCATGAAATAAAAAATCATTCCCAGGGTTACCTTTTAGGACTAATTTCATTAATACACAAATATCAATATTGTATCAATTGATCTTATAGCCAATAAAAACAATATTAAAACATATTGTATGTAAATAATCCGAAAAGCAATCTGCGATTTACCTCAATCAGAGAAAATTATTCTTTCGATAATCAGATAGAGGTTAGTCAAAAGACTTGTGAAATACAGGAAGAAATCAAACGCTTGAATGCAAATAGAAGGTGGTTCGCTTAAATTATATAAAGGCTTCTCTATCAAATAGAACAGGACATGCATCAAATTAAATTAATATTTACTTTAAAATCAACCGATTATGAAAACCAAACTCTTATTGACATTTATTTTGTTTATTATGCTGTGTCCTTTAACATTGGCGCAGCAGAGAGCCGGTGAAAACGATCAGATCATCTGGCGTGATTATTCTTTTAGTACAAGTCAACCGTTACCTGACTTAATTCCTGCTTTGCATATGACAGCCTTTCCGCAGGATGTCGGGAGAGGATATTATTTTGTCCAATTCAGTGGTCCAATTACTGCTGAAATGAAGAAAGCAGTAACGGATGCAGGAGCAGAATTACTGAATTATGTTCCGAATAATGCCTATCTGGCACGCATGAACACCCAGCAACGCGATGTAGTAACAGGTCTATCTGTGGTGCAATGGGTAGGAATATATCAACCTGCAATGCGTATTTCAAAAACACTGAGTAATAAATTAACCGGCGTAGAGATTGAAGAAACCGAAAAACCGAAAAAATTTGAGCTTACACCAAAAACAGAAAGACCCTCTATAGAAAAACCCTTACAGTTAATTGTCATTGTTTTCAAAGGTGAGGATCTATCAAAGATCAGAAGTGAGATAGAAAGAACAGGAGCCAGGATCATTGAAGTTAGTGAAGAAAAAAACCAGACCAAGATCAGTGTTAGCACCTCACAGGGAAATGCCCTTCAACTGGCTCCCATTAATGGTGTAAAATGGATTGAAGAAGTGAAAATAAGAAAGCTTCATAACAATGTCTCCAGGGGATTAATGAATGTAACCCCCGTATGGACTACTCACGGATTACAAGGTAATGGGCAGATTATCGGAATAGCTGATAACGGACTTGATTCGGGAGTTGACGATGCTACTATGCACGATGATATTGAAGGGAGAATAAACAATATTTTCAGCTGGCCGGTTCAACCAAGTGCTTTCTACTCAAATGTTGGGAATGATGATGGGGCCGCAGGTGTGGAGAGCGGACATGGCACCCATACTTCGGGCTCAGCGCTGGGTAACGGTACTGTTTCGGGAGGAACCTATTCAGGTGTGGCTCCCCAGGCAAACCTGGTCTTTCAGGCAATTATGCAGGAGACAGAATATATACATCCATATGAAGAAGGAAACGGATATTATTTAACGGGATTACCCCTTGATCTAAACGATCTGTTTCAGCAATCCTATGATGAAGGTGCCAGAATACATAGCAACAGTTGGGGAGGAGGAGACCCGGGTGAATACGATTCTTACTCGGAAGATGTGGATGATTTTGTCTGGGAAAATCCCGATATACTGATCCTTTTTGCTGCAGGGAATGATGGTTCTGATGATGATCTTAATAATGTAATAGATCAGGGTTCCGTAACTTCGCCAGGCACTGCAAAAAATTGTTTGACCGTTGGAGCTACTGAAAACAATCGCCCTGCCATACCTCAAACCTGGTCGATGTGGTACGGACCTGTAATTGATGCCGATTTACAATCCGATGATCCAACTGGGATGGCTGCCTTTAGCAGCAGGGGCCCGGCCAATTCAAATACTGTTACAGCGAATGATGACATTATAAAGCCTGATCTTGTTGCACCCGGAACTATGGTGGTTTCAACCCGTTCGCAGGCTACTCCGAATACCATCTGGTTTCAGGATGACATGGAATCAGGAGTAAACGGATGGACTGCCGGAGGTTCATGGGCACAGGTTACCACCGATGTGCATAGTGCTACTACTTCGTGGCACGACAGTCCAGGTGGAAATTACGCAAATAATATCGACATATCCCTTATCTGTCCGGCCCAGAACATAAGTGGTGGTGGCCCGGGACCTAAAACCGTTCAATTTTGGTACAAATACGATTTGGGAACTGGTGACGAGGTTAATCTGAATTTTGATGGAGATGATTTAGATGCAGGACTAACATTGGCCACGGGAAACCAGGCAGATTGGGAGTTCTTTTCATTCCCGCTTGGGCCGCACTACATTGGTAGTATTGGTAATTTTGTTAACTGGTCAGATGATGTTAATTTACAAATAAGCTTTGAACTCATATCAAACAATGACGGCAATACCGGTGATGGCTTCTACGTAGATGACTTTCGTGTCGTTGAAGGCGCTTATTCTACAGCAAGGTTGAGTGATTTTGGTCTGGAACCTGTGGGTTCCGTAAATGATGAAAATTACCTGATGATGAGTGGTACCAGCATGTCTGCTCCTCTCACTGCCGGTGCTGCCGCTATTGTTCGTCAGTATTATATGGACATTCTTGAGTTAGAATATGTATCAGCGGCTTTAATAAGGGCCACGCTTATTAACGGCGCTACTGACATCAATCCGGGACAATATGGTGCAGGAGCCAGCCAGGAAATAGATGAAAGGCCTGACAATGTGCAGGGTTGGGGTAGAGTTAACCTGGAAAACAGTATTTTTCCCACTGCTCCGGCAAGCCTTGACCATATTGATGAACTTGCAGGACTCGAAACAGGGGAAAGTCATACCTATAGTTATGAAGTAACCGATAATACTGTTCCGGTAGTGATCACGATGGTATATCACGATTTTCCGGGAGTAGGCCTGGTAAATAATTTGGATATGACTGTTACTCCTCCCGTAGGTGCTGCCCTGTTCCCAAACGGACTTGCCACTACAGATACGCATAACAATGTAGAGCAAATAGAAATCGCCGCGCCTCAGATCGGGACTTATACAATTACAATAAACGGTCAAAGTGTTCCGGAAGGTCCGCAGCCCTATGCCATTGCCATTTCAGGAGCCGGTAATTTTGTCGACCGTGATCCTGTGGATGTGATGCTCGTCCTTGACCTGTCAGGTAGTATGCTGTCTCCTGCCTGCCCGACCTGCGACACAAAACTACAGGTATTAAAAGATGCCGTCGAATTGTTTGTTCAGTTATGGTCGGCGGTGACAGTCCCGGACGACAGCATAGGTGTAAATTACTTTAAGACGAACATTACTCCTCTTACCATTGGCGGTAACGTGCTTGTGCCGGTCATTGGAAATACATCAACCATTATAACGGACGTTCAAAGTAAAACCACAACAATCTATGACCTGACAGCTATGGGCGGCGGATTGCAATCTGGAATCAACACGTTGACCGATGCTGCAAATACCAGAAGCATCATTCTGTTTACAGATGGAATGCAAAATGTGAATCCTATGGTGATCAGGATTGACGACAGTCCTTCCCCGGGAGAATTCCAACTTGAAATTGATAATGAGACTGGTAAACCCGCCTCAAATATTTTACCTACGGTACCGCCGACCATTCTGGATACTGATCTTGATATAAAGATCAATACTATCGGTGTGGGAGCTTCACCTGCATACATAGACATGCTAACAGATATAGCCGATGAAACCAACGGTTTAACAAAAATCACAACCACTCCTGATAACGATTTACGAAGATTTTATGTTGAGGAACTCATTGATGTGTTACGGGATTATAGTCCCCAACTCCTCGGATATCTTTATGGTATATTGTCAGGTGGTTCGGCAACCGAATCTTTCCAGGTCAATAACGGGGCAAAGAAACTCATTCTGAAATGCAGCTGGAAACGGGGTGCTAAAATAAGTTTCAGAGTAGTAAAAGACGGTGTAAGCGTACCGGCCGGCAATGCTTCTTTGAACGGGCCGTATTACCAGATCTTTGTTTTTGACTTTAAAAAAGATTCAACATTTACTTCAGGTGGAGAATGGCAAATGATCATCTCGGGTGAAGAGGGAGCTTCTTATGAAGTTGCCGCCATTGTGGATGAGCCCGAACTGGATTACAAATTTTCTATAGGTGAACAAAATCAAACAGTCGGCAATGCATTAAATCTGGATGTTAGCCTAACCTACGACGGAAGACCGATTACTGATGCCAGGGTAAGAGCCAGGATTTTAAGTCCGCAAACAGGTTTGGGAACTTTATTATCGACATCCAGAGCTCCTGCTTCGGTACCTGATAAATTCCAGGCAGAAGCTCAGTCCACACCGGGTCAGATTAAACTTCAGAAACTTTTGTCAGTTGATGCATTCCACCAGAAATTAAAACCCAATGAAACGTTTATTGGCCTCACGAATAAAGGCGATGGAAGCTATTCGGCTACATATAACAATACAAAATTAAATGGAGTTTACAGGGTTGTATTCGAAGTAGAAGGAACCCACAGTGATGCCGGTACATACAAAAGAACGGAAACCATGTCTGCCATGTTTAGTTATGGTAATACGGTTCTTTCTGAATCGGATTTTTACAAGAGTGTTGAAAAAGAAACGGCAGATGGCAGAAAAATACTGGTCCATATTGCTCCGAAAGATGAATACGACAACTTTCTTGGACCGGATTACGGAAATGCCATTAAAATCATGCCTTCCTCTCTGCAGACAGGAGAAATTATCGACATTACGGATGGTGGATATCAGATACCGATCTGGGTAAGGCCCTCACAAGATCCTATCGTAACAATTGTTGTAAAAGGAGATACCGTTTTCAATGATAAGGTTTCCAGGATTCCTGATAAGATTACACACCCCGGAAGATTCAGGCTAAGTTTGCATGGTGGATGGAACCTTCCTACAGGCACCCTGGCAAATCAATACTCATCGGGCTACCTTGTTGAACTGGACATTGAATACATGTTCAAACCAAATGTATCCCTTGAAGCTATCATTGGAAGATATGCATTCGGAAGCAATTACAATATTTCTGGCGGAGCTCTCTATCTTAAAGGTTATATTCCTCTCAATGGAATTAAGGGATATGGAGCCTTAGGAGCCGGTCTGTATAAACCTGATAACGTGGATTTAAGCTTTGGGCTTAGTGGCGGACTTGGGATTACTGGGAATATAAGTCCCAGGATACTTTATGATGTAGGTGCATACTATTACAATGTTTTTGCTCCCAACAGTGTATACATGAACTGGATTGGTTTGAAAGCCGGTATTAAATATATATTTTAATCTTAATCCCTATTACTTAATAATGTCCGGTTGTTTAATTTTGGCCGGACATTATTTTGATTTTAAAAATGAAGACTATATTATGCTTTAAAGAATTAATAGAATATTTTTATAAAACAACACATAATAAATAAAACCTATGGACCATTCAAAGTTAAACATTAAAGAACTGGAAGCACTGCAAATGCTTCGTACAAGGATAGAAGACGCAAAAGTACCCTCTTCAAAACTGGATGAAACCATTAACATAGCCACATGGAATATACGGCACTGGGGTCAAAAAAAGCGCAAGATATGTTCTTTGCACTACCTGGCAGAGATACTGAATCAGTTTGACCTGATCTCTGTGGTAGAGCTAAGAAGAAATGTCTCTGAATTGAAATACGTACTTGATCTGCTGGGCAAGTACTGGGAAGTTGTATATTCTGACTATATTCCTGATGCAGGAGGGAACAAAGAACGTATTGCTTATATCTTTGATTCACGGGCAGTGCAATTTACAGGAATGGCAGCAGAAACTGACGGCCCCAGAACGAAAAACAGAACTACTGGAGTTTATGAGCCTAAATTTTCATGGTGGAGAAAGCCCTATATGGCAGCTTTTAAAGCCGGCAGCTTTGATTTTGTTGCCTTATCGGTGCATATTCAGTGGGGAACTGTTGCCAGCCGGGAAAATGAACTGAAAGAGCTTGCCAATTGGGTAAAAACCTATCTGAAAGATGAATATCGTATAGACAGGGATATCATCTTAATGGGGGATTTTAATATCGACAGCTACAATTCAAATCTGTACAAGGCGATCTCTCAATATGGTCTGCAGGCACCAAAGTCTATTGTTCAGTCGGAATTTGGAAGCAACCTGGCGGCAGATAAGAGGTACGATCAGATCCTGCATCATCCGAATCAGACCGGATCGGTATTCACGGATCATGGCGGAGTATTGGATTTTTATAAGAATGACCATAAAGCATTAGAGCCTTATAAAACCTTAACGAAATCCCAGTTTACTTACGAATTATCAGATCATCTGCCACTGTGGGTACAACTAAAGATTGATACCAGCGCTGAGGTAATTGATCAATTGATAGCACAAAGAAAGCCTTAGTATCCTTATGCATTTTTGTTGATTGATCAAAGCAATCTTTAACATCCGAATGGCAAAAGTTAAGCGGATTGTAGTTCTAAGTCACCGTAACTCCATTTTGACACGGGCTTTGTAAAACGAAAACAATTCCATTCCGGTCAAAAAAATGTGTTGAATCCTGCGAGTGCATTTGCACAGGATTTACTCACCCAAAGATTACTTTTTATGGTATTCGTTAAGGCTTCACTAAATTCAGCCGTTTGCACTATATTAAATAGCTTTAACTATCGCTTCGTAATATTAGTGCCCTTTTCCTGGAATAACTCTCGTTTTGAAGTGCTATATTTGGTAAGACTATGAATACTCAAAAACAGAATATACTGAAATCGGACCATAAAAAATGGCTTGAACTGCTTGCTGTTGCAATAACGGGATTGCTAAAATTTATTATCATGGACCGGTTGCAGATGCGGGCCTTCTATATTAGCGGGGCATGCCTATTCTGGATGATCTATGTTGTTGTCAGGTATAAATCAGATCATTCCATCTTAAAATATTGGGGGTTCAAAAGAGAAAATTTCAGGAAGTCTTTTTTACTGCTTTTTCCCATAGCCATCATTGGTATTGCCGGAATTATTGCTTATGGTATTTTCAAAGAGAAGTTTATTCTGAACTGGCATGTTATTCCGGTATTTTTTTTATATCCTGCGTGGGGTTTAATTCAGCAATTTATGGTGACCGGTCTCCTGGCAGGAAACCTGAAATCCATTAATGCTATACATTTTAAGGATTATCAGGTTGTATTATTAACCTCCACCATTTTTGCCCTGGTGCATTACCCTGACTTTTTTCTTATGACTTATGCCTTTTGTATGCAGGTGATCTTTACGGTAGTGTATTTGATGTGGAAAAATTTGTGGGTATTGGGATTGATACACGGATGGATTGCAACATTTCTCCTGTATTATATTCTTGAGCGCGATCTTTGGACAGAACTATTTGCCTGGTTTTAAATATGAAAAAATCGTTTTAAGTCAATCCCTTTTTTAAGTCGGTAGTGAATAAAGAATAATATTGCTGAAATAGGAATCATACAAACAAGAACAATGAGACTCCAATGCAAATAAAATATATGCCTTGTGTATAGCGAAATAATGCCTTCAATGCAGTTTGTAAATAAACCAATAGCGATAAAAAAATAAGCTAAAATATTGAATCCGGGTTGCTGCGATTGCTTCATCAGAAGTGTTAATATCAGAGTAATCAAGTAAAAAGAAAAGAGAAATGGTATACCCAGTTTAACTGCCCATCCAATATTTTGATTGTACATATCAAGGAGTACTAACAAAAGTGAAGTGGATATAAAACTGCCTGCAAAAAGCAATAGGGTTCTTCGCTGCAAAAAGGAAATCAATGTTATATTTAAAAATATTACCAGGCAAACCGTAACACTATATTTCGACCATGTAATTCTTTTATTAATGATCAGGTCGATAATAAGTGTAACAATGATGCCTGATACAAGAATAATTCCTGTAAGTTCCCAGAAAAGTTTATGTCTTTGCTCCTGTGTTAAGCTTGCATAATCGAAATACGGTTTTTCCACAGGCATGTTTTGTTCAGATCCTGTATGTACGGGTATAGGCGCTTTTTCATCGGCAGCTTTTCCGCAAAGGGGGCATATTTTCATATTTGTCTCCAGTTCGACTCCACAATTATAGCAATAGCTCATGACGCAGTACTTTTAATAGTCTAATAATTTTATCTTAATCCCCTGTTGAACAAGGAAATTTATAAACTTTCTTTCAAATTCTTTGGATTTTGTAATATTTCCGAAGCTTAAAACCAGCTTATCCTGAAAACCCACTACCCCACAATTTATTTTCAGTTTTTTATTTGGCGGTGGCGGAGTTAATACAAAATAGTCGATCTTATCATGAATTGCATCCGGTAGATTTATTTTGCCCAGATTTGTGAGTACACCACTGTATTGATTAGCTCCCTCAGAGTAATACTTAAAATACAATATAAGGTTTTTCAGTATTAAAGGTATGCCACGCACGAAGAGATTTCGTTCGCCGCCAACATTGCGTGAAATAATTTTATTGATCAGCTTTTCATCTGTTTCCAACAGCATTTTATGATAGACAATTTTAATGATTTCATCAAACGAATAGCTGCCAAGCCTGAGATCTATTTCAGGCATAACAAACAGCGAAAAGTTACGCATAGTCTTTGAAGGATAAATATTCCGCAGATTTATGGGTACTTGCACTCTTATAATTCTATTCTTGATAAAGATCTTCTGGTTTTTTAAATCACTGATTATAGACTGAAGACTCCATAAATAAACTGCTACCAGGTAATCGGTTATACTTGCTCCTCTTTCACCGGATCTGGTTTTCAGATCCTTTACTGACAGAATTGCTGTGAGCACCCCGAAACGGGGTTTATTCCTTAGCGGAAATGGCAAATGAAAAGCTTTCGGCTGTTTGATTACAGGAGGAACATTTTCTTTAAAATACCTGTTATATGCATCTTCAAATTCTTCCTTCCCGACATTCAAATCAACAAAATTGTTTGACTTGTTTTTCAAAACAGTCCCCATTTCCCTGAAATAGAACAAAAGAAGTGAATTAAGAAATTTGGAGGCTCCATAACCATCAGTCAAAATATGAGAGGACTCTAAACTAATTCGATTTTTATAAACCAGGATTCTGAACAGGAGCCTGTTCTTGCTGCTACTACTAAATGCCCTGCAGGGCACTCCTTTATCGACTTGAGTAATGACATGTTGGTCAATTTGCTCAAGATAATACCAAAATAAACCTTTTCGTAAGCTCACTTTAAAATAGGGAAATCTTTCTTCTGCTTGTATAATGGCAGTCAGAAGATGTTTTATAGCTACCCTCTCCTTCAGAACAACAGTCAGTTTAAAAACGATTGTATGCTCATCAGATCTTATTGAAGGAAAAATTTTCGCAGCATTATCGAGCGGTGTCCAAAAAAGCTCATTTTGTTCAATTGGAATTTTAGCAGGTTTCAATAATTACTATATTAGTTCTGTCTAAGTTATTAATAAATTTACCCAATTGTTAGATATGACTCAGACTAGTTACAGGTTCTTTCGAATAAACCCTTATTCATAATATTGCTGCATCAATGAAGGAATTAATTATTATAATATCGAGCACCTGGAAATTTGCTGCCACTTTCCCTGTCGCCATTTATCTGTTTCACATGTCTTTCTTTGAGACCATTCTTTATACGAATATCGGAGGGATCATTGGTATTGTTGTGTTTTCATTGTTATCAAAAGGTCTTCTTAAAATGTATCATGCATACTGGCCTCAAAAATTTACTTGTAATAAAAAATCGCGAAAGGTATTCACAAGACGGAACAGGCGATTGATTCTATTGAAAAACAAATACGGACTTCCCGGTATTGTTATTTTAACACCTGTTTTATTATCTATACCTCTCGGAGTATTTCTTAATACCAAATATTACGGACACAGGAAAATCAGCTATCTGTATTTGTTGTTGGGGCAAATTGTATGGTCGGTTATATACACTGTCTTATATACTCAAGTGAAAACAGCTATTTCATGATGATTCAATTCACCGGAAGCATTCCTCCGAAGGGCAGAGAACATAGGTGATCTTCGACAACCTTCTTTGTCGTACGAAGCTTCTTTTCAATTTGCGAAAGATATTCTATTCTTATTTTTTCATTGTTCAATCCCAGGCTTCCCCAAATGTATTTTCCTTTCAGGGAAAGGGCTATTTCACCGTGATAATGAATGAGTATGATACTATATATGCATTTGCCGGGTAATGTCATGTCTTTTGAATAACTCCGGCAGGAATGCTTTAATTGCATTGGCCTGTATGTAGTTAACCTTTGAGTGCAATTATCGTATAAATACATAAGTTTTGTATCAAATGGTATACTATAAAAACACCAATAAATAAATAAATTAATTAATTATTTATCTAATACTTGAATTATCATGATCAAATTTAAAATTACAATTGGACTTGCATTCATTGCATTATTAACACTTACATTTACTTCCTGCAACAAGGATGAAGGTGATACTCCTGACTACGTAGGAACCTGGATGAATGAAGAAATGGATTACTCTATGGAAGAACCTATAACCATATTTACAACATTGGTTCTTACGGAATCAACTTTTGATATGGCCATGTCAGTAGATTTGGGTGACGCAGTGATTCAAATGGCCGGAATAAAAGGGACATTAAGTGTTTCAGGCGATCAATTTACAATCGAGCCCACTTCAGTAGCAATGTTGAATTTTGATACTTTTACATTGGAATGGGTTAACAAAGGCGAAGAAGGCTGGGAAGAGGCACTGGCAGAAATGGATATGAGCGAAAGCGAAACGGCTACTTACAGCATAGAAGGTAATGAGCTTATTATTACCATAGAAGGTGAAGACCAGGTATTTATCAGACAATAAGGAATTATTGCCAGTATTTAATAAGCCCCGGAAAATCGCCGGGGCTTTTTTTTTGCTTTGTACAATGCATATCCTGCTATTCAAATGATTTATCTTCCATGTTTGATTTAATTTTCTACAAGTTTAATCTAACATCCGGAATTACTTTATTCATCTGGCAGGCAGGTTTGCAAAGGTGGTTCAGTTTTCTTTTGCATAAGGCATAATTTATCCAAATTTTAAATTCAATTTCAACCATGCTGTTGCGTTTTACTATTTTATTCACCGATGCTGATCCTCACTTGAACTGGTATTTTTATAGTGTTTGCCGAAAACGCCAACAAAATGTATAATTTTAGTGTTATTTCACCGATTGAATTAAAAGTTCCATAAAAAATGGTTTCTCTGCTGATTGAGGTTAGGAATGTATATAAGTCGTTTAAGGATGTAAAGGCTGTAAACGGATTAAGCTTTTCGGTCAGGCCCGGACAATTTCTTGCACTGCTTGGCCCAAACGGAGCAGGTAAAACCACCCTTGTAGAAATGATAGAGGGAATTCAGTTTCCCGACAAAGGTGAGATTGTCATTGAAGGAAAAACATGGCAGAAACACAGCGAAGAAATACATCGTATTATCGGTTTGTCATTGCAGGAAACACGATTTACCGATAAGCTGAATGTGCGTGAGACCTTAGCACTTTTTGCCAGCTTCTACGGTCTGGGGAGCGACCGGGTTGAAGAGGTTATTGATCTGGTGAATCTGGAGGAAAAACGAAAGTCGTATGTGGTGAATCTCTCAGGAGGACAACGTCAGCGACTTGCACTTGGTATTTCACTATTGAACAATCCGCGGATATTATTGCTTGATGAACCTACCACAGGACTGGATCCTACGGCACGCCGTGAAGTTTGGGCAATTTTAAAAAAGCTGAAAGATGAAGCGAACACCTCGCTTATTCTTACCACACATTATATGGAAGAAGCCGAGCATCTGTGTGATTATATCATCATTATCGATCACGGAAAAATTCTGAGGGAAGGAACTCTCGATCAATTGTTATTTGCTGAAAAAGGGAAGAAAATTGCAGGATTTACTTTAAAAGAAGAAGGAATAAAACCGGAGGTCTTCTCAAACAACAATGGCTTCAGTGTGCAATGGGACGTTGAGAAACAAAAAGGAAATCTGGAACTGACAAATATTGAAACAGAACTTCCGGAGTTTTTGCATTACCTGCAAACCTGTGGACTTACTATCGAGAATATGGAGATCCGAAAAATATCATTGGATGATTTGTTTATTGATTTAACCGGAAGACACCTGCATGCAAATGAGTAAAGGCTATAACCAGTTGGGACAGTTGATGATCTCTCATTTCAAGGAAATAATCCGTGAACCTGGTATTATATTCTGGGGAATCGTTTTTCCGATATTGATGTCGTTGGGTTTAGGCATTGCCTTTACGCAAAAGCAGGAAGTAGTGCGTAAGGTTGCAGTGCTCGAAACAGAAAATGCCGTTATTCTGGATAGCATGCTGACCATATACATGTCAGATACGGCTAATGCAGAGGAGTTTATGGTCATGACCATTGAAAATAAACAAATAGGAAATACCAGCTTTGAATTTAAACCGATGAACTGGAACGATGCCTTGATAGCACTAAAAAGGGGTGTTGTAAACATAATTATATCCGAGAACGATGGAAAAATTGAATACCGGTTCGATCCGTTGAATCCCGATGCTCAACTTTCCTACACAAAGCTCAATAAGTATTTTATAAACGGAGATCCCGTTGTGGTTGAAAATACGCAAAATATTCAGCCTCTCACACTGAAAGGTACACGGTATATCGACTTTCTCATTCCGGGTTTACTGGCCATGGGCATTATGATGTCGACAATGTGGGGGCTGAGCTACGGGATGATTGAAAAACGTTCGAAAAAACTATTGCGCCGAATGGTGGCTACACCAATGAAGAAATCCTATTTCCTGATCTCGATTATGACCGTACGCATGACCATGAATTTTATCGAAGCCGTTTTGCTGATCGTATTTGCATGGCTGGCATTCGATATTACCATTCAGGGAAGTATTCCTGCACTGCTTGCAATTTTTATCGCAGGCAATATAGGCTTTGCCGGACTGGCATTTTTCATTTCGTGCCGTACTGCAAAAACGGAGATTGGCAACGGACTCATCAATGTGGTTGTAATGCCTATGATGATCCTTTCGGGCATTTTCTTCAGCTATCATAATTTTCCTGACAGCCTGATCCCTATTCTGCAGAAACTTCCCTTAACGCTGGTAGCCGATGGTATGCGAAGTATTTTTATTGAAGGTGCCGGTTTTGAGCAGGTTACCACACCTATAGCTATTCTGCTGTTTGGCGGCACAATCTTTTTTTCTCTGGGTTTGAAATTTTTCAGGTGGTATTGATTTTTAGTAACTATTGAGACAGCACTGTAATGAACATCAATGATACTGTTTTTATTCTTTTCTTTTTCTGACCAACTAATGACTACAGTGCATGAGAAAAAGAACAGATGATCAGGTATGTGATCATCTGCACTTCTGTGATATGGTCTACACTCCTTTCCTGTTATCTTTCACTATCGGCTGAAATACTTAAATTAAGTAAAATGATTGTCCGCATTTTTACCTATGGTAGTATTTTGTTCAGTGGAACGACACACTCCCTGTATCCCCCTCTCAAAGAGGGGGAAGACTTTACGAGTAGTAAATACCCTCTTGAGAGGGGATTTAGGGGTGTGTGATCTTGGCCAATTGAATATTACGGATAATCATATTAAGTAAAAATAATTTGTGTATTTTCTCCTCCACACATAGCGTAAAAATCGCCGACGGTTAACACACCACTGCAATCATCCCAAAGATCTTTTTCCTCGAGCTTGAACATATCCATGGCCAGTTTACAGGCATAAACTTCACCTCCTCCGGCTGTGATCATCTCCAGAAATTCATCTATCGGTGGGATATCCAGTTTTTCCATCTGACTTTTCATCATGGCCGATACACCAGCTTCAACGCCTGGTAACATCCCCATTATGGATGGAAATGGAAGTCCGCCAGGCATACGCATAGCCGGATTTCCAACAGTGGAAGTATGGATTTTATTCATTCGATTTTTTGTAATCGCATCGAGTCCGAAAAAAGTAAAGAATAGTTTTGCCTCAATACCTTCCATAACAGCGCCATTAGCCAAAACCAATGTAGCATAAATATCTTCGATGGTTCCTTTGGCACAAATTATACATACTTTTTTTAAAGGATTTTCATTTTTATTTGTATTCATGATAATCGTTTTTTAATTAAACACAGCTTGCAGGTTTGGGTATTCCGGCAATTTTTGATGAAAACTTCAATGGTCCACCGGGAAATAATTTGTAGAATTCTTTAATGTCCACAATTCCTGATTTTCCAACTTTTCGGATGGTCAAAGGAGTACCTTCCATGAATTTTTCTCTTAAAAAATGAATGACTTCGTAATGCTTATCAGACAAGTCAATATTCAATTCTTTTGCAATTTCCACTGCAATTTCTTTTGTCCACTGGCCCGGGTCTTCCAAATACCCTTCGTCGTTTACGGTTACCGCAGTACCAGCAATTGTTTTTTCTGCCATAATTTTAGTATTTAAAGTGTTATTTATTATTTGTTGATGTCAAACTTTTCATAAATGTGATCATAAAGCCCATTGCCGATTTCATCTCCGGAGTTTTCATTTCCTTCAGTACTTTCCAGATGGAATACTGCGGAATGGTTTCTGTCCCAACACTACCATATACCTTAACTGCATTATTTAAAGCAGTTAGCATTTCCGGTTGTGTTAAATTCTTCACCGTTTGCATTATCAACACGATATTGTCGGCAAGATGCCTGATATCTGCCGGAGTGAAATTCTGCACTACATTATCGAGCACCTTCGTTAATTCACCAAAAAATGCGAAATAGTTTTTGTTTTCCAACTCATGCATTTTTTTGGTCAGATCGATAATCAGCTCATTGGCTATAGGGCCCAGTTCTTTCAAAAAATCAAGGATACTTCCGAAAAGTACCATGACATCATTAAAATTGCCGATGTTTTTCACCAGGTTAAGGCCCAAAAGGCGAAGCTGGTCAGGATCAATCTCAATCGACTGATTTTCCAGTTCTTTGACCGAGGCATCATAAATATCCTTTCCAACAATTGAAACATCAGAAATAAGGTCTTCAACTACTTCAGATTTTATTCGTTGCTGATTGATATATTCAAGCACCAGATCAAGCTTATTATCCAGGGCATCTATTCTGATATCTATATTTTTCTCATTCATAGTTCTTATGGTATTGAGTGAAAATATTAAACCATAGCCTTTCTTTTTCCGGCCATGGTCATTTCCGATTCAATGGGTAATTCTTTTCCCTTTAATAATATGTGCCAGTAGATCCACCGAAACATAATTTTCCCGTAGTGGTTGATTTTGGTGTTTTTGAGAAGTCCAAAAGGCCCTAAACCTGGTAAGGGAAATTCTCCGGGCAGAGGTTCGGTATCATAATTGAAATCGATAAGTGCACCTTTGCCATAACCGGTTTCGATGTAACAGTTGGCATGACCGTCAAATTTTGCTGTCATGGGCCGACTTTCTATTTTATTCATCAGGTTTTCAAACAACACGTCGCCGGCAAAGTGAGCTACCGAACCGGCCTTTGATGTCGGCAAATCGGCTGCATCGCCAATAACAAAAATGTTTTCATGAGCTTTGGACTGCAGGGTATGTTTGTCGGTAGGCACATAATTCATATCGTCGCCCAATCCACTGTTCTCAATAAGCTCATCCCCCATATTAACCGGAACTATTGTCAGTAAGTCAAATTCTACTTCTCGCTCATCATAAGAGATAATCTTTTTGTTTTTATTATCCACTTTCTCAAGATAAAAATCGGTTTCAACTTTGATGTTTTTTTCTACCAGAAGTTCACTAAGCATTCTTGTCGCTATAGGCTTGGTAAAGGCTCCTGAAAGCGGAGTAACATAGGTAATGTCCACCTTATCCCGAATTCCTTTTTCTGAGAAAAATGCTTCCGCAAGGAATACAAATTCAAGAGGGGCTACGGGGCATTTAAAGGGGAGTTCCGAAATGCAAACAACCAGTTTACCACCTTCCCACGTTTTTAAAAAGTTACGCAAAGCCAGGGCTCCTTCAATGGTGTAGAAATCAAAAATGTTTTTGTACCATAATTCCCCGTTTAAACCCGGAGTTTCATCAGGACGTATTTGCGCACCTGTAGCAATGATCAGGTAGTCATAATTCAATTTGCGCCCGCCTTCCAATACAACTTGATTGTTTTTAGGATGAATGATCTCGATATTGGAGTAGATAACATTTACCCCGATAGGAAAGAAGTCTCCTTTTGGCTTCATAACATCTTCTGCGGTATAGATACCAAAGGGTATAAATAAAAATCCCGGCTGGTAATAGTGTGTTTTATGTTTATCAACAATAGTTATTTCCCACTCGGCTCTATCAAGCGATTTGCGGAGTTTATTAGCCATCATTGTGCCTGCTGTGCCACCTCCGAGTATTACAAGTTTTTTCATCTGAATAAGTTTTTTATGCCGTATCGAATTGCTTTTTCACCAATAAAAATGTAGTATTTCTTAACTTCAAAGTTGTTTCGATACAATGCGTTTTTTCTTTTTATCTTTATAGTGATCCAAAATTACAATTATATAAAACAAATTCCTTAGGAAAAGACCAGATTATAACCATTGCAGAACCCTTTGATTTTGTAAGTTTATTTAGCGTATTTTCCGACACAAAGTACAATTACTCTGTCACTGCTATCGAAAACTCCATAATTTGTTGTCTTACATTGGAGGATGTGAAAAACTATGCAAAATCAAATGGATTGCTTGCGCTGAATTTAATGGAAAAAATGAGCATAGCTACCGATAAAATTATTCATGAGTCACTGGATATAAGGAACAGGCATCTGCGAGGAAAGGTAGCCTATATCTTACTAAAATTTGGCAGAGAAATCTACCACAGCATGGTGTTTGATATGCCTGTCTCACGGCGGGAGATTGCTGAGTACATTGGAATGACTACTGAGAACGTAATCAGAACCCTCTCTGAATTTCGAAAAGACAAGTTGATCAGGATCAATGGAAAGGAAATTGAGATCCTGGATATAAAAATCCTGGAGCAAATATCAAATTTCGGATAAGCAGGACTTCCAGATTCCTGATAATTTCTGCTAAGGTAACTCCTGCCCTTCTCTATTTTAAAATCATTGAATATGAACCACAACTTCTGGTTTAGGCCACTTCCATGCATACCAGGCAATGAGTAAAGTATACACAATTTCTATGGTTCCAGGTGGGTTTTTACTGATACAAGATCAGATTGTTCTTTCTCAATTTCTTACGGATGTACAATTCGGTCAGCCAGATCCAGATTCATACTTTTAATTTCTTTGAGTACCATCTGTGCGATCAGCCTTGCCCCCAACTCATTGAAATGAGTATTGTCATTTTCACCCTGCGGGTAGTTCGGATGCTCTCCCGGGACAAGATGCATAAACAATAATTTGGAATCCTCCGGACCGAATTTCTGATACAGATCCCTGCTAATACTATCCAGATCAATCAGTGGGATATTCATTTCCAGAGCCACCTCCCTGACCAGTGGTGAATATTCAGGGTGAGTTTCCATGATGATGCCAGATTCATCAAACTTTCTTCTTGAGACCGGTGTAAGGAGAATCGGATGAGCTTTTTTCTCCCTGGTTTCTGAAATCATTCGGGACAGATTGGCTTTATATTGCTCCGGGGTTGTATACCTGCCAGTTTTATGTTTTGCTTCGTCGTTATGACCAAATTGAATCAATACATAATCGTCTTCTTTCAATGCTTCATATACTGCCTGCCAGCGTCCTTCGGAGATAAAAGTTTTTGTACTCCGGCCGTTTTTTGCTCTGTTATCCACAACAACTGTGGAATCAAAAAAATATTGAAATGGCATTCCCCATCCGGTTTCCGGATAGGCAGATATCTCTTTAATGGACATGGTAGAATCTCCTATAAGGAATACTTTTACCTTCTGATTTTGCAATATGCAAAAGGAACTAAAGAGTAGTATGATCAACAGCATACTAATCTTTACTTTATTAAAGGATCTTTTGGATTTCATAAATTTATTTATTCATTGGTTATGTGTATATTATGGGATCCGGCTTTCGTTTTTATCGGATTACCAGTTGGTATGTGTTATTCTCAATAGCAATAAAATACACTCCCGAAGTCAAAGTTGAAACATCAATGCTGTGGGAGTTTCCGGCGATCCGAATTCGTTGACTCTCATTTGGCCCTGTATACTGGTTGATCTCCATGGTATTCAAATACTCATCCACTGCCTGGATCGGACCTGAAGTGACTACGGTCAATCCTGTTCCCCCCGATGATGGATTTGTTAATTCCCAGATTGCTTCGGCAGCATAGGTTTGTGCATGAATACCGGTTGAATATAAAGCAAGAAAAAAGGCAAATAGCAGGATTGTTGGTAATCTCTTGGAGTTTTTCATTTCAAATAAGGTTGTTATGATTTAAAGATGGAAAAATTGAAAATAACACAAGGGGGAAATTCTGTTGCATTTGCTCTTACAAAATATCACAATTGTCAGATTATAAATAAAAATACAAGGAAGGGAAGGCTCCAAAGATATTTTTTTGCCGGGATGCATCAGGCAGATATGAAGAATTGTTTAAAAATTTAAACTTTGGATTCAGACCTTTGCGAACAATTGGTGAATATCTACTCTCCTAGTCCAGAATCACTTCATCGAAGAAGCTTATACATTAAAAATTGAAGGTAACTTCGCGAAGGCAATACAGGCTTGATCTTAATTGTATTGATCTTATATCACAGTATAACTGATAATCATATATTCCAGCTGGTTCAACTGTACCGGCCGCCTTTTTTTATCCCTGAGAACAAACTTCTGCCGGATTTCACTCCATACAAAGGGTGCCATTTCCATCTTTACACGATCAGGGATAGTATGAAAGCTATTCAAACAGCCAAATTTAGACTGGATAATTTTAAGGTACTTGCAATCGAATTCATCAAGTCCGTAATATATGTTTTCCCGAAAGGAATCCCGAAGAATCGTTTTGTATGCTTCAGGATGATCAAATTGAGCAACATACTTCATGGCAGGGCGATTTATATGAGTATAGCGTGCATAATAGCAATACACGTGCTTCTGATGCCTTAAAGGTAGGGAAAAATCTCAATATTGATGGTCTCCATTCGTAAAAAGAATATCGTACAATGCATTAAAAAGGTAATTTTGGCAAAGTATGGAGCATTGTGGTGAAGGATTATAGAACAGGACTATTCTATTTACTATAATTCAACAGTATATTTAAGGATAGCTCTTAATCTGTGCAAGTATCTTGTTGCCAAAAGTTCTTGCCAGGACCAGCCGGATTTCGGCTGAAATCATTTTCATTCATGCAGCGCAACCAATCAGCAGGTTTTTTCATCTTCAAATATATCACAAAACCAAATTCATATGAACACCAAAATTCTATCCCTTACCCTATGCATAACGATTGGGTTTCTCTCATTTGCCTGTGAAAAGAAATCAAGCGATGAGTGGCCTGAGTTTACTTTAAATCAGCCAGATGATATTTCCGACGAAGAATATGAACTATATTCTTTGGTGATCAATGAGGTATATAGTAGCTCTGAAATATTCATTCGTCAGAGATCCATTGATGATATTTGGGAAATTCCGGAAGGTTTTTTTGAGTATCCCATAGATCTTGTTTTTCTGCAGGATAATTCTCTCTATATGAACTTTCAGGAAATCAATGATACGGCATATTATTTTGATGAAAAGTTTATAAGCGACGAAAAAGAAATTCATTTGATCTCTTCTGATGAATTAGCCTATATATTCGATGGTACAGATTTGGATGAAAACTGGGAGACGTTTTATTCGATCTATCCGGAAGCATCCGGATTTATTAAATTGTCAAGAATCGGGTTCAACGATTCATCCACTTTGGCCGTTTTTAAGATGGGACATTATTTCTTTAGTTTAGGAGCTTCCGGTTATCTTGTATTTTTAAAAAAGACTGACAATCAATGGACGGTTGAGAACCTGATCATAATATGGGTATCATAAATGCACAATGAAAACCTGACAGTATTCCTTTTATCCTTAAGTTAATCAATGTCTTCATAACCTTGAAAACCAAAGGTTTTATTTATCCGTTCAGATTTGCAAACGATGAAGATCAGGGGCATTGGTCTTAATGAGAATGTAAACCTATAGGATTGCTACTTTTATTAACGACACATGGTCGTTTAGTTCTGCTGTAACAAAATACAGGCCTGCAGGCAAACCGGTTACATCAAAATTTACCCTGTTGTCCACCGAAATACCTGTTTTAACAAGCATCCCTGTGCTGTTATAAAGTCTTATTGTTGCACCCGTTTCGGCATTGATATGTAGATAATCGGATGCCGGATTGGGGAATATGCACAATTCATCTTTTTTTGCATGATGAATAGCAGTCGGGGTTCCTCCAACCTTTTTAACCAGTTTTACATTATCGAAGATTACCGGTGTTATATCCGTACCTAACTGAAAGGAGAGTTGCATTTCATCATATATTGAATCCAGAACAAAATTATACGACCAGGTTTCTGTCTCTGTGCCTATAATTGGGTATTCCTCCATGATATTTGCCCAGGGATCAACCATTTGCTCAAAGGAAATACGGCATGGCCGGTCATCCGTTTCGGCAGAAGCATCGAATGAAAGTGTATAGGTTGAGTCCTTCTCCAGCTTATCAATTTGTGCGGCTGAGAATTCCTGTTTCAATTGAACATCCCAATACTCAGGACTGGCTGAAAGGGCAATACCAGAGACCTTACATGCACCGTTAACAATAGCAATTTGTGCTGTTACGCCCAGATGATCAGCGATGTATTGCGACCAGAATATTGGTGTGCATGTCTCGAAATTACCGTTTTCAATAATATTCTGAGGATCCGGTTCACCGCATTGTTCATTCAATTTTACAGTTACAGGTTCCGATACAAACTCACTAATACCGGGACCCCAGTTCATTGGCGGACTTTCAAGGGCCGTACCATACGACCGGCAAGTATACATTCCACTATCAGTCAATGCAACATTGGGAATTGTCAGCAGTGTATCTGTAGCTCCCGGAATTGTAACCTCATCCTTAAACCACTGGTAACTCAAAGCCGAGTCCTGCCCGGCAACACTTAAAATAAGCATATCTCCCTCATATAAATAAGTACAGCATGCATTATCAAATGGAGATTGAGGTTCATAATCATAGCTATACAGATTCGATATGGTATCCACTATTCGTAATTCTCTTGCATCGGAAAAATCCAGTTTATTATAATCACAATAGAACAACCATAAAGCACTATTTTCTGAGAAATCAGGCAAACTGGTGATTTGATTGTAACTGCAATCAAATTCTTTCAAAGCCGAATTAATTGACAGATCAGGCAGACTGGAAATTTGATTATTCTGAATATAAAGAGATGCTAAACCTGTATTGGATGACAGATCGGGCAAGCTGGTGATCTGATTGGAACTACAATAGAGGACTGTCATAGCTGTATTCGATATGTCCGGTATGCTGGTAATTTGATTATGATGACAATAAATTTGATGTAAAGTCGTGTTGTTGGATAGATCCGGCAAACCGGTCAATTGATTATAGTTGCAGCAAAGCCTCCATAAATTGGTATTGGATGACAGATCAGGAAGGCTGGTTAAAAGATTATTGTTACAACAAAGATATGATAAGGCTGTATTGGCTGACAGATCCGGTAAGCTGGTCAATTGGTTATTATTACAATATAGATATAATAAAGCTGTATTGGCTGATAAGTCTGGCAGACTTGTCAATAGGTTATCATCGCAATAAAGATATTTTAAAGCTGTATTTTCCGATAGGTCGGGTAAGTCAGTGATCTGATTATTTTCACAATCAAGATATTCTAAAGCCAGATTAGCCGAAAGATCTGGCAAACTTGAAAGTAAATTATTATTACAAAAAAGATGACTTATAGCTGTATTGGCTGAGAAATCCGGCAAACTGGTAATTTGATTATCATTGCATTCCAGCCTGTTTAAGGCTGAAATATTTGATAGATTCGGTAAGGTAGTTAATTGATTACTGTCACATTCTAACCTAATAATGTTAATAAAGTATTCAATACCGGTCAGATCAACAATATCCTGATTGCTACAGGCAAAGGTTCCTGCGACAGTAGCAGCCGAATCAATAATTAAACTGTCTCCCGATACATCCATAAAGGTTGGATACGAAGCATTCAGGAAATTCCTGAAATTAATGTCAGGTATAAAAACATGAGTCTGAGAAATTGCTGGAATATGAATCATTAACATCAGCATCATTAACAGATAGATAATAAATTTTGGTTGTTTCATTTTAAAAATATTTTAATGTTATTTTCCTTAACCTCTGTGATATAATTTGAGATAATTCTAGAGTTTTAGTAGATTATAACTTTGCCTGCTGAAACATTCCTTCCATTGCTTATTTCAACAATATAAATACCAGCAGGTAAATCGCTTACATTGAAACTTAGCCGGTTGCTAACAGGGATACCACTTTTAACCAGCAATCCCATATTGTTATAGAGTTTTACGACTGCTCCGTTTTCTGCATTTACATTTAAATATTCCGAAGCCGGATTGGGAAATATTTGCCATTCGTCTCTTTTCATATTATTTACAGCCGACGGGCTTCCTCCCACTTTCTTGACTAACCTCACATTATCGAAAGTTACCGGTGTTACATTCGTACCCAGTTGCAAAGAAAGCTGTATATCAGGATAAACTGCATTCAAAACGAACTCATAGGAACAGGTTTCGGTCTCTGTGCCCATCATGGCATATTCTTCCAGAATATTTGCCCAGGGATCAATGCTCTGCTCGAAAGAAATGCGGCATGGCCTGTCGTCAGCCTCAGCTGACGCTTCAAAGGAAATAACATAAGTTGAGTCCACCTCCAGTCTTTCAATTTGTGGTATGGAAAGTTCCTGTTTTAGCTGTATATCCCAGTGAACCGGACTATTTGAAAGGTTAATTCCTGAAACCGTGCATTCCCCGTCCATAAGTACTGCATTGGCTGTTACTCCCAAATAATCCGCATTGTACAGCGACCAGGGGGATAATATACAGGCTTCGAAATTGCCGTTCTCAAGAATATTGTCCGGATCGGGATCAGTTCCCGGGGTACAGGCCTCAAAAATATAGGCCGTACCGGTAGCTCTTCCGGCTATATGGCATTGTCCGATCATTGCATAATTTCCGGAAATACCCGATGCAAAGCCAAAATTGTTTTCTTCAGCCCTGTCGGAGGCCACAATTTTCCGGATTTCATTCCAGGTTCCGCCAGCATCACGCTTAAAGATATATTCCGAGCCGGCCCAATCCAAGGTATTTTCTCCCTCTGCATCTTCATCTTCCATGTACGCTCCGACTATTGCATAATCTCCAGACAGGCTTAATGAATTGCCAAAGCAATCATTCATAGCTCTGTCAGAAGCAACGATTTTTTGTACCTCATTCCAGACTCCACTTTCATTACGCTCAAAAATATAAACCGAGCCAGCATCATCCAAGGTATTTCCTCCCGATGCATCTTCATCTTCATAGGGTGCGCTCACTATTATGTATTTACCGGAGATGCTTACGCTGTTGCCAAACCAATCATCAACATCCCGGTCGGATGCTGCTATTTTTTGGATCTCATTCCAGGTTCCACCTTCATCACATTCAAAGATATAAGCGGAACCAGCATCTTCCATAGTATTTTCTCCCTGGGGATCTTCATCCTCCGTTTTAGCTCCGACCACAGCATAATTTCCTGAAATGCCTAATGAAAAACCTAAACAATCTCCTGCAGCTCTGTCAGAAGCAACAATCTTTTGTACTTCATTCCAATTTCCATTGTCATCACGTGTAAAAATATAGGCAGAACCTGCCCCTATCAAAGGATTCATATCATCATCACTAATTGCCCCGATAATTGCATAACTTCCGGAAATACTTACCGAACCACCAAATTCATGCCATCGTGCCCGGTCAGAAGCAACAATCTTCTGTACTTCATTCCAGTTTCCATAGCCATCCCTTTCAAAGATATAAGCCGAACCGGCATCTTCCAAAGTATTTTCCCCTGAAGCGTCTTCATCTTCCAGTTGGGCTCCAACCACAGCATAATTCCCTGAAATGCCTACCGAAATACCAAAACGATTGTTAGCAGCCCTGTCGGAAGCCACAATCTTATGTACTTCATTCCAGTTTCCATAATTGTCCCGTTCAATTATGTAGACAGATCCTGCATCATCCAGGGTATTATTACCTGCAGCATCTTCATCTTCACCCCAGGCTCCGACGATTGCATAATTTCCGGATATATCCAGAGACCAGCCAAATTCATCTTCAGGGGAACTGTCGGAAGCCTCTATCTTGATGACTTCGTTAAAATCCTGTGCAAAAACTGCCAAAGGAAAAAGCAGTGCAATAACTAACAGAGTAAATGTTTTCATGAGTTTTCTTTTTTAATTCACCGATTGTATTTCGCACCGTATACCTGAAAAGATTCACAGCAGAATTCCAGGCTATTACATAGTAAAAGTACCCTGTTATCTCCGTAAAACATAGAGGAAATTAGTATACTAATAGATTCATTTAGAATTCATTATAACCTTATGAGAATCTGATTTCAATAAAACAGGAAATCAGGTATTAAATGACCAATGGTCTATCATTCTGCAGACAGGCGTATAATTATCAGTATACATATCCATATATTCTTTCCCAATAAGGTTTAAAATGAATGATACGTGTTGCATACTATGATTTAAGTAACTATCCTGAATTCTGATGTGAATTTCTTCACACAAATTGTATAAGTTTTATCAGTATCTTTAACTATTGATTATGAATTGTATTCTGGGATAGTAAATGTATGAATTAATGCTATCTGTCGGAAAATGTGAATATTTTACTATTTTATGATTTGTATTTGTTCGCCTAATGAAATATCATAGTAAAAAATTAGAGAAGATGAGAACATTACTTTTGACATTGCTTTTGGGGCTTATCGGGTATGTTTGCTTTTCACAAACTGATGCTGTCATTACCGAAAAAAGGAATGTATACAACGATAAGGGAGATTATTACTTCGACAGGAATGAGTTTAAAAAGGCAATAGTCTACTATACTATGGCCTTCCAGAAAGATGCAACCGATTATTTTTCTATTCTGAAAAAAGCAGAGGCTTATTCAAAATTAAAATTGTATCCACAGGCAGAGGAATGTTACCGTATTGTGTTTGAAAGCAATCAGCGACCCGATAATGTGTACAGGTTAAAGTATGCACTTGTGCTTCTGGCAAATAATAAACCGGAGGAGTTTAAACGATGGATTACTGAATACAATGAAATTATTGAAGAAGAAATTGAAGGTGAAAATTACCTGATTTCAACCGAGCAAAGAACGAAACTCTACAAGGACTCGACAATTGTTCTGACAAAAAATAAAGAAAATCCGGACAGTATCCATTTTAAAATAAAATATGAAGGTTACCGTTACAAGCGCAGATCATCACAGGATGAAAACAAGATCAACCTGTGGCTGAGCAATGGTGAAGAATACAACATTTCTCCCAACAGTGAGGGTGATTATGAATTCAGCTTTCAGCCTGCCGAAAACTATAAACTTATCATTCAAAGAGAAAATGTGGAGTGTTATGAGATTTTTGATAATAAAAACCTTACGGCAGAGCAGAGAAAAATGACTATGCTGAAGCCTTCTCCGGTTCAGAAAGCAGAAATCATTGTTCCGCAGGGAATGAAATATACATTCTCTGCCGGAGATGTGTCTGTCAGTCCCCAGTACCTTAGCACACTCAAGGGAAAAGCAAAAGAATACCAGGATGCCCATGAAAGTTCGATCAGTCTGACTGCCCTGGCAAAGGAACTTCGGTTTTCCGGTGCAGATGTTTATACGTTCCGGTTTGTTAAAGATGAAGAACAGGGAATTCCTTACAAAGGAAAAGAAGTATCCACTCTCTATATAAATGAAAAGTCGGTGAGTGTATTCGGTCGTTCATTTTTTATCATGCTACCCCTTAAAACGGAGGCAAATTTTACTATAAAGACAGATCTGGATGCGCTCGATCAGAATTTCAGTCCGAAGAAATACTCCCTCGTTGTTGATGATGGTCCGGTATTCAAAAAAGAAGAGGCTGAACCGGAATGGTTGTTAATCCTGGCCGTAAACACTGATTCAATAGATGAAGTAAATCAGGATAATCGCCTATCAGCCAAAGAGATAAGCATAATTCCAGGAACAGAATACATGTTAACACTAAGCAAACCCGATCCGGCAACAGGAAAAGATATAGAAATCATAGTTCCCCTTACCCGCGGCGTGAAATACAATCTGAGTTCATCAGCAAAGTCGGATACTGAATTTAAAGAAGCGCTGGCAGAATTTTTAATTGGCAGGCATGAGTTAAAGCTCGCTGACGAAGAAGTAATTGACATTACTATCCTTTCCAAAGAATTGGAAGTGCAGCCTGGAGAAGATCTCTCATTTCGATTGCTTCCGGTAAAACAACCTGGTAAAAAACCTCCTGTGGCGGAAGATATCACATCAAGTCTGACACTCGACGAGAGAGCTTTTGAAATTTCCCCTTATGAGAAATATACGATCAATATACCCTTCAATCCGGATCGAAAGGTTAATTTTCATACTGACCTTGACTATGTTCAGGAAAACTTTGAAGCCGATGCTTATAATTTAAACCTTGACACCATTTCATTTTTCTCAGAGATTACAGTAGATACCACCGGATTAGGAGCCCGAAGAGATTCCGGCTGGCTAAGCATGAGTGTCAATACCCATTCGGCTGAAGAGGTCGAAAGCAAGAATCAGCTTACTGCAAGAGAAGTAAGCATTATTCCTGCAAAAGAATATATTTTAACAGTAAGTAAAATGGATGCGGAAACCGGAGAAGAAGAGGAAATTATTGTACCGTTAACAAGACATGTTAAATATGATTTTACTGCACATCCTGCTTCCAGAAAGGAATACAGGAAGTCTCTCAATAAGTTTCTCGCAGAACAGGAAGATATTAAAACCATAGACGCAGAAGTGATAGATATAACATTGTTATCCAAGGAACTTCAGATACAGGAAGGTGATCAGATCTCCTTAAGTTTGCTGCCGGTGAGAGATCTGACCGGCAAACCTCCAACGGAGCTTGATGAAAAATCGAGTTTATACCTCGACAATAAAATTGTTGAATTTACTCATATTCAAAAGTATACCATCAATGTACCGTTGGGTATCAGTCGACAGGTAAATATGCAGACAGATCTGGAGCATCTTAATGAGAATTTTGAACCGGGTTCCTATACCCTTAACATTGATACAATTGAATTCTTCGCTGAAATTATCATAGATACCACCGGATTAGGCGATCGTATCAGTAAGGAGGAAGAGGTAATCAAAGATCCTGTATTCGATGTTGTCATTGTCAATTTTGATCTGAATGACTATTCACTTTCTTCCGGGGCAAAGAACATCATTCAGAAAAGTGTTATTGATGAATTGGCAGGTGACAACAGGTTGTATGTTACCATCAAAGGATATACCGATGCTCTGGGAGATTCTGATTATAACCTGAATTTGTCCAAAAAACGAGCTGAGTCGGTAAAAGAATTCCTGAAAAGTAAGGGCATTGGCGATAACAGGATCAGGACGTTCTCTTTTGGTGCGGCTCAACTCCTGGAAGAAAATGTAAATTGGAAGGAAATGGACGAATCCGAACTCCGGAAGTACAGAAAGGTTGAGATAGTAATTTATTTGCCCGAATAGGACGAAGTTTGTCTGGTTTGATTAATGATAGCCTGTTTAACATTCTTTTTGATTAACCACTCTCTTGCATAAGGCGTTTCTGAATCAATTTTACGATTGAAATGTCTGCACTTTTGCATGCATTCTCAAGTGGGGTGTTCCCGGCATGGTCATACCGATCAATATTGGCTCCTTCTTCTGAAAGGAATTCCACTAAATGTATATTATTCATTCATGCTGCCCTGGCTTCCGCTAATTATCGAACTGATATTCAGAAAAACATTCGGAGTTAATTTTTCAACCTTTCTCTAACAATAAGGTTACTGTCTATTTATAAAATATGTCTTTGTTAATTACTAATTCATCTGTATTTTATATAACTTAATACTTGTTTTAAACCATCATACAATAATCCAATGAAAAAGATATTTATTCTACTGATTTTAGCAAATATATCTCACATCACATTTGCATCTTCAATTGATGTTTCCGGAACAATTGCTTCCAATACACACTGGACAGGTGTTGATACAGTGAAACTAACGGGTAATATCACCATCAATGATGGTATTACTCTGTTAATTGATCCGGGTATAGTCATTGAAGCACAAGGAATGTACGGTTTTGATGTACAGGGAAGAATTGTTGCTATTGGTACCGAGACAGATAGTATAAAATTTACTGCTCTTGATAAAGGAACAGGCTGGAATCGCTTTTTATTTGTTGGTACACCTGCTTCAAACGATTCTTCATATTTTAATTATTGTGTTTTTGAATATGGACTTCCGGTTAATGGTCCCGATGTAAATAAAGATGGCGGCGCATTTTATGTAAATGGTTTCTCAAAACTATACATTGGAAATAGTCTGTTTCGATACAATCAGGGAACAAATGCAGTTGTATACATTGTAAACGGACAAATAGTAATTGATCACAATATATTTACTGATAATACCAATTATTGTATACTTACCACTGGTTCCTATAGTTCAATTGTTTCTAACAATATGTTCATAGATAATTCAGGTTCAGTAATATATTCAGGAAATAATGATAATTCATATTTTATAAACAATGTTATTAAAGGAAATTCATCTGGTTTTTTCGGGTATGAATCCGGAGCAATTCTGGTTAATAATACAATTGTCAGTAATTTAGGATCCGGATTAATATTGAATTCGAATTCTAATATTACTATATATAATACAATCATATGGGATAATACTTTTCAGGTGAATCTTCTTAATGATAATACAGATCCGAATTTTTATTATTGTAATATAGAAGGTGGCAGTGCAGGCTTTACAGGAGCAGGATCAGGGGCACAGTATACAGGTGCCTATGTTCAGAACATCGATGAAGATCCCTTATTTACAGATCCGATAGTCAATGATTATAGCATATCAATTGCATCACCCTGTTACAACCGGGGTGTTTTGCATACAAGTTTGCCTTCTTACGATGTGACTGGTCTGCCAAGAATATCAGATGACTTTGTTGATATAGGTGCTTATGAATACTATGTTGGTACCGATACGATATGTGATGAAACATGGACTGCTGCAAATTCTCCTTATATCATCAATGCAAATTTAATTATACCGGATGGATGCTCTCTGACCATTGAGCCTGGTGTAGAAATAGTATTTAATGGATTTTACAAAATGAGAGCATTTGGTTCAATAAATGCAGTTGGCACTGAAGAAGATTCAATTAAATTTTATGCCACGAATACAATAGAAGGCTGGCAGGGAATAAAATATGTTGACAATACATCTTCTGATGTTTCTTTGTTTAAATACTGTGTTTTTAAGAATGCCATAACATCCAATTATACGCACACAAATCATAGTGATGGAGCGGCATTTCAATTAAATGATTTTCAGCATGTTAAAGTTTCGAACAGTATGTTCAGAAATAACCAGGGATACAATGCCTGTATATTTATTTCCGGAACATCCAAAATTGAACTTACAGATAATGCTTTTATCAACAATGATGGATACAGCATGATGACAATCGGTGACATTCAAAATATTGTTTCTAAAAACAAGTTTTTTAATAACAATGGAACAGCAATCTATTCGGGATATGGTGACACTACCTTTTATGCAGGAAATTTACTGACAGATAATACAAGTGCATATTTCTGCTATGAGTCAAAAGCCACTATTGTAAATAATACAATTGTAAATAATACATCATTCGGAATACGTATGAATAGTAATTCAAATATTAATATTTACAATACTATTATCCGGAATAATGTACAAGATGTAAGTATGTTGAATGATAATACTGATCCTGATTTTTACAATTGCAACATTCTTGGAGATTCATCTTCTTTTGAAGGATCGGGTGCTCATGCTAATTATACGGGTGTATATGAAAATTGCATAGACACACTACCCTACTTTGTTGATGAATTGGCTAACAATTTCCATCTTTCTGATTCTTCTCCATGTATTAATACCGGATATACGGATACAACAGGGCTGCTTTTGCCTCCAACGGATCTGAACGGCTATTTTAGAGTAGACGGTGGCATTATTGATATCGGAGCATACGAAAGAGATATAACTTCTCCAATTCCGGTTATTGATGCTGGTGTTACAACTACCGATCTTATAACAATAACAGCAAATATTACATTTAACGAAGGAATTTCAGGATTAGAAATAGTGGATATCCTGGTATCTAACGGTAATTCTTCAAATTTGACACCTATTGCAGAAGGATTGGAATATGAAGTTGACATTACTGCCACTGCAGAAGGTAATGTAACTGTTGAATTGCCTGCAGGTTCTGTCATTGATAATTCCGGGAATGAAAATATAGCTGCATCGGTAAATTATTCATACGATATTCCATCAGGAATACAGGAAAGTATACAAAATCAAATACACATATTCCCTAACCCCGTGAAAGATGTGTTTACTGTTATATCAGACGATGAAATGACCATCTCATTTACAGATATTACAGGAAAAAAATTGTTTATTCTTAATAATTGTTATGAGAAAACTTTGAATATCAGTGATCTGCCATCCGGAATTTATTTGCTTAAAATACAGATCAAAGATCAGATAGTGATTTGCAAGATTATCAAGGAATAGTTAATGAATTTTTTATTATGCTTCATACCGAATGGTTAGGTATGAAGCATAATTTATAATAATTCTTATCTTCTGACAATTATAAATTCAAGAATCGTTAAGATTGTTTTCATTGTGATTCAAATTATTTGGCAAGAATGATCTTTCTGATTATCTGCCTGTCCTGAATATATACTCTCAGTAAGTAAATTCCCTCATGGAAGGATAATAATTTACAGGTGAATGTATTTTTATTAATGTTATCCCTGGTTTCTATTACCCGTCCGGTATACTTAGCAGAAAGACAGACATTCAAAAGATACTGCAATGGATAGTACTATTCTGTTATTTATGGTGAGGAATGTTACCTGTTATCGGTGAGCCTGATATCCAATAAGCGATGACGCAAGCTAATAATAAATTGTTTGTCAAATACTTAAGCAATTTCGTGGAATAAAAATCACCTATAAATTAATGCATCGTATTACTATACATATTGATGTTCTAAAATTTTACGCCATGAGAACTTCAAATAAACATACCCGTGAAAAAACAAATCGTAAAAACAATTTGTACCTGACATTCGTATTTCTTGGCCTATTAAGTTATTCGCTATGTTCTGGGGAATGTAATCAAAATGTTCTGGCGAATGATGCAGAATATTCATCGTATACTACCGAATTGATTCAGACAAATTTAAAAGGCTGTAAGAATAAGGTAGTCTGGCTGGACGGTATTGAATTGCAATCGGCTCCATTGATTTGTAGTTTTTATGAAAACACTCATTATATTCCTGTCTGGACATGTGGTAATGAATTGACTGAACAATCGGAAAACATACTAGATCTCTTAAAAAATGCCTATAAATACGGATTTGAACCGTCCTATTTTGATGTTGAGTCACTTGAGCAGTTCAGACTTAAGCTTTTAAAAGAAACGAACACAAAAAAATCGGCAAAACTCAGAGCACGTTTCGAATTTCTTATGACCAATTCAATTTTTACCTTTATGTTGCATCTTACTCAAGGTACAGAATATGCTACCACGAAAGATGTTTTCATTAATGGAGATATTTTTATTTCAAAACTTCCCGAGTACCTGAACAGAATACATGCCTCAGACAATATTCAGGAGGAGATACTGATTCTCCAGCCTGATGATGCAGAATACATTGCCCTGCAATGCGAAATGGAAATGCTTGTAATGGATATGGTAATATCTGAAAATATGATCGTTGTTCCTGATGATAAGGATGATCCCGAACATTTTTTTCATTTGTTTTCTTACGTATTTGAGAAATCCGGGATAACCAATGAAGAAACTGTACTATCAAATTCAAAAGTTTTCAAATCGTTGCTGATTAAATTTCAAAAAATTGCCGGAATAAGAACAACAGGAAAGATAGACCATGCAACACTAAGAGCTGTTGCCGGTATTGTCAGGTCAAGATACCAGGAAATAGCCTTAAGTCTTGAAAAAATAAGGAAGAACACCAATTTTAACCAGTCTTTTGTCGCCTCAAAATCCTGAGGAAGATACTATTTCTCTCACATGCCGGTGGTGTATGATAAGACGGTTCTTGTATGAGATATAGATTCATCCAGGCAAGGTTTTTTGATAATGCACAGCTCCAGACTTTCTCACAAAAAGAAATTATTGCATTACAACTTTTCAATTTTTTTCCTTAATGCAGGAGGGATATCGCTTTCATTCAAATGGCAACTCATCTGATCGCTATACATTTTTGCGATACAATAATTGCATACCGTACACTCGGATTTGCCAGTTGATTTTTCTTTAAGATCATTAATAAATCCGGGATTTTCAATCAATGCTCTGGCCATGGAAATAAACTCAAAACCTTCTTTCAGGGCTTTTTCAATGATTGTTGCACTATTCATGCCTCCCACGAGTATTATGGGGAGATTTACGGCTTGTTTTATTTTTCTTGCATCTTCCATAAAATAACCTTCTTCAAATGCAACTGCAGGGATAAGTTGTCTTCCAAATGTTTTCACAAAAAACCGTTTAGCAGGATTTTTCATGAAATAGGCCATTATTGATGTAGGCATGCTTCCGCGAAGAATATACATGGGAGCTTTGCTGACAAAGCCACCACTCACAACAATGGCATCAGCTCCGCATTCTTCAATGATTTTTGCTGTTAATATTCCTTCTTCCCTGGTAATTCCCTGCTTAAAACCATCATAGGAATTCATCTTAACGATAAATGCCATATGTCCGGGTATCATTTCACGAACTGCAGAGAGAACTTCCTTTAAGAATCTGCTCCTGTTGCTGAATTCACCTCCGTATTCGTCAGTTCGTCTGTTTGTGTACGGTGATAAAAACTGGCTGATCAGGTATCCGTGGCCGGCATGAACTTCAACGGCGTCAAATCCACTTCTGTTGACAATCTGGATTGCCTTCCTGAAATCAGCAACAACTTCCTTTATATTGTTTTTATTCATTCTTCTGGGAAAAGTTGGTCCGTACCAGTTAATTCCTCCTACAGGGGCCATAGGCTTTCTTCCTGCAATCCGCATATCGGCCATGTTACCACAATGCCCGATTTGAATGGATATTGCAGCACCTTTGCGATGCACACTGGCGGACAATTTTTTCAAACCCGGAATGATACTGTCTCTTAACCACAATTGATGTTTGAAAGATAAACCACTTTTGCTGATTGAGGCATACGCTACTGTAGTCATACCGACACCTCCTTTTGCCACTGCAGTGTGATATTTGATAAGATCATGGCTGACTTCATGATTCATACTCATTCCTTCAAATGCAGCAGCTCTGATACTCCTATTGCGAAGTGTCAGGGGACCCAATTTGCCTTTGGTAAATAAAGTCGTTTCGTTCATTTTTATTTGAGAATATGCGATCTGTGTTTTTGAGTGAACCAATTTTAGAGGTAAAGCAGGAAATAAATATATTATAAAAATGTGATTTTCTAAGAAGAAATCTGAAACTGAATTGGTGTTTATACAATTTCGTTTTGCGGGTAAAGAAAGACTCCGGTATATCAAAGTGCATTCTTACCCTGTATCCGAGCTTTTCCCCGAAATAATCAATAGTAACATAAAACGATATGTTTTACTCTGTTATTTTATTAGCATTAGTTAACAAAACAGTTACAATTTATATACATTTCCCACAAGTCGAAGAGCCTGAGTCTGGCTATTTTTAGTCAAAACTTATTTCCTAATCAAATACACTTAATGCTATGAAGAAATATTTACTTTTTATTCTACCCTTTCTGGCATTTTCAACCTTTTCAAATGCCCAGGAACTGGTTACTGACGGCAACATGGAAAATGAAGCGTCATGGACTGATTTTTGGCGATCAGATGGACCGGATGAAGGCACTGTAACATTCAATTTCAGTGATGATTTTCCTTCGGCAGGTGCAGGCAACTGCCTTGAAATATACAGCTATGGACAAACAGGCGTTCAGGTCTATCAGGCTGTCACGATTACTCCCGGTCACAGCTATTCCTTTACCGGTGCTTTTAAAAATACTTCGGATGCAGATCTGACAAATGCATGGGTTGAACTTATTCTTTCGAGGTCTGAACCGGCTGAAGGAGAAGACTTCCAGGCCGGACAGGGAGATTACATTTATGCCATGAATGTATGGATGACAGCACCTTATGATGCATTTAAGGTAGTAGGATTTGACGGCACATTCCAGGAAGATTTTCAGTTCAAATGGGTTGGTGGAGGAGCTTCAGGCGATTCGGTATTTACAGAAGTAACTACCTTTCCTGTTCCTGATACAACCTCAGTTACAACCTGGTATGTTGTAATGAAAGCAGGATGCTGGGGTGATGCCGGTGATTTGGCTAACAGTTTCAATCTCCTTTTCGATGAAATTAGTCTTGTAGATGAAGGCGAAACACCTTCAGCCCTGAGGGAATCAAACGCAAACAATAACCAATTGTTTGATATTTCTCCCAATCCATCGAATGGAGAAGTACATGTTAATTTATTACAAAGCGGAATCGTAACCTATAATATATTCAATAACTTAGGTATGATTATTGATACTGGTACTTTAAGTGGATCAACACCACTTGATCTGACGAATTGCAATGCCGGTATTTATTATATATCGGTTACAAAAGGTTCCCGTACTGAAACACAACGGTTAATTGTGAAATAGGTTTTTGAAATTAACTTTGATGAGGCTGCCTTATTGGTTAGGCAGCCTTTTTTATTTGCATTCCGTTTTTTATATCATACCCGATGATTGGTAGCTTTCAGTGAAATAGTAGCGAAAACAATGCTATGAAATCCAGAAATTAATCATTCCCGGAGCAATTTTCCATTCAATAAACAACAATTAATTCCTTTCGAAAATTTGAGAAATCTTCTCACTATACTTATTGCTGATTATGCTCCTTTTCAATTTCAGAGTTGGAGAAAGTTCTCCTGTATCAGGTGTCCATTCATCTTTCACCAGTTTGAAACGTTTAACCTGTTCATCATTATTCAAAGATTTGTTCAATTCGGATACAATTTTCTTGTAATGAGAAATCACGGAATCGTTTTTAACCATTTCTTCGGATGATGAACAAGATATATCGTTTTCAATGCACCATGTCTTCAGTTCTTCAAAATTTGGAGAAATTAATGCAGAGGTATGTTTCTCTCCTTCTCCTATTATCATCAACTGGTCTATGAATATGGATTCCTGAAAATGGTTCTCAATTGTTTGCGGTGAAATAAATTTTCCGTTCGATAGCTTAAACAGTTCTTTTTTTCTGTCTGTAATACGTAAAAATTTGCCATCGATCAGTTCACCAACATCACCAGTATGAAACCAACCCTCTTTATCAATGACTTCGGCAGTAACTTTTTCGTCCTTATAATAGCCAATCATAACGTTAGGTCCCTTGCATAGAATTTCCCCATCCTTTGCCAGTTTAAGTTCCACATTGTCTATTAAACAGCCTACAGTACCCAACATCATGTCTTCCGAATTTTCCCTGTTAATAGTAATTACAGGTGAAGTTTCCGTAAGTCCGTACATATTAAGCAACTTAATGCCGGCAGCCCAAAATACCTTTTCCAAACGTGGCTGAAGAGCGGCACCTCCAACGCCAATGGCTAACACATTTCCACCCATAGCCACCTTCCATTTACTGAAAATAATTTTTCGAGCTAACATAAGTTGAAATTGATACCAGGGACCATTTTTACCATCTCTCTCATATTGTAAACCCAATTCAAGAGCCCAGAAAAACAGTCTCTTCTTTAAGCCTGTCAGTTGTTTGCCTTTTGAAACAATTCTGTCAAATACCTTTTCAAGTATTCTCGGAACGGCACCAAACCCCTGAGGTTTAACATCCTGCAAATCACGTGCAATGGTACCAAGATTCTCAGCATAGTAAATGCTGCAACCTGAATATAGTGTCTGGTAAATGCCCATACGTTCACCTACATGACAAACAGGCAAGATGCTTAGATATTTGTGGTTAGGTTGCAGTTTAAATACACCGGCAACCGATACGGAATTACTCACCAGGTTTTTATGTGAAAGCATCACTCCTTTGGAAGTTCCTGTTGTACCGGAAGTGTAAATCAAGGTAACACAATCTGAGGGACTTATAGTTTGCTTTATTCTTTCCAGATCTTTGTTTTTGTCTGTGTTCTTTTTTCCCAGTTCCAGAACAACCTTCCAGCTTTCCGTTTCAAGCAGATTATCAAATGAAAATATCTTCTCCAGCTTGCCTTTTTTAGAGGAAATATGTTCGACTTTTTTCCATATTGCCGCATCAGAGATAAATAGCATTCTTGCTTCTGAGTGCCTGATGAATAAATCGTACTCATGGGGTTGCAGGGTGGTAAATAACGGGACATGAATGATTCCCATTTGAGCGAGTCCCATATCTAAAAAATTCCATTCAGGCCTGTTGTTCGAAATGCTGGCAACTTTATCTCCTTTTTTTAAACCCAGGGCCATGAGTCCATAGCTAATGTAATTGCTATTATCAATATATTCCTGAGAACTGTATTTAATCCAGATGCCGTTTTGTTTTCCTGCAAGGGCATCTGCTTTATCAGAAAATTTTTCCTTGTATCTGGCCAAGAAATCAAATGTTCTTGTTACTTCCATTTTTATTATTCTTTATTTCTCTGATGTTTCCATCTTCTGTGTGACCAGAGATAGTCTTCGGGATTCTTAATAATTATTTGTTCCAGAAAGCGCATGTATTTCTCAGTAAGTTCTCCTGATTCGGTATTGACAGGATCTTCTTCTAAAACATTAAGTTCAACAGTATAATGACCCCGTTTAATGCGCTGTACATCATAGTAAACAACAGGCATCTTATATCGCCTGGCAAAGAATTCCAATCCTTGCATACAGGCTGTGTCCTGGTTCAGAAAAGTCATCCAGTAAGCTGCTTTTGGATTAGACGGACTTTGGTCAGCTCCGAAAAAGAAAGTCGTCGGAACATCACGCTCAGCTCTAAACGATTCACGTATGTCCTTAAGTGAAATCATCTTTGTTCCTAATTTACCTCGGCTATATCTTATGTATCTATCAAGGTACTTGTTAGATACAGGAGTATAGAAAGCATAAAGCGCATGTGAAATATGCAATGGTGCTATTATTATTCCCCATTCCCAATTAGCATAATGTGATCCAATAGAAACTACGTCAATTCCCTTTTCAAAATAAGAATTCATAAGCTCCGGGTTAATAAATTTATACCTCTTCAACAATGACTTTTGTGAAATCGTAAAACCTTTAATTCCCTCAAGCAATATATCGGAGAGGTTTCTGTAAAAGGCTTTCTCAATCCTTCTTCTCTCAGATACTTCCAAATCCGGAAAAGAATTTTCAATATTTTGCCTTACTACTTTTTTTCTATATCGAATAACATAATAGAAAATACAATAAAGCAGATCTGAAATCAGATAGATTATCCAAAATGGCAGAATGGCAAACAACTTGATGAAAACTAACAATATATAATAAGTTAAGCGCATAGTGAATTTGTGTTCATGTTGACTACTTCAATATGAAATGTGCACCTATTGTATGTTCGTTTTTAAAAACTATGACACCAAAGTAAGAAGTTTCCGGAATAAATTCTCTGAAAAACCAATTTTCCTGATCAAGTATTCCCTGTTGATTCACTAATTTAATATTTCCTTTCTCAATGGAGAACTCAAGATTATTGGGAGTTAAACGCATACCTTCACCAATTGCTTTCAAATAAGCCTCTTTGATGGTCCAGAATCTCAGGAAATTTAGATTTTTTTCAGCAGGCTTTTTATTAATAAGATTTATTTCCTGCTTTGTTAAGTTTTTTTGAATAAGTTCATCAAGGTCAGGTAGTATTCTTTTTTTTTCGATATCTATTCCAATTTCACTTGCCCTTGTGAAAGCAAAAACACAAAGCTCTCCTGAGTCAGACATATTGAAAAAAAGAGTGTTGTCATTATCAACAAAGGGTTTTCCTTTTCTTTGCCTGGAGATGCTAATTTCTGAAGTATTTATATTAAGATAATCTGCTAATAATAAACGTAATACACCTTTGCTTATAATATATTTGGTTTTGTCATACTCAAACTTCAACCATTTGACCCTTTTTTGCTCTTCCGTGTTCAAAACAGATTTGCAGAGTTCAAGGATTTGCCGGTTGGGAGTGAGAGATACCTGCCAGATATGCAAATCATTTTTTCGGAGTATCGTGTATTTCCGTCTTTCAGAAAGACTTATATGAGCGGTGACTATATTATCATCAAATAGCATTGCTATGCACCAGCCCCGTTTTGCAATTCTTCAGAAAGCATCTTTAGCAGCTCTTCTTTGTTATCTCTGCAGAACAAATGAGAGCCATTTACTTTGCGTAAATTAAATTTTGCAGCCGTATGCTTTTCCCAACCCCTGATCTGATCCTCCTTAATAACGGTATCATTTTCACCTGCAAATACAGTTAAAGGACAATCCAAAGGCTTATCATCGTAATATTTATATTTCTTGCCAAGCAGAATATCGGCTCTTAAAGAGGGTAGCATCTCATTGAAAATTTCCTGGTTTTCAAGCACAGAATCTGGTATTTCAAGCGATCTCAAATGGTTTTTTATATTCGGGATATTCTTTTCCTTATACACTTCATCATCGTTGATAGCATCCAGAAATTTAAACGGGCTGACCAAATGTGGAGCTCTCCAGCCACCTGCCATAAATTTCACAAGATTTACACCCATCTCCTTTCTAAGATACCTTGCGAGTTCAAGGGCTATACCTGCACCCGAACTGTGACTATAAAATGCTATTGGCACAGTTAACAATGGTTCCATAACCTCGGCAAGTTTTTTCACCAATACGAAAACATCATCGTAGGCTTTTTCATTGCCACGTTCTTCTCTTCCCGGAAATTGTACTGCACAGACCTCTATATCATCAGGCAGAAATTCATGCCAGCTGCTAAATACTGAAGCTCCGCCTGCAAAATATGGCAGGCAGAAAAGTCGCAGTTTTGGCTTTTGGACTATTTTACTTCTGATGATCCATTTGTCCAGTTCGATTTTTACCTCAGAATCACTTGCTGAGGAAGAACTTTGGCCCATAATTTCATCAACTACCTGAGCTGTTATTTCAAACATAGACGGGCCTCTCATAATTTTCATCATGGAGTAATCGACACCGACATGGCTCTGTATCCAGTTTCGAATTTGATTTGCCATTAAGGAATCCAATCCGTATTTAGTGACAGGCTCGCTAGAATCTAACTTATCTGCAGTAGTACCAATCACTCTGCCAAAAGTATCCTTCAATTTTTTAAGGAATATTTCCTGCTTCTCATCATCTTTAGCTTCTAAAATGGATGCTTTCAATGCATCATCACTCGTTCCAACATCGGAGGAAGCCCCTGCAAGTTCTTTTTCTTTTACTAGATGCTCGAAACGACTGGATGTAGCAGAATGAGGGAAAAATCCACCAATCATCTCCCAGTCTGAATCAGTAGCTACTCTTTGCACCGGATTTGTCAGTAACATCTGCTCCAATATCCAACACGCCTGTTGCAGTGAAAATGCTTTCCATCCCTGCTTGTATAACAGTCCTCCAACATTTCCTGACCTGGCAACAAAACCTACATCACCAATAACACCCCAGTTAATGGTCATGGCAGGCAATCCTAATGATCTTCTGAAATGAGCAAAATTATCGAGGAAACTATTTGCTCCAACATAGCTAACCTGGCCCGGGTTGCCATAAATTGCCGAAATGGAAGAATAGTTGACAAAGTGATCCAATTCCATATTTAATGAGGCTTCATGAAGTAACCAGCAACCTATGGCCTTCGGTATAAATACCTTCATGTACCTTTCGTAATTGACTTCAGGGATGCTGCAATCATCCAATACCATTGCCGCATGCTGTATGCCTTTGAGAGGCGGCATATTTTTCTTTATATAAGCGAATACCCTTTCGATATCCTTTTTGTTGGCTACATCACCTTTTGCCATTTCAACATGAACACCTTTTGATCTCATTTTCTCGACAAGAGCAGCTTCTTCATCGGTTTTGGTTCCGCTTCTGCTAAGAAGAACAAGATTTTTACATCCTTTCTTTGTCATCCAGTAGGCTACTGATAAACCAAAACCTGATGCTCCGCCGGTAATCAGATACGTAGCATCTTCATGGAAATTAATTTCCGCAGGAGGAGCAATATTGAGATCTCCCTGCACTGAAATAATGATCTTCCCTATATGTCGTGCAGCAGCCATATATTGAAAAGCATCGGTGAGCTTAGCTATCGGGAAGACTTTTATCGGATGTGCTGGGAATTTATGTTTTACAAAAAAATCAATGGATTCCTGGAATAGTCTGCCACCAAAAAATTCTTTCTGTTTAAACAAACGATCGACATCGACTCCAAAATAAGTAAGGTTATTACCAAAGGGTTGTAACCCCAGTTTGCTATTCCGGTAAATATCAGTTTTGCCAATTTCAACAAATCGGCCATATGAAGCCAAACACCTGATGCTTTTGTAAATGGCTTCACCTGATAACGAATTCAGGACCACATCAACCCCCTTGTCTCCCGTTTTTGCCATAATATCATCAGCAAAATCGAGAGTCCGTGAATTCATTATATTTTCAGGTTTTACACCTATACTTACAATGTAATTTTTTTTCTCTTCGTTGCTGACTGTTGCAAATACCTCTGCGCCAATAGAGTTGGCGATATGAATTGCTGCAATTCCAACACCACCTGCCGCTGCATGTATCAGAACCTTCTCTCCTTTCTCAAGCCTGCAGTGGTGAATAAGTGAAAAATAAGCAGTAGTGTATACAACAGGTAAACCAGCTGCTTCTTCCCAGGAAATATGTTTTGGTTTTTGAATTACATGGCAGGCTTTTGGGTATGCAAATCCACCCAGACATGCCGGAGCAGTTGCCATAACTTCATCACCCACTTTAACAGTCTTCACATTTTTTCCAACAGCCGAAACCACGCCGGCACATTCCAGTCCAAAAGTTCTTCCAAACAGACCACCTTCAACAGCTGCATCGCTAAGTAATCCCATAGCGATCATAATGTCGCGGAAATTCAGAGCTGAGGCCTTTATTTGAACTTCAACCTCATCAGATGCAGGGGATTTTCTTTCCGATTCCCTGAGTACAAGATTATCCAGTACACCATATTTTGAAATACTGGCTGTATATGCCCTACCTTCAGCAGAAACTGTTTTAAAGGCCCGGCGTATGATGTTTTCAGTACTAATTCGCTCAAGCTTATTTACGAAACGTTTTCTTCCTCTGAATGCCAGTTCATCCACACGGTCGGAGGCAAATACCTCGTCTATGAATACTTCTATTTCAATATCCTGAACCGGACTGCTGAAATCTACCATGGTGGAGATATAATTTGGAAATTCATTTACCACTACTCTGCTTACTCCCCGCAATCCTTCCTGTGCCATATTGATAGTTTCCGGCACTCCTCCAACAGATTGTGCTCCGCTTGATAATATCCAGATGGAAGGATTTACATTGAAATTGGAACTATTGAGTTTCCTCATCAGGTTCATAAGCATAATGGATCCTGATTCTTCTGATTTGATAATGCTTTCTGTATTCAATTCATCATTGCTTATAGCATCCAAACCCCATGCATAGATTATACCCTGAAATTTTGAACCTTTCATAGCCAGATCAACCACTTTGTCTGCATCTTCCTGCGAAAGCATATCCACCTGGTATTCAGTATCAGAATTCTTTTTAAAGCTATTTCCTTTTCGGACAAAAATGCATTCTTTATTTAATGCAGAGAGTTTTGATGCAATTTTTACTGAAATTCCCTTTTCATCGGCAAATACAAGCCAGCTAGCTTCTTCAACTTTTGCCTTAATTTCTTCTTCTTTTTCTGATATATCCAGTTTTCTTGCCCTGGCCAGAATTATACTCTGACAGGAAGAATCGTTCTTTTCAAAATCACTGTAACAGGCTACTTCAGAATAGTTAGTATTCTCCAGTACAGCTTTCCACTTTTCAGGAGGCATAGTAGCATGATCGGTCCTGATAGCTGAATCTTCAAAGAGCCACCATCCTTCTGTCATCCCAAAGATAAAATCGAGGTAAACCGGAGAGTTGGTAACTTCGAGCATCATTAAGATTCCTTCTGAGGCCAATAGTTTCTGGACATTCCCAAGGGAAACACTTAAATCGCGAGTCGCATGAATAACGTCAGATGCAATGATAATATCAAATGAATTCAGGTTGAAACCCTGGTCGGCCGGATCCTGCTCAATGTCAAGAATTTTATATTGGACAAAAGGGTAATTTGTAAACCTCTGCTGAGCTTTTAACATAAACATATGTGAAAGATCAGTGAAAACATATTCCGTTCTGTCACCTGGCAGTAATGGCAATATAGCTTGTGTCATGCCCCCGGTACCGGCACCAACTTCCAGAATTCGCAAGGTCTGATCTTCAGGAAGATTTTTAATTAATTCCGAAATAGATCTTGCTGCAATGTCATTGTATTTTCTGAAAGCAAAACCTTCAACATAGTACTTAACAATGGCATCCCACTGGTCTTCAGGAAAAATTAACTGGATTGGATCAACATGACCCTGAAGTACACCCTGAATTTCAGGTCCGCATCTGCCAAGCAGTGTAGATTCATGATGAAATTGAGGATACTGCTTTTTCAGGTCATTCATCCATATATAAACATCCTTTTTTGCCGGGGTTTTAATGATTTCATATTCACCATTTTTACCTGCAACAATTCCTGCATTTCTAAGAAGAATGAACATATGGTTGAAGAGACGATGATGGTCTTTGATCACATTCATCCCTTCAATCAGCCTGTCGACGTTTATTTTAGTACCTTTTTTAAATTTCATTCCCATATTTTCCAGTGCATGGCATATATAGGAAATGGTAAGTTTGTATTGTTCCGGTTCATACTGCTTGTAATACTCTGATTGCTCATGCCTATCAAGAACCTCCTGAATAGTCTGCTGAATTGCTTTTTTAATCAATGGCAGATGAGGAAGATAATTGCCGGGATTTCTTTTTAAAAGTTGATCAGCACGGGGTTTCATGTTCCACTTGTACTCATAAAACCATTTGTCATGTTCTCCGCCCTGTTCTCCTCTGGATCCTTTCAGGTATTGAGATTTGAAACCATGAAATTCTGCGATCAGGCTTCCATCGGCATCAAAAATCCACAGTTCGCCTAAAGCATATTCATCTGTCCATTCACGCAATCTTCCATGAACATACATTTTATAGGAAGAAGGTTTCTTATAGAACTTAATTTTATCGATATGCCTGGGAACATATACTCCCATTTTTCTGCTCAGGTCACTTCTTTCATTGAAAATACCAAATACAGTCTGGAAGCAGCTGTCCAGTACTCCGGGGTGAATATTAAACTGGAAAAATTCGGAATGTATACTTTCATGCACTTCAATCTCACTTAGTGATTCCCAATGCCCGTTACTTCTCCATAATTTTTTAATAGCTCTGAAGGTGGGTCCTAAATACAAACCGCTTTCCAGCAATTCATCATACATAGGTTTTACCTCAACAGGTATGATAGTCCTTGTACGAATATCATCAAGATCAACCGGTATGGCTTTAAATTTATCGCCGATGTGATTCACCTTGCCATTTGAACACATGGTCCACTGGGCCTCCTTTCCTTTTGGTCTGGTATATATAAAATAATCACCGCTGTCATGCGAAATATCAATCTGTATTTGTGGTGGTTCCCCGGAATCGGGAAGGAATAATGCATTTTCAAAGTTTACATCTTCGATAAATTCAAATTTTTCTCCGAACGAAGCCTGTGCTGCCCCAATCACGAGATCAACATGACCTGCACCGGGGAAAACAATTGGCCCCTGGACCTTATGATCTTCAATATAAGGGTAAGATCTTTTATCCAGATCAACTTCCCATATTATATTGTTACTTTCCCGTACCGAGCTTACCTGCTTCTTTAAATGAGGATGGTATTCAATTTTGCCCAGCCTTACTTTTTTTCCTTCCTCAGTTTCAATCCAGTAAGATTCTTTTTGCCATGGATACCTCGGCAATTCAACTCTGCAATGCTCATCACCGTATAATTTCTTCCAGTTGATTTTGCAGCCCCATGTGTGTAAAGTGGCCACTGAAGCAAGAAATATCCTCTTTTCAGGTTCTTTCCTTCTGATGGATGGAATAACAAGTCCTTTAACTTTATGAGAGTTTATTAAATCATTCATGCCAATAGCATGGATAGGATGAGGACCTAATTCAATAAATGTATCAAATCCATCTATTAGTTGTGCTTCAATAGCTTTCGTAAACAACACGGGCTCACGTATGTTCCTGAACCAGTATGCAGGGGTCAGATTCTCTCCATTAACAATTCCGGCTTCCACAGTAGAGTAAAACGGGATTTTTGAAGGCTTTGTTTTGAATGTTCCCAGGGAAGAAAGCAGTTCGTCTTTCAGGGGTTCCATATGATGACTGTGAAACGGAACATTCACAACAAGTAACCGGTGAAAAATATCTTTTTTATCGAGTTCTTCAGCAATTTCTTCTATTGCATCAGTATCGCCCGAAAGAGCAACCATAGAGGGACCATTTACTGCCCCGACTGTTACTTTATTTTCTTTGCCATTGATCAATTTTTTTGCATCTTCATAGGACAAACCGACTGCCAGCATTCTACCTTTATCAGTTGCTTTAAACTGTATACGGCTGCGATGAAAGATAAGAAGTACAGCTTGTTCCAAAGTCAGTGCTCCGGATGCATAGGCAGCAGCAACTTCTCCAATACTGTGACCAACAACAGCTGCAGGCTGAATGCCCAATGATTTCCACATTTCATACAGACCTATCTGGATGGCAAAAATGGAAGGTTGACTAATATTTGTATCACTGATTCTGGAAAACTTTTCGTCTTTTGTAAGTTCCTCAATCAAAGACCAGTTGGCATGTTTGGACAACATTTTATCTATTTTCTCTACATGATGTCTGAAAAGAGGTTCATTTTCCAGAAGCTCTCTGCCCATAGCCCACCATTGGGAACCCTGGCCTGAAAAAACAAATACTATTTTATTTTTTACCTCATTGACTCTTCCTTCAGCAATTTCAGTCAGGGTTTCTCCATTCAAATATACCTGCAGGTTTTCAGCCAGTTCTTTCTTTGATTCGGCAACAACTGCCAGACGAATATCATGATGAGATCTTCTGAGAGCTGTTGCACTACATATTTCACTAAGGCTGTACATATTATCTTTTTCATTCAGAAAGTCGATGAATGATCTCGTAAGAGAAGCAAGTGCATCATTATTCCTGGCAGAAAGTGTACAAACCAGTGGGCCTTTAATTTCTGATGTTTTATTCTTTTTCTTTGGAACAAAATTCTGGAGTATAATGTGCACATTTGATCCGCCAAAGCCAAATGAATTCACACCACCATAGTGAATATTTCCTTTCTCATAAGGCCATGGAATACATTCAGTAGGTACTTCAAGGTTGTATTCTTCAAATGAAATATTTGGGTTCCCTTTTCTGAAATTTATGTTCGGTGGAATTATCCCGTTTTTCAGTGCAAGTGCAAGTTTTGATATTCCTGCTATTCCTGAAGCAGGCTCAAGATGACCTATGTTTGATTTGACAGAGCCAATATAGCATTTGTTCTTCCTGTTTTTTCCAATAACCTCCCCAATGGAATTTGCCTCAATAGGATCGCCAACGAAAGTACCGGTTCCGTGTGCTTCTATATACTGAATATCAGTAGGTTTAATTCCGGTATTTCTGTAAGCTTCAATAAAAAGTTCTTTTTGTGCCACAGGATTTGGTACAGATATCCCCTTTGTTGTGCCATCCTGGTTAACTGCAGATCCACGAATGATTGCATAGATAGAATCGCCATCCCTTTCTGCCTTAGATAAGGGTTTAATAAAAATCAAACCAGCTCCCTCCGAACGTATATATCCGTTTGCTCTTTCATCAAATGAATAGCACGTACCATCGGGTGAAAGAAAACCTCCTTTGCTAAATCCCATTTGAGGTTCAGGCTTAAGGATTGAATTTACTCCACCTGCAAAAGCAGCATCAGCGTCACCTTCCCAGATGGCCCGACAGGCAAGATGAATTGCATTTAGTGAGGAGGAGCAGGCACTATCGATCGCAAAACTTGGACCTCTTAAATTGTAGAAATAGGATATTCTGTTTGCATTAATACAAAGTGCTGAACCAACATTTGTGTGTGATCCGATATTTGCCCTTTCCGGAGGTGTGTTCTGCAGATCACCATAGTCATGAGCTGAAATTCCTATAAAAACAGCTGTCCGTGAATTGTCAAGATCAGAAATACTTAGCCCCGCATCTTCAATGGTTTCATATGAAACTTCAAGAAGCATTCGTTGTTGCGGGTCCATTCTTGAAGCCTCCAAAGGAGAGATGCCAAAAAAACCTGAATCGAACTTATCGATATCCTTAATAAAACCTCCCTTTTTTACACTTATTTTTCCTGCTCTTCTGAAATCACCTGCAAATAATGAATCAGCATCCCATCTGTCTGAAGGAATGTCCTGGATAGCATTTTTTTTGTTAATTAATAAATCCCAAAATTCATTTGGAGAATTCACTTCTCCTGGAAAGCGGCATCCCATGCCAATAATAGCCAATGCCTCCTTGGTAGTTGTATTCATTGTTTATAAAATATGCAATCGGTAAAAACCCAAATACTAATTTAATCATAGCAAAATATAGTTGCAAAGCAATCTGAATTAATGGTTGAGTTTAACAAATATTAGAAGTGTTAAATACAATATTCTCATTGTTAAATTCTTCTTACATTAATAGCATTTAACCCTTTCTGACCTTTTACAGTTTCAAAATTCACTTTATCGTTCTCCCTTATTTCGTCAACAAATTCACTGATATGAACAAAAATTTCATCATGTGTAATGGCATCTTTAATAAATCCAAATCCTTTTGATTCATTGAAATAATTAAGAATTCCTGTCCTCAACTTACTATCCTCGTCTGTGGCTTCTTTTTTAGGTATTCCAATTTCAATTTCTTCAGCTTTAATCTTTTCCTTTTTGGATTCATCCGGAGGTGTTGATGTGATATTTCCATCCTGATCAACATAGGCTAACATGTCATCCAATCCACTTTTCGAAGGATTTGCTTTTCGTGCTTCTTTCCTTTTTTCTTTATCCTGCTTTTTCTTTTGTTTGATCTTTTCCCTTTCCTTCTTATTCCATGTTTGTTTCGATTTAGCCATATCTCAGTTGTATTTTTTGATTATCAAAAATAAAAAAAGCTCCATTATGTTGGAGCTTATGATTAAGCTATATATAGTTATAGTAATTATACTAATTTAACATTTACAGCATTTAATCCTTTTTTTCCCTGTGTAAGTTCAAATGTAACATCGTCATCCTCATTGATCTTATCAATTAATCCGCTAACGTGCACAAAATGTTCTTCACCGGTTTCATTGTCTTTTATGAATCCAAAACCTTTGGATTCATTAAAAAATTTTACTTTACCTTCTTTCATAATTTGATTTTAATAGAATAATGCGGCTAAATTATAAATTAAATAGCAACTAACTGTCATTTTTTACCATTATTCTTTTTACAAACAGTGAAAAGAACTCCAGAAAAGACTATAGAGGGTTCCTGAAATGCTGCAATTCATTGTTAAAATTAAATTGTAATACAGGCAAAATCAGTATACTTCCGGAATAATTGTCTGATCACTAAAGGGAGGGCGGACATATTTATGACTTTCCTGTCGGGGCGGTAATTTCATTTTTTCAGCCGGCAATTCCTTATATTTGATCTGGCTCAGCAGGTGACTTATACAATTCAGGCGGGCTCGTTTTTTATTATCGGCAGGAACCACGAACCATGGGGCCTGCTTGGTATCGGTATATTTAAACATTTCATCCTTTGCTTTTGAATATTCGATCCATTTTTCGCGGGAGGCAAGGTCCATCGGACTGAGTTTCCAACTTTTTGTAGGATCATCAATGCGTGCCTGGAATCGGTTTTCCTGTTCCTCATCAGATACTGAAAACCAATATTTAATAAGGATTATTCCTGAACGAATGAACATACGCTCAAACTCGGGACACGAACGCATAAATTCCTGGTATTCATCATCAGTGCAAAATCCCATAACCCTCTCTACTCCTGCCCGGTTGTACCAGCTACGGTCAAACAACACCATCTCTCCGGCTGCCGGAAGGTGTGCAGCATATCGTTGAAAATACCATTGCGTTTTTTCTCGCTCCGTGGGAGTTGCCAGGGCAACCACCCTGCATACCCTTGGATTCAGACTCTGAGAAATGCGCTTGATCACACCGCCTTTCCCCGCAGCATCTCTTCCTTCAAAAACCACAACTACTTTGAGACCTTTGGTTTTTATCCATTCCTGCAGCTTAACAAGCTCTATCTGAAGCTTCCGAAGTTCTTTTTCATAGACCTTTTTCTTGATTTTTCGCTTATCGCTTTTTTCAGGTTCAATATTCTTGGATTTTCCCATCACTTATCAGATAAGAATTGTAACGGGAATAAAATTAAGAATATTATGAAGTTATCAAATCAATAACGAATAAAATTTCATTAGAACACATTGAAAATAATGCTCTTATAAACATTTCAGGCTATCATTATTCACGACTTCGTGCTTGCTTTGGTTTTCAATTCCTGCCGTAAGACAATGTATGATAGTAACAAGCCAGAATGCATTTTGCCTATAGAGAACACCCGGTTTAAGACAATTTGCAATTCACGTACAAACAATTCAGAATGGAGTTTTGTTAATTATTTCTCGTGTTGATTGATAAATTATTTTGCAACTTGTTGTTTATCTGTGTAATTTAATCTACGATATGAATTTTTATTTGCGGGGTTATGAAAATTAAAGCCTTATTCAGTTGTCTTTTATTGTATAGCATGCTTTTTGTTTCCGGTCAGAATTTCAATAAAACAGATTTCTTTGAAGCTGATATGGCCTTATTGCAGAACGATTACGAAAAAGCACAAAAAACCTATGAAAAGCTTTTAAGGTCTGAACCGGATAATCCGAATTTGAATTTTCTGAATGGATTATGCCTGATGAACATCGTAGGCAGGAAAAAAGAATCCATTGAATTTCTAAAAAAAGCTGCTCCTTTCGCCTCAACGGATTATAAATATGGCAGTCCAAAAGAAACCAATGCACCTCTTGAAGTTCTGAAGTATTATGCCATTGCATCTAAACTGGAAAACAATATACCAAAAGCCATTGAATTGCTGAATCAATACATTTCATTGCTTGGAAAAGACCAGGATGAGATTGAACTGGCAAATCAATTGATAGAATCATGCTATACTGCTCAAAAAATGCAGGAAAATCCCGTGTATTACACAAAAACGGATTTAGGAAGTTCGCTCATTTCCGATAAGTCGAAACAATACCCGGTCGTTAATCATGATGAAACCATGCTGTTCTATTCAGTAAAAGGAAAGTACAACAAGGATGATATCTATTATTCGGAAAAAATAAGCGGAATTTGGAGCGAACCTGTAAAAATTACTACCTACATCGGTGTAAAAGGCGAATGCTATCCCTCTTCTGTTTCTTTTGATAATGAGAGGATATATTTAACGGTGAAAACAGGCATATCAAGTGATATTTACTACACATTTCAAAAAAACAAGAGATGGCAGAAAATGATCAGACTGGATAAGCCTGTAAATGGAAAGGATTGGGATTCGGATGCATGTGAATCTCCTGATGGCAGAGAACTGTATTTTGTCAGTGACAGAAAAGACGGGTATGGTGGCATGGATATATATCGATCAGAAAAGGATGAAAAAGGCAAATGGGAGAAACCGGAGAATTTGGGAGACAAAATAAACACAAAACGCAATGAAATTATGCCTGTTATAAATTATGATGGCACAAAACTTTTTTTTAAGTCCGAAGGACATGAAAATATTGGAGGATACGATATTTTTTACTCAGTCAGAACAGGGAGTAATGAATGGGAAACTCCGGTTAACATTGGTTATCCTTTAAATACTTTCGATGACGATATGTATTACATGCCTTCAGGGAACGGTTCTTATGCTTATGTTGCTATGAGCGATCCCGCTTACGATGGAAATTACAACTTATATTACCTTGAGATTTTACAGGATGATCCCTATAAACGGTATAAAATCACCGGACAGATAGCTTTTCAGGATGGATCAACTGACTTTACAAGTACAAATATTGAAGTAATCAGCACAGAGACTCATGATAAAATATTTTCCGTTGTACCCGACGAGACCGACGGGAATTTCAGTTTTGAACTTGGCAAAGGCAACTATATGATCAATTTTATTGCTCCTGAATACAATACCTATACACACATGGTTGATTTCAGTTCAGGCTATTCCGAAGATTACTATTACATCTATCCCTTCCTTGAAAAAACTGTTCCCGATATTGAGGAAATTGCCGCTGCAATAACTCCAATTGAAGAAAAATCTGAAATTGTTGAACCGGAATCCACTCTTATTGAGGAGTATGAATCAACTGATGAAACTGCTTATGAAAGTGTTGTGGAAAGTGTGGCTTCCGAAACTGTGACGTATGATGATATACCAGATACAGAACCTGTATATGATTATGAGAATGGAAAATATACGATTCAGTTAATGGCTTCTGTTCAAAGAGTTGAACCCGATGAATTGAACAATTCATTAAATATAGAAATTCAAAAAGGAAAGGATGAATATTACAGGTATGTTACAGGAGTTTATAAAACACTTACAGAAGCAGAAAGTGCCAAAAATGAGATCATAAGAACAAAATACAAAACTGCATTTATTCGCTATTACAACCTGGAAGAATACCTGAATACACCGGTGAGACCAACCACTTATACCATACAGGTAATGGCTTTAAAAAGGGAGATTGCATTGACGGCAATGAATAGCCTGTCAGATGTCAAAGTTAGTTGCGGAGAAGATCAGATATACAGATACACCACCGGAGAATATGCTTCATTGGCTGCTGCCAGAAATGAACTGAAGAACGTTATTCAGAAAGGATATAAAACTGCATTTATTAAGGCAACTTCGGACATCTCAAATTATTGAGAAAAATTTTTCCCGATAATTCATATTATATATCAGCATGCTCTGATTTTACTTGTTGTTTTGCTTATGATCTTTATGAATGTCTGCATGCATTTCTTTCCTTATGGCATTTGGTATTTTTTTATCTTAAGATCATCATTCTTTTTGTCAGTTGATACCCGTCTGACTTGAGGGAATATGTATAAATGCCCGGGGCCAGATCTCTGCCGTCAATTGTCAGGGAATGATCGCCAGGCGATTGTTTGCTGTTTACCAAAGTTAGTATTTCTTCTCCCAGATTATTGTAAACTGACAGCATAACATAAGAATACTGACCAAGTGAATAGTGAATTGTAGTGGATTCGCCAAATGGATTCGGATAATTTTGTTGAAGTGTAAATGATTCGTTTACTGATTCCGGTTGTTCATTCCCACTCGGATTGCAAATGCCGTTTACAATATTATATGGCCTTACGGATGTATTCTGAATGCTGTTATCATCTGTCACAGCCACTTCGAGTCCCCAGTCATAAAGTGTTGCATAGGTCCCGCTTGTAGTCATATCCCAGAAAGGATTGCAATTACCAAACCAAGACCATGCTATGTATCCCACTGCATTCTCCTGGCATTCTCTGATTATTGTTGTATATTCAATTGAATTCTGATCTGTAATTACATTGGTGGTACATTCACCGTGCATCTGGGAAAATTCGCCGACAATGAGTGGCAAACCCATGTTTACTGACTGTGCTATTTCATCCACTATATCGCTTTCTGTGTACCCATACATTTCCGGCCACCACATATGAATAGAAAACAGAAGATTGTGATCAGGATCAGCTTCGATCAATCCGGGACCCTGAGACTGAAGAATATCAATATTTTTTCCCCAATCGGTACCGTCAATAATTAGTGGAACGTGTATACCGGCTGCTCTCATAGAAGTTATTGCATTTGTATATCCTGTGGTAAATTGGTTGTTTGTAACTGAATACCCTCCACATTCATTGGCAATATTTACCAATAAATATTCTTCATTTTCCTGTATCACACTAACTACATCTTCGCTAATCCAGTAATCTATGCAATCCTGCAATTTGCTCCAATCACCTGTAGCATCATGCAATTCAACCATGGGAATCATATTTTGGGCAATACAATTAGTTATAGCAGCATCAAGATCAGTAGATGAACCATTGATTTGCCAAACAATGCGGACCACATTGGCTCCTGTCTGCTCAATTTCCGGATATTGAGTGGCACCGGTTTTATCAAACCAAATATTTGGATTACTTACACCTCTGAGTATTACTCTTTCGCCACATTTATCATACAAGTGACGACCGTTAATCCGTAAACCGGGATGACTTTGTGAATTAACAAGTGTGGCGTTTATCAGCAAAACTGATAGGAAAAGTAAAGTTCTTTTTTGCATAATTATGCCATTTAAATTATAAAATGAATATCTCATTGTATTGAGTAGTAGGTAGGATTGTTTCACTTATCTACATGGAAAGTGAATGAAATGTTTCACATTTAAGGATTTTTATTGCAAAGTTATCTTCGATATTAATTTTATAGCGCTAAAATGTATGCAAGTCTGATAGTGAAATTAAAAAAAACCGGTTTAACCCGGTTTTTTACACTACTACAAATTAAAATTGGTAGCAGACTATTTCATTGGGTTGAGTCCTGAGATAGATATAGCTGTAAATCTGATCTACTTCATAACTAGGTTCTTTTTCTTTCCCAAGATCAATTAACTCCACTTGTTTTCCATCCTTTTTACTTACCTGAATGATTCCATAGGCTTTTTTATCATACTCAGAAAGTACAAAAATAAAATCAGGACTCTCTGCTGAGGCTTTGAAACGTTTCATAACATTTTTCATTTCTGAGTTTGCTACGGAAAATCCTTCGACTGCTACTTCTCCAAATCCTCCTGCCAATTCACCGGTTATATCTTTTGTTGCCTGATCATCTGATGCTATTGATGCGTGGGCAAATGCTCCGGAATACGCACTTGCCGCAGTAGCAATAGTAGCTGCTCTTACAGCATTGGCTATATGAAGCGCTTTTTTAAGTCCGGGTACCTGCGGTGAAGGAAAATAGCTTTGATAAATTATATTTCCTTCCCAATTAAGTTTCATGATATTTTGATCTGAGAAAAGGATAACTCCATCTTCGGTTAGTTCGACAGTATTGGGTTGTTCTTTTTCTTTAAAATCAATTGGTTCTTTAGAAATTTGTTGTAGTGTGGCGGCCTTTTTATCGATTTTGTAAAGCTGTTCATCTTTTGACGAATAAGCAACCAGCATGTTGTCATTTTCTGCAAACGGCAGTCCATGGATCAAAGGATCATAGTTATCCGGATCCAGAGGCTTTGCAGCAACAATCGGCTCCGGGAAAAGACTCTCTCCTGTATTTACGTCCATAATATTTATTTCACGTGAAGTAACATAAAGTAAACCTTTATCAAGCAATTCAATCTTTCTTAAATTACCTTTGAGTTTTTCATATTTTTCATATTTCAGCATACCTGTTTCTACATCAAGAATATTAAGATAAAACTCTTCAGCGGCATTATTCCAGGCATTATCAAAAGCAGTAGTGATAATATAATCGCCTTCAAATTCAAAATAACTTACCAGGGCGCCGTGAATTTTTGTTCCATTTCCCTTTTTTCCCCATTGGCCCTCACCTGATGTATAGTCAACAAGATTGATCATGGGCTTGCTAAGAAATGGGCAAATGATCAATCCTCTTTTGTCGAAAATTATAGTATTAAGCTGTCCTTTTGCTTTATAAGGTTTAGCCCAAACTTCTTTGCCATCTTTAATATCAAATGCGTAAGTAAGATTATAATAGTTTGTGGTTGGTTCTGATGTTGATGACATTTGAGATGTTTCCTCAGTTTCCACTGATGCATATACAATATCAGGATTAGTCTCGACAATCGCTAATTCTGCACGAGTGGAGGGTGAAATGGAAGTTTTCCAGTTTTCTTCTCCTGTATTGGCATTTAATGAAATTATGTAATTAGGATGAGCAATCAGAAGAGTTTCTTCATTTATTTCAAGAGGTTCTGCCGTGAGCCCGGCAATATTTCCCATGGTTAGAGCTGCTGATTCAAGATTGGTCATAAATGCTCCAAATCCACTTTTCCCCTCCGTACTTTTTTGCTCAACAAATAACTTTTCATTTACCCACAACTGTTCACCTGTATTCACATCATACATCAGCAATGTTGCAGACAATTCTCCTTTTTTGGTTCCGATTATTAGTAATCTGCCTGACTGTCCTAACGGATGTTTACTTAGCACTGCACTTATACCTTCTTTCTCAGAATCAAATAATATCTTGCCGTCAGAGGGATTTATGATTATTATATCTGATATTTCACCACCAGTTGTCAAGGAAAAAAACTGAGTACCTGTTACCTGTTCATAGGCTTCCTCAGGTATGGCTGCAAGTGTTTTATTTTCCCACAAAACATCACCTGTTTCCGGATTGATACCATATAATGCGTTATTCGTGCTTACGATAAGGTATCCGATATTCGTGATTTTCTGCCAGTTTACCGGACTACCAAAGCTTTTTCTCCAGGAAGGAGAAATCTCGGCTTGTAAAAAATACATTACAAAAATAAGTGTAAAGAAAAAAAGAGATTTTTTCATGATCTTAACTATTTTGGTTTATTATAATAAGTTAGTAATAATTACCATAAGATGCTATAAAAATATTCTCTGTTTCTATTATAAAATTGGTCCAATCTACTTTTGTTATAATTGATTCTTTCAAGATAACTAGAATATAATTGTATAATAATCCATTATTCATGAATAACTTGGAGCATAATATTTCTGTGCAAAAAGTAGATTGCATCAATCATGGCATTGTTCGGGTTAATGCTGAAAGATATTGGAGACGATCACCCATGTGCATAATTAACGTAGAATAAGTAATAATTGAATTTTGCAGTACAATAGATGTTGCTTGTTTTAAAAAATTATTTTTAACCTATCGATAATTTAGTACTCTTTAGCCTTAGCATAAAAAGTCATTTTTTTGGACATAAAAAAAGCAGGAGTGAATTTACACTCCTGCTCTTCAATTATCATTAATATGAAAGAATATTACCATCCTTCATGTTGTGTCAGGCTGCCGTTACTGTTTATAATTTCACGCTGCGGCAACGGCATAAAATCGTTTTTGGGCGATGAATAAGTAATGGGGAATCCTCCCGGGGTTTGTGTATTGTTCAGACTCTCCACAGCAATATTCCAGCGCACCATATCGAAGTACCGTCGTCCTTCAAAGGCTAATTCTATTCTGCGTTCCCTGATCAACTGATCCATAGTAATTGTACCGGTCAGATCAGCCGGAACAATACCGTCTCCGCAATTCCTGGCACGCTCACGAACCATATTGATATAGGTTGTGGCTTTTGCATTATCATTCAGCATGATGGCAGCTTCAGCAGCCATAAGCATTACATCGCCATAGCGAAGCAATTTTATATTAAAGGGTGATTTATGCCATCCATGTCCTGCGGCAAGAGTAAATTGTTCAGCAGAGAGTTCATATTTTTTAATATAATGACCGGTTGCTGTATGCTCAAAACTAATTGGACAACGTGTAGCTACACCTCCTATACCAATTTCGATAGAATCTCCTGGAGCTGCAACATTGGTTTTAAAGCGGATATCTCCTGCCTCATATTCGCTTGCATGGTCCTGAGTAGGCCAGCCAAGTCCCCAGTACCCTGCCCCGATCTCGCTTCCGCTTGTGTTGTAACAATAACGAGCTGCAGTCCACATCACAAGAGATCCTGCCCTGGTCTCGGTGTAATCAACTCCATCATTAATATATTGAATCTCAAAAATTGATTCTTCGCAATTCTCACCTTCAACTGTGAAGAGGTAACGGTAACCATCGGTCTCAGGTCCCAACCAGGTGTTATAGGTTGTACCGTCTATGCCGACAAGACTGTATTGACCTGAGCTGATAATATCCTCACATATATCCAACACATCCTGCCAGCGTTCATTCAATCCTACAAACCTCGAATCACCCGGATAGTAATGCGCATAGGATGATTCAAACAGACACATTCGAGCCAATAAAGCCTTGGCCGCTCCTTTTGTTGCTCTGCCGATGTTGCTGGCCGAGAGTGAGCTTTTCTCCGGTAATATAAGCATAGCTTCCGTAAGATCCTGTTCTATCAGATCAAAAAGATCACGAAGGGTGGCTTTATCCCTATAGTATTCGCTGGGTCCCAAAACATGATCAACAAGCGGCACCTGGCCAAAAATATGAGTCAGGTACATGTAATTCAATGCCCTGAGGAATTTTAGTTCGCCAATACGGATATTAATAATACCGGCATCGGCATTGGGATCTGTTTCAAGAACATTGGGAATATTTTCCATAGCTATATTACTGAAGTGAACCCCACGAAATAATACACCATAAGTATTTTCAATAAGTGCGCTGGTCGGGCTGAACGTAAAACGGTTATACTCCTCAGCCCCGGGAACTTCATTTTCATAGTCTCCACCGGCTTCAGCATCATTCGAAGGAACTTCACCCAGGTACAAAAGAATATCGCGATCCCATGAAGTTCGCGTGCTGAGTGTTGAGTATGCAGCTGCAACAGCCTGTTCGGCCTGGTTCATATTAATGTAAAAAGAGGCACTGTTTTCGGCAGCTACTGGCTTAAAATCGAGATAATCATCGCTGCAGGAATAGGTATAAAACCCTATCAGAGCGATAAGACAAATTCTGTATATCATCTGAATTGTATTTTTCATTTTCTAAAAATTTTAATCATTCAATCAAGGTTAAAATGTGAGATTAACACCCCAATAATACATTTTTGTGACAGGGTAAATGCTTACGTCAATTCCCATATCCAGAATTCCGGGATCGTTTGCAGCTTCGTCGACTTCCGAACCGATTTCCGGATTCATGCCGGAATATTTTGTCAAAGTAAAAAGATTTCTGGCACCTACAAAAACCCGAAGTCGTTCAACGTTAATAAGTCGTGTGAGTGATGAGGGCAATGTATATCCAAGTATCAGGTTACGTAAGCGCAGGTAAGAACCGTTTTCGACATAAAAATCACTGGCATACGTATAATTCTCCGTATTATTCCTGGGAAGGTCCGTATTGCGGTTTGCAGACGTGACCAAAACAAGCTCACTGGTATACGGATCTTCTTTATAAATATCTTCATCAACATATCGATTCGCAAAATCTGCGGCACGGTTTGTCAGATCCCTGCAGTAATAGAGGTACTGTCCGGTTCCGTTGAAAATTTTATTCCCTATTGTTCCCGTAAACTGTGCAGTCAGGTCAAATCCCTTGTATTCAAGGTCGAAGCTAAAACCATAGATTACTTTTGGTAAAGGACTTCCCAGGGAAACCTTGTCTTCGGGTGTAAGAACCCTTCCGTCACCATTCACATCAACCCAACGCACATCACCTGGCTGAGCTGTAGGCTGGGCATAAACTAAGTCACCCTCTTCGTCAATATACTGAGGCTGGTTAACAACCGAATAACGACCACCGGCATCGAGTATATAATCTCCGTTTGCATCTACAGCACAGTCCTCGCGGGTGAAAATACCATCGGTCTGGTAACCATAGAATTCCGATACAGAACCTCCTATACACGTCATTGTAATAGGATTGATGTTTTCAACCTGTCCTCTGTCCAAAGAGTCTGACGCCAGATCAAGAACCTCGTTGCGTAATGTAGCCAGATTCAGGTCAATGCCATATTTCAGATCGCCTATATTGTTTTTATAGCCCACAGTAAATTCCAATCCCGAATTCCGGATGCTGCCAATGTTCACTTCGGGAGACGTGTTATCCACATCATACGTACTTCCAAGTGAGTAAGTACCCAGATGGTAAGGTATTTCCTGAAGCATCAGCATATCTTCGTTTACTTTGTCATAGTATTCTACAGTTAAACTGAGCCGGTTCTGAAATAAGGCCAGGTCCAATCCCACATTGGTCATGTGAATTGTCTCCCAGTGGATTTCAGGATTGGCAATCTGTACCGGGGCAGCTCCCGGTGAGGAAACCGCATCATCGAACGGATAGGCAAATGTACTTGGTGACCTGACAATACTCAGGTAGGGATATCCCGTCCTTGCATATGTACCTGTTTGCCCGTAACCAAACCTTACTTTCCCGAAACTGATCAGATTCTGATTCTTCATGAATTGTTCTTCGGAAAATTTCCATCCCAGGGAAAAAGCAGGAAACCAACCAAAACGTTTTTTGGGACCAAAAGCACTACTTCCGCTTCTCCTGACATTGACCGTAAGAAGATACTTTCCTTTGTAATCATAATTCAGTCTGCCAATATAGGCCAATCGTCTGCTTTCGTATGCTTCACCATCGATAATCTGGTTTATAGAGGTATCATCAACAGACTGGGAAAAATATTGCAGATAATCCGGTAAATCTGGAGTCATATACCTTTCACCATTGTAATCATATCCCCATTCACGAATTGCTTCCATTCCCAACATCAAAGAAATATTATGTGCATCAGCCAGAGAAAAATTATATTCCAGAAGTTGCAAAGCAGTATAACTTAAATCACGGTAAATACTGGCGATAGATTTCACTTCATTATCGTAGCGAAAATCGTATACGGTGTTATAATAAGAATTCTGATACTCCTTTGTATCCCAGAAGCCCAGCTCTCCGGCAAAACGACTTGTAAAAGATAATCCTTTCACGAGATCGATCTTAAGGCCGACATTGCCAAGAAAATTATTATGTTTTTCAATCCTGTCAATCATATCAAGCCTGGCAAGCGGATTGTTCCGGCTGTAAGGTGTATTGGCCCATGTAGTATCGTTATAACCAGGCACGTAAGGAGGCATTATAAGCCCCAATCGTATAGGACCTTCGTAATAGTTATTCCATGCATAGTCGGGAAAACCATTATATCGTCTGTTGATATAAGTCAATTTTTCATCAAAGGTTATACGTTTGGTCAGTTTATGTTCAGAATTCAAGCGAAGGGTAAACCTGTTAAAGTCGCTTGATTTAACAATACCTGACTGATCAGTATAGGTCGCACTTAAATAATAGGTAGATACATCATTCCCACCTGAAAATGATATATCATAGTTTTGCATAAAAGCCGGATCAAAAAGGATTTCCTGCCAGTCGTAATTCGGAAATGTATCAGGTCGCGATGTGATTGCTGTATTACCGGCATTCTGTTCCTCGGCCATTTGCAACCATTGCTGTGAATTCATCAAATCCAGTTTGGATACCGGTTTTTCAAAACCCTGGTACATGTTGAAATTTGTTGTCATTTTGCCTGATTTCCCTTTTTTGGTAGTGATGATAATAACACCGTTACCCCCGGAATCACCATAAATAGCAGCAGAAGAAGCGTCCTTCAACACTTCAATACTTTCAATATCGCCGGGAGAGATATTTGTCAGGCTACCCGGCACTCCATCGATTATGATCAGGGGTTCAACACCATTTATGGAACTAATTCCTCTGATCTGGATGACGGCTTCATCACCGGGTCTTCCTGATACCGGGATAACATTCACCCCGGCAGCCAGGCCCTGCAAAGCCTGATCAACTCCCACGATATGGGTTTCCGCAAGTTGTTCTCCGCTGACTGAAGCAATTGAACCGGTAATATCGCTCTTTTTCTGAACACCATAACCGGTTACGATCACTTCATCGAGACCAATAATATCCACAACAAGACTGACATCAATAGTAGTACTCTCGTGTACAGTAATTTCTTCGGTCAGATAACCGACATAACTGAATTGAATGACTGAAGAGGGAAACGCCGAGATAGAATAAAGACCATCAACATCGGTGATTGTACCGGTCGAAGTGCCTTTTATTGCTACTGTAACGCCAGGCAATGGTTCACCTGTATTAGCATCCGTTACAGTTCCTGTAATCGTAACAGGGTCCTGTAGATTTTCGCTGGCCAGTCCCTGATAGACCAGGGAGCCAGCCATAATCATGACAAGCATTAGCCTGAAAGCCAGCTTGCCCAACATACTGAAATCTGTCTGAATCTTCATAATAAGTGGTTAATTTAGTAAATGGGTTAGTTAAACTTTGATTCTATTGAGTATCGATATAATAGATTCCGTTGTCAGACTTGAATATCTATCAATTATCCTTTAATAATCAATAATTCGTATAATGAAACGTCAAAGAACCTGAATGATCCTTTTAGGAATATTTTTTTTCGAAACTGTTAATATAGTATTTTTGACTATATCTAGCATAAAATTAATGAAAATTTGGATTTGGCAATACTTTTTTAACAAATAACATGAGTTGTTTTATTAAAAAGCCACAAAGAATCCAAATTATTATTCCGGACTTTCTTTTCAGTGCGTTGATGTAAATGTACCAGGACATAAGGAATCATAAGGCATGTGCCATTCATTTTTATTGTTTCCTCTTTGAAACCTTATTCTTTTGAAGAATCTCAAATCATCCGGCGAAGGAATCTCAATTTCATAAAATGCAACTTCCATCGCGATCAAATATTCTGACAGGATGGATGAAAAGATACATTGTAAAAATGCATAGCGGGAAAAAACGACAATAAGAAGCTGTCCAAAAAGTTACAATTGATTTTCCGGTATTTGTATAATTTACGTTAACCTCGTAAACTTAACAGGTAAACTTTAATACTTTTCAGGCAACTTCTTATTATTTAAGATCATAATGGCTAATGAATTACTATTTTTTCATACAATACATTTTTACCATTATCCAGACGAATGAAATAAATACCCGGTACGATATCAAGGTGTATATCAATTGAAGACTGATTGTTCAACTTATATACGTCAATCTGATGACCGCTGACATCAAGAATGTTGATTTGTTTTATATGATCTGTATTCTGAATTGTAAAACATCCGTTTTCAGCAGGATTCGGATAAATAATGACTTGTATTTCCGAATTGGTATTCCGAATGATACCCAATACCTGGTTGCTGATATCAATATCCAGCGTTCCTTCCTCATCGCTCCCATCAATTGCTTTTGCAGTAACTGTTACGGTACCGTTATCCACTGCCGTCAGCAAACCGTCCATATCGATTTTTGCGATGTTTGTATTATTGACGGACCATACAACATCTTTTACTGTGGCTGTATCGGGAAATATTTCTGCTAACATTTGAAGTGTCCCATTATCCGTATTTATTTCCGTTGTTCCTTCGTCTGTCGATACCGTAACGGATTCTACCTCCGCAAAATTTCCCTGTATATAAGCCCTCAGCCAGAGAAGAGCAGGTCTTTCCGTATTATCATTATTTACAAGGTTAGCACCATAAGAGGTTCTCCACATTCCCGGCCGGTATCCCCAAAGTGTAATGCCTTTAACGCCGGTGTGTTCCCAAAAGATCGGGAACAGCCTCTGGTATTCACGTATTTGTCTTTCATCGGTCAATCCATCTATATCAAGTTCTGTAATGTATACCGGCAACCCGGTTGCTTCAAGAGAATCAAGCGTTCGGACAATATTATCGGATGATGTTCCTGTTGAAAAAGCATGACATTGAATACCAATAGCATCAATGAGTGTATCTTCAGCCTGGAGAAGTTCAATGATCTCCAGATAGGTTTCCAGAGAAGAAAAGTCATTTACAATGCTGTATTCATTTATCATCAGATCTGTCTCGGGAAAATGTGTTCTTGCCAGACGAAATGCATTGATAACCCAATCCCAGCCTGTAACACCTTCACCTCCCAGGGCTCCTATATACCCACCATCTTCGGGATCATCCGGCGGGTCATGAAGAGGTTCATTCACAACTTCAACCTGATCAATGCTATCGTATCTGTTGGCCAATTCTGAAAACCATTCCGATATCTCATTGTATTGTTCTGCAGAATCGAGTGCAGCCATCCAGGTTGGTTGTTGATTGCCCCAAACCAATACATGATGCCGGTATAAGAAATCATTGTCTTTTGCCAGGTTGTATGCGTTATCAAGCTCACCCCAGTTCATTTGGTCCCTGGTACTTTCGACACTTGCCCATTTTCCGGCGTTTTCAGGTGTAACCTGGTTCCAGTACATTTCAAAATACTGCAATTGAGTTGTGCTGTATACACAGCCGATAAATTTTTCCTGTCCGTCAGCAATAGGCGGGCCTTCCGGTACAAAAGAAGCAGGGGGTTCAGGCGATCCCGGTTCTCCGTTATCAAGGTTTGATACCGTGTAATAGTAATCAGACCTGGCAAAAGCCAGCTTGTCAATCAATAAACCGTCTTCACGTCCTCCGATCTGGAAAGTTTGATTAAGACTACCGGCTTCAACAGTAAAAGTAATTGGTGATTCACCGCCATCAAAATCAGCAAAATTTACCCATTTCCAGACATTATTCGGCGCTCCGCCTGTTCCGCTAACTACATCAGTCGGTTCAGTAAAACCAGCAGCAGCAAGCCCGTTAGCCAATATCCAGTCAGCATCTGAGGCAGCATTCTTTACTCCAAATCCATTAGCATAAAAATAGCTGTCATCATTATAATTTGCAGTTCCAACTTTAAGTCTTCCGAACAGTGAATAAGTACCTGAGTTTGGAAAAGTAACATCAAAGGTTATCACCCTGTCATCATTTCCGGGATTATTTTGCGCCAGATCCGTTTGACAGGTAATATAATCAACATCATCTTCAGTCCCTGTAATAAAATCTGCTCCAAGGGATCCTGATTCGGCTTCAAGTATTACAGGCTCATTTTGTCCCTGCAATAATGTATAAGACAAAAGTATCAGCGTAAGAGTAGACAATGCGTTTTTTCTTATCATCATTCTGTAATTTAAGTTAATAAATAAAAATCGATTGTAAATGTGCAAAATCGGGTTGAGTTTAGATACTTGAAATATAAAAAAATAAATCAGAATAATCAATAGTTGATCCTTTTACAATAAATATTTAAAGGGATCAGTAAATTATTCCGTTATAGGAAAACATACTATCATATTCAGTGAAATACCAAGGTACATAGTATGCTTTTCAGAATCTCTGTTTTCATGACATTGTATGACATCTTTTTACACCGCTTTACCTTGCTATGACATTCAATTTCATTCTCTTCTGTACTTTAGCTTCATAAAACAAAACCAAAAAACAAAAATTATGAAAACTCACAAATTACTTGTATCGGTTCTGATTCTGATGTTTGGCCTTGCAGTTGCAAAAGCCGGAGACGCAAGAGAATTTGTTTCGGAAAAAAATCTTTTGCATAAAGAGATCGAATCCCTTTTCGATAATGTTCCCTTTGATGATATATTGTATAGCGGAGAATGTTGCAAACTGGATATAACTTTCAGGGTAAATGAAAACCGGAAATTGGATGATATTGTTGTGGAAGGAGAGAATAAAGCTCTTATTCAGTATGTAAGCGTTTTGCTTAATAACAGCAAGATAAAGGCTGATCAGAAGCTGGAAGGACTAATATTCAATCTGAGTATGAAATTTGTCTATAAGTCTTAATGGCATTTTGCCATTATGCAGGTTCTTTGGTTCAAGCGAAGTGATTTTCACTTCGCTTTTTTTACAGAATTTCTTCCAACGGATTTATTTTTTCAATGAAGCTTCCCGCCGTGCTCCGTCGCACGCTGTCGCTGAAGCTTTAGCGTAGGCGCCGGAAGCTATGACGCAAGCGACAAGCAGACGAGGTGTCTTCATTTGGTTTTTATCAAAACAGCCTCAAGAGGCTGGGTATTTACCCCCGCTCCCGCTTTCAACGGCATTGCTTGTCTGCGAGTCACAGGCGGGTATACCTGCAGACAGGTTCGACTATAAAATTTCATTTCGCAAAACTCATGAAATTTAAGTCTCACGAATAAAAAAGGCCTTCCTGAGAAAGAAGGCCTTTTAAATAATTGCTCTTACAAATCCATTAGTTTTTCAGGAATCTTGAAGTATAAGTGCCACTTTCGGTTTGTACTTTGATGAAATAAACGCCCCGATTCAAATCAGATACGTTCAATTCTTTGGTACGAGCTTTCGTTAACACTGTTTTTCCTGAAATATCAAGAATTTCTATCTTTTCTATAGATTCTGTTGTTTTGATCATTAAAACATCGTTAGCAGGATTTGGATAAACAGAAATTTCTCTGCCATTGCCGGCAATTTCAATAGTCCCGGTAATCGATGCATCAACAGTAGAAGGATCTGATTCGTTTCCATATATGTCAACTGCAACAACAGCGAATGTATATGATCCGGCGCTCAGACCTTCAGCAGTATATCTTGTTGCTGTTACAGTATCCACTGCTGCATCATTTATGGATACGATGTATCCGCCAACGCGAGTATTGTCTTCAGAAGCTTCCCAGTCGATCTCAATTTCACCGGCTTCAACATCAACACTAACAACAACAAGGTCAGGCGGTGCAGTAGGTGCTTCGGTATCCGGAATAATTGCTACTTTACCCCCTTCTTCAAGTTGAAGAACGCCCCAGTAATTAGGAGTATTCCAGAGATCTCCTGAAACAGAATTCCACGAAAGCTGGTCACGATGAGATGGTGCTCCGTCATTATCACTGGCTAGAATATCAAATCCTATCTGTACACCTACTCCAGGTATAAAACTGGTTGAAGTATCAGCAACAACAATTGAATCAAATGCAAAAGCCATATCGAAACTATATCCTAATGTATCAACTCCATCAACATTCACTGTATTAATCAATCTCACGCCACCAATAGCGTTTTCACCGCTATTTATAGATAACCAGCTTGAATCATTCATTAATCTGAATTGGAAATCATCAACATGATCAAATGCAGCTTCCTTTGAATTATCCATATCAAGATACAGTTCAATATTGTCTTGTGTCCATGGATTACCACCGTCATTATAAATCGTATCATCCCATACGGTAAACAGTATGTATAAAGAATCTAGGTCCCATGTTACTTCGGCAATAACTTTGTAATCGGAATCATCACGGATATAAAGTGCATCAATATTGTTTTCAACTAGGAGTGTATCGGTTGTTTCCGCTGCCACTCTTGCAGGAAAAACATTTACTGCTCCAACCCATAGAGTATCTCCAACTGTTGCACTCCATTGTATACCGGCCGGACCACTTCCATTCACCTGCCCTGCAAATTGAAAATTTGCTATCGTTCCCTGAGAACCAAAGTTAATTGTATTTTCTACAAAGTCTGCTGAACTTGCAACTCCACCAACTGCAATATCACCAAAATCGCGATCGGCAAGTTTCAGAAAAGTATTAATCTGATCGAGAGTTAAAGTATCACTTGCATCAAGCGCCATTTTAGCTTCACAAGTAAAATGTTCGGCATCAGGTATTGCAATTGGCATATCCAATGGCACGGAAGACCCCCAACCATCCAAAATTATCTGAAGATAATCGGTACCGCCAATATCCACAATTTCCATCCCCGCTGGTAGTGCGCCAGAATATGTGGCGGGATCAAAAACCGTGGTTTGTGCATTCAAAAATGCAGTTGTACCGGCAAAAAGCATAATAATCATAAAGAATTTTTTCATAGTAAGTAGAATTAGTTAAACAATGTATTAATTAATAATTTTTAATTTTAAAAGATTTACATAACTAACATCTGAAACAATAATATGTTTTAATTTCAGAAAAACGCTATTAATATACTAAGTTAAAATAATTCATGGATTTTTCTAAAGAAAAAACAGGAAAAACTCAATCCTTGCTATTTATTTCCTATCGAAACAATTATTGTTTATTGCAAATTAGCACAATTAATTTATTCCTTCTTTGTATTTTTAGTTCATCATGAAAGAACTGACCATTGTGATATCGTGTACCTGGAAATTTGCTTTAACCTTTCCTGTTGCTGTATGTTTCATGCGAATGTCATTTGCTAAACTATCTTGTATACTAACATTGGGGGAATTTTAGGTGTTTTTGTATTCTCTTTTCTTTCCAGGTTCCTCATTGATTTGTGGGAAAAGCACCTGCCTGAAAAATACAAGATACGAAGAACGACCGGGAAAAAGTTCTCTGTTAAGAACAGAAGACTGGTCAGGATCAAACAAAAATACGGGATGCCGGGGATCGTTGTATTAACTCCCGTTCTTTTGTCAATCCCTGTGGGTGCATTTCTTGTAACAAAATATCACGGAAAAAAAATAATCAATTACTTCTGTTTAATTCTTGGTCTTTTTTGCTGGTCGTTGGTATATAGTATTTTCTATTTCCAAATGATTGGTTTCATTTGATTTACACAATGAATTACAATCAGACTTTGGTTACTTTGTTTTTGTACTTAAGGATCTCATCGTACAATTTTCTGACTGTTTTTTGTTCTCTTTCCAGCGTACGTTTTCGGTAATCTTCATATTCTTCTTTCAATTCGCTGAGCGAATTCCTGGTTTCAACCGTGATCCTGTTACTTCTTTTGAACATTACAAATAAAATTCCTGACAAAAAAGCCAGACCTGAAATCAGAAACCATACAATCGTATTGTATGTGGTTTTATTCAGATGAGTTCCAAGAAATACGAGGTCATTTTTTTCCTGAATTGCAGAACTTAATTTTTCATTGGTTTCCTGCAGTGTTGTTTTTAAGGTTTCAATTTCCTGATCTCTTTGTGCAACGAGTTCCCGTGATTCATTAAGCTTTGCTGCCTCTTCCTTCAGACTATCTGCCACATGCGATTTCAAACGATACAACCACCATGATTTCACCATTTTGAAATCTTCGTAATCGTTTGATTTTCTTATTACATAATTGAATTGATTTTCGATAGTCCCCTCATTCAGGGACAATTTTCCATCATTACTCTGACAAAATGTGTTCAGGGGTATTGAGACCGATACTACAAATAATAAAACCAATAATAGTCTAGTTAGTTTCATATGCAATCATTAAAAAGTTGAACAATATTGTTTTGCGGATGAATTATTAACGGTATTAAGAAAATAAAATTGCATGAAAAATAAGATTTTTCTCTTACAGAAGTATTCAAAATAAACAGCGAGGTGAAAAACCTTTAGATCAATACAATAGCTAAGATGTAAACATTTGGTTTAGCTAACGTGAATCTTATATACTGCCAGCTAATCTTCAATATAAATTTCATCCTCATCTTCTTCTCCGATGGTTCCAATCACCCTGAATTCAGTTCTTCTGTTTTGTTCCCTTCCTTCTTCATTGTCCGAACCATCAGGATTGAAGTTTGGTGCAACAGGATTTTGGGCCCCATATCCTTTAGCGACCAGCCTTTGGGTATTAACGCCTTTTGTAATCAGGTATTCTACCACATTGCCCGCCCGTTTCTGCGAAAGTTCAATATTGTACTGAAAATCTCCAATGCTGTCAGTATGCGATCCGATTTCTACAATGAATTCAGGAGCTTCCTTCAGCAAAATTAACAACGTAGTATCCAAAACATTTTTTGATTCCTCTGTCAGTTCAGCACTGTTAAATTCATAATAAATATTTTCCAGCACGACAGGCTTTTCACTATACACATTCACCCATGTAGGAGGCATTTCAATAGTATCAGAAAAATTAAAGAATTCCGTTGAAAAATAATTCTTGCTGTCGAAATACTGAAACCCTTCCATCTTAAATTCATATTCCTGATCCGGTACCAGTGTAAAATAATACCTTCCGTCTTCCGGAGTAGAATATCTGTCGACGAAAACATAGTCATTCTCTTCCTTATCCTTCATATACATTGCTATTTTCGCATGGTTGAGCGGCTCCACCCCTTCAGGATTCATAAAATCAAAACCTGTAAGATCTTTTTTCCTGCCAAACCGATCGGTTTCAAACGGATAAATGATGCCTGTGACTGTGATCCTGATAAAATCGTTCCATCGATAATAAAATATATCATCACAACAGGTTTTGTTATCCAGTGAATCAGGACGGTTGGAAACAAAAAAGCCATCTTCTTCTTTCCGGCTCACAGTATAATAAAGATCATCATAACTTGTATTGATCGGATAGCCGATATTTTGTACCTCTGACCATTTTTTTCTTTCACCAAAAGCCTTGAAAATATCCAGTCCGCCTATGCCGGGTAAACCTGTGGAACTAAAATAAAGTGTCCTGGTTGTGTAGTTATAAAAAGGAGTCATCTCATCTCCGGCAGTATTGATTCTGCTTCCGACATGACGGGGTTTGCTATACAGGTCTTTTTCATGGTTCCATACAGTATACCAGATATCAAGTCCGCCTTTTCCTTCGGGCCGGTCTGAAACAAAGTAAATAATTTCCCGGTCGCTTTTTGCAGTTCTTGCCAATGCAGGTTGGGTAGCAGTATAGTTCGGATCATTGATCAACGGAGGCAGTTTTTCAGCTTCCTCCCAACCATTTTCACCTTTCGTGCTTCTGTAAATGCTGCATATCACTTTCCCCTGCCAGTTTTTCTGGCAACGGGTAAAATAAAACCGTTTCCCGTCTCTTGAGAATATACCGTTTCCTGTTTCTACTCCGGGAATGTTAAAATCTCCTTCAAGAAGCTCTCCTCCCATCCAGTCCATATCTTCCTTATGCGCACGGTAAAATTGCCTGACCGGAATGGCAGTGTCTGCATTTTGATCTGTAAAATATACAAGTGAATCAACTCTGAGCGATGCATAGATAAAGTGATTGTCATCAACCGGTATGGGGGACAATTCAATATGGGGACTGTTAATGGTTGAATTCAAGCTTTGAATAGTGACATTGAGTGGATTTTGAATAATAAGCAAAGCCGAATCACACCCGGAAATTTCATTTCTTGCCAGTCTGCTATATGTTCTCGAGTCTTTTTTTCCTTTATAGTCTTTCCTGAACAATTCAAAATGAACAATAGCATTTTCATAATCTCCGGTAGATTTAAGCATTTGTGCATAATAAAAACGAGCCAATGGATACTTATGCTCAGCTTTCTCAATTACATCAAAATACAAATCCCTTGCTTCAACATAGTTCCTGGCCTGGTTGTGCAAATTGGCCAGCTCATAATTTATTATGTCATTATAGGGTTTTATTTTACGGTACTTTTCATAAAAAAATATAGCTGTCTGAATATCACCGGCACGAACAGAGTTTTTCGCAAAACGTTTCAGCTGAGATGGATTCAGTTTGTCAATGTTTGTGATCTGTGCATGTATGCTATGACACAAAATAATAAGCAAAAATACTGCTATGACTGTTTTAATATCTCTCACAAGGAATTGAATAACTATTTAAAACTGTGCTGATGCTCTTATAAATGAAAGAGATCTCAAACGCTCCCATCATTTTGCCGGAAATCTTGCTTAGATTTGACATATTAAAGTCATAACTTAATCCGATATCCAATCTTCGCACTGTTGCACCCAATAGAACAGAGAGTGCATCAAGCTCATTGAAAATCCCATTTTTAATATACACACCTCCGAATACTTGTCTGACACTGGTTTTATTTCCCAAAAAGTTGTATCCGACATTTGTCCCTATGATCGTTTGTGAGGGACCACTTTTCACTCTATACAGGATTGCAGGAAGAACAAAGAATTCGTCATTCATTTTCACCTTAACATCCGTATGAAATACAAATTCTATCCCTTCCTTTTCGTCTCCATCAAAAAAGGATTTATTCGGTTTGTTTACATGTAGCAGAGATATTCCAACGTTTGGTTCAAATATGCCAATACTTTTTTTCCACCTGAGACCTGCATTGAGATCAAAATAGGATGTTTTTCCGGAGAAATTCTCTTCATCACTGGGAGCATCAAAGTCGCCGGTCAAATGGTCCCAGTTCAACCAGCTGTTTACAGACCCAAAAACATAACCTGCCTGTAATCCGATACTGAAATAATTTTCTTTGTAGTTTTTTTCATATGCCACTGAAGCATACAGTTTATTAAATGATAATCCGCCAATGCCTGATTCATCATTTAAAAAATACAATCCCCCTGCCAATTTCTGGTTTAATAGATAAAACTTCGTATCAGCTCCCACAGATGCGGTTCGAAAGGGAGAACTGGTTGCTGCCCACTGATTCCGGAAACTGCCGTTTATCCTCCAGTCGCCATCAAAATTGCCTGTATTGGCAGGATTCAGCCACAATGGATTGCTGTTAAACATAGTAAATTGTGCATCTTGTGCTGACAACTCCGGAATAAAGAAAAGACTTACACTGTACAATAAAAGAACTATGGATAAAGTCTTTTTAACAGGAAACGAATATGGACCGGTGCTTTCTCTCATTTTTTCTCTTAATCCAAGTTAAATTAACTATATTTTCTTTAAAATAAAAAACAGACTTATTGACAATTAAAAAAATGAATAACTATTTTTTTATTATTAGTGATAATATGATATTTTTATTCTAAGAATTTTATATGATTTTCATTTCTGGTAATAAATGTACTTATGATCTTCTTTAAAGCAAATACCATATTGGTTGCTTAACTAAACAGTTGCATTGTGAAAATAAAAGTACCTTATCTGATCCATTTGATAGCCGTTACCTTTATATTAAGTGAATACGCTTATTCGCAGGTTTCGGCCGACTTTTCAGCATCCGATACAATAGGATGCAACCCTTTAACTGTTCACTTTGAGAATAAAGGATCTTCCGGCCCTCAATATACCTTTGAATGGTATTTCGGAGGAAACGGTCCCTATACCGATGAAGATCCTGATTTCACGTTTAATAATGGTGGAGTATATGAAGTATTATTAATTGTTACAAATACCAGTACCTCCGAAACTGATGATACGACAAAGTATATCACTGTAATCCAAACCCCTTCGGCAAATCTTACCATAGATCAATCGAATGCATGTGTTAACGGCAACGTGGAATTTGTCACCGGATATGCTTCAAAAGACAGTGCATTTTGGGACTTCGGCGACGGAACATACGATGATGAGGCTGATATCCGGTACATATATCATGCATACTCAGCCCATGGAATATACAATGTCCGTTTCATTACATATTATCAAATGTGTTCCGATACCTCTAATTACGTTGTTACCGTGGATGGCCCGATAGCAGATTTTTCCTTAAATACGTATGAAGCATGCAAAGGAGATACCATCACTTTTACTATAAAGGATACCAACGATGTTCAATCCTTTTTCTGGGATGTGGGAGAAAACAGCATTATCCTGTATAATGATTCGGCAACGCATAGATACAGCACCATGGGCCAGATAATTCCTGAATTGCATGTTACAGGGGTTTCCGGAACCTGTATCATAGATGATACTATTGATATTCATGTGATTCAGGCTGATTTTACTTATTCGGAGGACAAATTGTGCGATCAGGAACTTGTGTTTTTTCAAAATGCTTCAACCGGTTATGATGCTGTTTTCTGGGATTTTGACAATGGTCATACAAGCATAAATCCGACTCCTACACAAAGATTTTCAGCAGGCAATTACGATGTGTCACTCATCATTTCAGATGCACTGGGATGTGGAGATACAATAATAAAAACCATTACGATCAACGATCCGCCTGCTATACACATGAGTGAATATGCAGCAGTGTGTCCGGGAGCTTCTGTCCAGATACAGGCTTCGGGAGGCCATATTATCCATTGGGAACCGGCTGAAGAATTTGACGATCCTTCGAGTTATACACCTACGGTATCGCCGGAGTCAGATACGACTTATTTTGCGACAATAACCGACACCGTGACCAATTGCAGCAATACCGACTCGATAAGAGTGATTATTCAGCCCGGGCTGGTTCCCGGAAAGATCACTGTCTCTCCTACCGATACTTCCATTGTCATTGGAGACACTGTGGCAATTGTTGCTTATGATAGTGAACACAGAGATTATGTTTTTTATAACTGGTCACCTGCCGAAGGAATACTGACCTGCAGTGACTGTCCCAATCCGGTGGTAAGACCATTGCATACAACAACATACACTTTGGTGGTTTCGGATACAAATGAATGTTTTATCACCGAGACTTTCGATGTTGCTATTGAAGTCATGGAAGAATACAGAATTGGCGTTCCGGATGCCTTTACTCCCAATGGGGACAATATCAACGATATCATTAAAGTTAATGGTTGGGGAATCAAAGATTTGCTTGAATTCAGAATTTTCAATCGCTGGGGAACCGAAGTGTTTTATACGGATGATATTGCTCAGGGATGGGATGGATATTACAAAGGAAAACTGCAGAATATTGATTCGTATGCATATATAATTAAAGCTGAGATGTGGGATGATAATGTAATTGTGAAGAAAGGTACATTCAGCTTGTTACGGTAATTGGAAATTCCACATATACATTGTTTACAGAATGATAAGCTTCTTCAGGATCATTTTCTGAGAAGTGCTTAGTTTACAATAATATACACCGGAATTAACCTTTTTCCCCGAAAGATCGGTATGATCCCATTCTATTGTATAATTGCCCGGAAGTTCATTTTTATTTTTTAGCTCTGCAACTTTATTACCATATAAATCATATATGCTAATTTTGATTAAGCCCGCATAGCTGATTGAATAACTGATTGTTAGACTGACCATTGATGGTACAGGATACACTAACAATTCATTTCTTGTATTGCATGCATTGATATCCATGCGTGTAATTTGAGAAGTATCGTAAACAATTGCCGTATCCATATCTGTTATATGTATATTATCAAACCAAAGTGATATTCCGGTTAATTCATGATGTTCAGCAACAATTTCAAATCGGTCTGCTGCACTCCAGTCATATTCTCCTATGGGATTAAACCATCCATTATCCCAGGATCCGTGTTCGGTAAAAAGTGATAAGGGAAGATAGAGGTGGTGCCATTTTCCATCCCAGTTACATAGATTTTCATCTATGGTATACCTCATTCTCCACGGATGGTCATCCGGATCACTGGTTTTCGTGTCAATAAAACGCACATCGATTGCAGTTCCCGGAGTATTTCCCCTGATCATGAAATCAAGAGCATATTCCTGTTCCAGAAGATAACTCATATCTTTATTAGGTTGAAAATCAAATCCAATGCTTGTATATTGCGATCCCCCACTCCAGGAAATACAATATTTCCCGTTGTTTGGACTGGTCCCGGAATAAAAATCGAGAATTCCATCAGAAACATTGCTTGATTCATAGATCTGTTCGCCTATAAAATCAAGATAAACCGGAAAACCTGATGAATCCGGATGCATTTCATATTCAGTTTGAGGAGGAACAATAAATCCAAGAGCTCTTACCAAAGCAGTGTCAATATCATGGTTGAATAAATTATTTCCTCCTTCTTCAAAGATCCCAAATCCTCCATGGTAATCCCATATAGTCCAGGCTATTGCATTATTTTCCATGTACGTTCTGACCGTATCATACCAGTCGATCCTGTCCTGATGAGGACTATTGGGAATATAAACGCCAAACTCACCGCAAAATACCGGAACATTCCGATCATTTTTGAATGCTATCGCTATATCCATAAGTTCTTTCACTTTCTCAACAGTTCCGTCCTGATAATAGTTATTGAATGAACTCTCAATCCATGTACCTTCCAGTTCGGCAGGGAATTCAGGCATACTGTCCGGATGATAGGGAAACGGGATACCTTCCAAAGGAGCCATGGATGGATCCGTCCAGCTGGCACCCTGATGCGTGAATAAAAACGGATCATAAAAATGAAATGTGTAAATCAGGTTATCATCAGAATATTCGGGCATGAATTCCAGGTTACCGTAACCATTCCATCCTGCAGGTCCGACTATGATCGTGTGTTTTGTATCAATACACCGAATTGCATCAATTACATCCTGTTGTATTGATCCCCACGCCTCGTCTGAAATACCATGTGGTTCGTTCAGAATTTCATAGTAGACAGAGTTATATCTGTTCTTATAATGTTCTGCCATATGAGACCAAACCTTTACCAATATACTTCCAATTTCGGGATCTGTATTTTCAGCAGGATCGAACGTATGGTTATCCAGAATCAAATGAAGGTCCAGTTCTTCAGCCCAGAAAACGGCTGAGTCAAGAAAATCCAGAAATACAGGATCAGGATTATAGTCCGGTTCTCCATCGGTCATTGAATGGAGATTTATAGGAAGCCGGATAACATCGCATCCAAGACTCTGAATGTTGACGAAATCCTCTTTTGTATATTTGGTAAATTGTATCTGACGGGGTCCGGATGTCTGAAACCAATTCGTTACATTTACTCCACGATGAAATGGGATCTGTGAACTCCCGTTCTTAACAAGAAATATGCTGGTAAAGAGGCATAAAAAATAAAATTTCTTCATGTTTAGGAATATACGAAAAACCAGGAAAAAACAAAAACAAAATCCATAAATAGTTGAAGACTATATTTTGTACATGGTTTCATTCTACTTGGCTTTTTACTACATTTGATCTTTATATGAATTTCACTTAGTAATCATCAATAAAATTCAGGTTATGAAACGAAATAGTATCTATTTTATTGCCTTTTCTCTATGCATAATGTTTTGTTTATCAAATGTTTATGCCCAGGACAAAATTTCATGGCTGCAGGATTATACTTCAGAAATCCCTGCGGGATCCTATACATACCGATACGATTATTTCACTCTTGAAAAAGACTGTAAGATCAGGATCGAAGAAAAGAAAACAAACAAAAAAGGAGTTGAGAGTACAATATCAAGTGAATTTTATTTATCGGACATAAGTCCTTCTTCACTTAGTTTTAAGTCTTCCGGTAATCTGCTTGCTATCTCAATGGAAACGGTAGAATCTCAAAAATTTATCAGCCTTTATGAGGGGGATGAACTGGACGGTTATACAAATGAATTGTCTGTTTACACAGACGAAGTTGATAAGGCAAGGGCAATAATTGAATCCTTTCTTTCTCATATCGAAACATGCAAAGACAACGAAAAAACATGGACATCAACCGAAGAGGCTTTCAATTGGCTAAATCAAAATATCGGTGAATCCATAAAAAGCGGCTCAGTTTACAAACAGAAATTTACTAAAGGCAACAAATCATTTCTCGTATCTTTTGAGTCTGAAACAACTGATAGTAAAGGAAATCAGCAAACCAGTCAGTCTACCCTTGATGTAAGTGATATGGATCCGGCTAATATTAAACTGGAAGTATCAGGCATAACACTAAAAATAAATATACCGGTGAGAGATAAGCAGAATTATGTTCAGGTGAAATCAGGCGATGGAGAAATAAATTATACAAAAGATTTGAACATATATATTGATGATGTTGAGGATGCCCGAAATAAAATAAGCGCTTTAAAATATCTTATCTCAAATACAGAAGTTCAAAGAACAAATTTTGCTGAATACAATCAGGCTATGCTTTTTGTAAAAGAAAACCTGAAAGAAGTTCATGTTGGTTCAAATACACTGTCACAGTCACTTTCTTTTGAAAATTCACCATCTGGCCTGGTTAGTTTCAAAGTCATTAAAACCGATTCCAAAGGAATTTCAAATGAAGAATTGTCAGAATTTTATCTCTGTGATATTGCGAATGTCAATTTAAAAATAAGTTCAGGAAATGCATACATCACAATAGAGACAGTAGACAATCTCAAATACATCAGGCAGTCCATTCATGGTGAACTTAGCTCTTATTCAAACAACCTGGAAATTTACACAAGTGAAATTGATGAAGCCAGAGATCTTATTCATGCATTGACTTTTGCACAAAAAACATGCAACATTGGATTGCTGAAGTTTGATGATATGGAATTCGCCAAAGAATGGCTAAGTAGCAACCTGGAAGAAATTTTATTCGATTCGGAAACAATACGTCAACAATTGGCCGTTGCCTCCACCGAAGGAAATAAAATCGAATTGAAACTGATCAAATCATCCGAAGGCAGTACCCCTGTTGATGAAACATTTGAGATTTACCCTGAGGATCTATCAATGAAAGATATTGGAATCGAAATTTCGGGAAAAAAATTATCTGTTCCTCTTTCTACAGGGAAATTGAAGTACATTAAATCATATTTGGATGGTGAAATTCAGACGTACAATAAATCTGTCGAGGTATTATTTAGCGATGTGAAGAAAGCAAAAAATTTTATTGCCGCTATTGGTTTTATCCACCAGAACTCAGAATCTGTAGATCATTCTTTTGCCGATGAAAAAATCGCTTTTGATTATTTAGAAAACTCTATAGGGAAAGTCGAAATTTCAGGTACAATTTATGATCAGAAAATTGAAAGAGATGATGAAAACAAATGCAAGTTAACATATTCCTGTTCTCAAACTGACAGCAAAGGTACAACCATTCAATTTTCATATGAATTTCATATTTCAGATATAGATACTGATCATGCTTCTATAGAAATATCCGGAAAAGAATTGAAGGTAGATCTTATTACCACGGAAAAAGAAAAACTGATAAAGCCATTTAAAGAAGGAGAAGCAGGCAGTTTTACTTATAATTTTGATATCTATACCGATGACACCCTGACTGCCAGGAAAATTATTGCCGCTTTTGATGCGCTTGCCGATCAATGCAAATAAGGAGTTCGACTTGATCATTACATGATAAAGGGCAATACGGCTTTTCTTTTTTCCGGATACTGATCAAAATGACTTCTATACCATTTGTGATGAGCTAAAGCGCGGGGTACAAGATTAACGAATGTCCAGATAAAAAACGAAAGACCCGGCAGACTCCAGATAAGAATTGCAAATCCTCCCCATTCAATTATTTCCCCTAAAAAATTTGGGCAGGAAACGTATTTGAACAATCCTCCATAAGGAATTTTATAACCGTTTGCACTGCTTTTTCTTAAGTCGATCAATAGTTTATCGTGGTACTGATTGATCACAAAGCCTGAAATGAAAATAACCAAACCAATACTAATTCTAAAGGTAAATGTCCAGCTAAAAGAATACCCGGGAGCAAAAAAAGCAAGCCAGTATCCATTTATAAATCCATTAACCAGGTTAAAAAAAATGGCAAAAACGACAATAACCACTGGCATTTTTTTGCCCCGTGTATGAATTCTGAATGGAAATACTACTACCCTGTGAAAATAATGCGCAATCCATAAAAATGCAGCCGTGCTTACCAATACATTTTTCAGATCAGCTGAATTCAATACAAAATACAGGGGTATAAAAAGTGCAGGTGCTTCCATAATGAACCAACCCAGATTATTGTTTATCATAGGGCCCCAATGTGAAGTCGTATGCCTGCCGTAGGGAGCTGTCACTTTAAGAAGCAACAAAAAAATTACAACGCTCACACCGATCCATACATATACAATATTTGAAAAGAATTCGTGAGTAATCATAGCTGTTAAAGCAAATCCTCCTGTTTATACCATTCAAAAGTATCCCTGAGGGTTTCTTCAAGAGGACGGGGATGATAACCCAATTCATTGACAGCTTTCCGGGAGGATATTTCTTTCGGTGAATGTTTTAAAATGTCAAGCGATTCCTTTGTGTATAGCGGATGTTCATTTCTTAATTTTGCATACAAAGCAATAAAGGGTCTTCCAATACGGGCCAGTATCATAGGTGCTATATATTTTGGTGTTTTTTTGTTACAAACTTTTCCAATTGTTTCGGATAGTTCTTTTAACGAACAATAATGACCTGACAATAAGTATCTTTCTCCGGTTCTGCCCTTCTCAGCAGCTTTTATGGCACCATCAACAACATCCCTTACATCAACCCAGTCATAACCTCCATGGATAAGCATAGGAAGTTTGTTTAAAAAGATCTTTTTTAACGCCTGGCCAAGGTATGAGTCTTGATAATCGTAAGGACCAACCACTGCTGTTGGATTAACAATAACTGCATCCAATCCATTTTCTGCAGCTTTGATAACAATTCTCTCACCATTTGCTTTAGAAAAATCGTATACCATTTTTTCGCTGTTAACAAGGGGCCGGGTTTCATCAATAACCTGATCAAGAGGATAGGAATTCAATGCATGTATGCTGCTAAAATGGACCAGTTTTTTAACCTTTTTTTCAATGCAGGAGTTAACAAGATTTTGAGTTCCCTGAACATTTGTTTTGTAAACAAGTTCCCTGTCCTTTTCATCAATCACAATTTTTGCTGCCAGATGATATACAATGTCAACATCTTCACATAAATCATTCAACGAATTAACAGAAAATAAATCTCCTTTGACAATTTCAAGTGGCATATTTCTAAGGTCATTTTCAAACTTATGTACCAGAACTCTTGTTTGGATTCTTCTTGAAACCAATTCTCTGGCCAGACAATTCCCTATATGACCGCTGGCCCCTGTTATTGCAACTTTCATAAATCGGTATGCTATTTGTAAAGCAACAGATCAAATAAAAATGAAGACGTTAAAATACAACAAATATGTTTTGTGTCACCAGGCCTTTGAATTTTTTATCAACTCAATGCCTGAAGAATAAGATCATGGTAAATAATTCATCTTAATAAAGAAGTTGCCAGTTCGTGCAATTTACAAAGACGAACGGAAATAAGTGCATGGATAACTGCTTATTTGCTTGCTATTTGGATCATTCTGTTAACAACTAATCTATAAATACAAATGGCAGGTTTTAAAAATCTACCAGTAGAACTAAAAACATTTTCGGCAACATCATCTGTATTTCATTAGGAAGGCTTTTAATGCTTTCCAGTACTGATCATTCTCCGGAAAAGCACTCCACAGCGCTTTAGCACCGTGTTTCCCTCCGGTTTCGGGCAGAAAATATGTTTTACTCTGAACAGGTATGGCATTGTAAATCTTTTGCCAGTTGTCCTGTTCCGTCAATGATGAAGTTATAAAAACCGGACATTTAATTTTCGAGGAAGAAGTTTGAATTATATCTCTGCTCCATCCAAATTTAGAGAAATATTCGCCAGGTGAAAAGGCAACGACTCCTGATATACCATTCGGGAAATCGCCTGCTAACTTTAACGCAAGAGAAGAGGAATAAGAACTGCCAAAAAGAAATATCTTCGTTCCGGGATATTTGTTTTTTACATAAGAAACAGCTGCTCTCATATCCGTATAAGCATCAATATACCGGGTTTCCATATTCAGACTATCAGCAAATTTCCAGGTTTGATTTACCACTCCATTAACAGCTTCGCCACTTCTTAAATCTACTGCAATACAATTGAAACCCATTGAATTTAATTTTGGTGCAATTTCAAGGTATTCTCCCCGACTGTAATTTGCCTGATGATACAGAATAATGAAAGGCGAATTGACGGGATTAGGTGTATATAAATCAGCAGTTACAATTACTTTGTCAAATGTTTTAAACTGAACCGTTTTATTCTGTGCATTTGCAAAAGCACTCAGCAAAGTAAAAATAAACACTGCGATAATTAAATGTTTGTATTTTACATTTCCAGGCATGTTTCTTATTTTTAATGATTCGTAATTGGTTATTAATTTATTAAAAATTCCGGACATAAGCCAAACAATTGTTGTAGAATAGATTCAAAGGTAGTTCTGGCATTATAATTGAAATGAAAAGTTTATATAAACAATATTGTGAATCATGAAAAACGCAGTCTTCTTATTGTTGTTGGTTGTTTCTTCAATATCCATTCATTCCACACATGCTCAATTATGGAAAAGAGTAGAAAAATCAATTCCCGGAAATTCAAAAAATATTTCCAATGAAGATGCAGTTGCAGGGATTAAAGAGGCACTTGTTCAAGGAACAGGAAAAAGTGTAGAACTGGTATCAGTAAAAGATGGGTATTTCGGCAATCCGGAAATTAAAATACCATTTCCTCCTGAAGCTGATATGATAGAAGACAAATTAAGATTGGTCGGGCTCGGTAGTGAAGTCGATAAGGTAGTGTTAAGCATTAACAGAGCTGCCGAGGACGCAGCAGATGAAATCAAACCGATATTTATCTCCGCAATCAAAGAAATGAGTGTTCATGATGCCCTTGACATCGTTAACGGGAGTAATCATGCTGCCACCAATTACCTTCAGAAAAAAACCACAAATGATATTTTTAGAAAAATAAAGCCTCTCATTGAACACTCTCTTGAAAAAGTAAATGCTACCAAATACTGGAATGATATTGTTTCGACATACAATGCCATTCCTCTTGTAAAAAAGATGAATCCTGATTTATCTGAATATGTAACCGACAAAGCAATTGAAGGATTATTTGTTATGATATCAAAAGAAGAAGAAAAGATCAGAAAAGATCCGTTGGCAAGAACTTCGGATATCCTGGAATGGGTTTTTGGTGATTGATCGTATTGGTTATTCCTTTATTTTTACTAATACATATGTTGCATCATCAAAATTTAATCCTTCAATTAAAGATTGAATTAAACTTTTAATTTTACTGGTATTCTTTATTTTTAATATCCCAATAAACTTTTTTATATTTTGTTCAATTATCGAATAAAACCCATCTGAACAGAGAAAAAAATCTTTGTTGCCGGTCCTGATTGTTGCTTCCCTGAAGTCATTCTCATTTAGATCCATTATTCCAAGACATTTTGTAAGAATATTGCTTCCGGGGTAAAGTGTATCATCAGTAGTAACTGATCTGATACTATGATTATCTAAGACATATATTCTTGAGTCTCCAAGATTAGAGATAATCAGATCAGGCTTGTTCACCGAACAAACAGCACAATAGGTTGTAAGTGCATTCTCCAATCCACTAAATAGTATATGATTATGTGCACCATACATAAGTCCTTTTAAATCATATGTATTGTTGTGGTAATAATCGGGATGGTTTTGTTTTATAAATTCAATTGCGTTTTCCACACCTTGTTTGGGATGCATTGACCGACTAACACCGTCAAACACAAAAAAAAGACTGTATTTCTGTTTACTGACAATGAAAAAACCATCCTGATTTTCCACATGGGATATACCCTGGAAAGAATCGGCGGTAAAATTGAATTCACTCATGGTCTTTTTCAATGATTGAATCATAATTGCAACTGTAAGTTAAAAAATATTATCCAGTGGAATGATGAATCATCGCTGTATTTTTTGAGGATTGTATTACTTTTAGTGCCACAACCTTTTCAATTGGTAATGACATTCTTTCAAAACCATATTGGTGAATTTTATGCTCTTTGCACGGCAATTTTCTGGACAGCAACAGCTCTTGCTTTTGAATCTGCAAGTTTAAAGGTAGGATCTTTACCTGTAAATATTATACGATTGGTATTGGGATTTCTGTTTTTGAGTCTTTTTTCCCTGATTTACCGTGGTAATTTTTTCCCATCCGACGCAAATTCCTATCAATGGTTCTGGCTGAGTATATCCGGTCTGATCGGATTTGTTCTTGGTGATCTTTTTTTATTTAAATCATATACTTTGATAGGTTCGCGTTTTGCAATGCTTATCATGGCACTTGTACCTCCGTTAGCAGCTTTTTTCGGATTCCTTATTTTACAGGAAAGAATAAATTATCTGAATTATCTTGGAATGATTTTAACCATTGGAGGTATTGCCCTGGCAATTATCAGTCGTGGTGAAAATGGAGCACGCTTTGCCCTTAAGCTGCCTGTCAAAGGAATTTTATTTGCGTTTGGCGGAGCTGCCGGTCAGGCCTTGGGACTTGTACTTAGCAAACTCGGGATGGAAAATTATGATCCTTTTGCTGCAACCCAGATAAGAATTATTGCAGGAACAGCAGGCTTTTTGCTTTTGGTAAGCATAATGCGCAGATGGAAAAGAGTATTTGAGGCAGTATTACACTACAAAGCTATGATCGGCATAACGACGGGATCATTTTTCGGACCCTTTCTTGGAGTTTCATTTTCTTTACTGGCAGTTGCTCATACTCAAACAGGAATAGCATCGACCATAATGGCCATTGTCCCTGTTTTAATTCTTGCTCCGGCAGTAATAATATATCATCAGAAAGTCACTTTGTATGAGATAATAGGTGCTGTAATCAGCGTACTTGGAGTAACAATCTTTTTTATTCTCTGAAGATCGAAGATCCAGTTAGGAATTAATAGCAGTGTTCATGATTAAAAATAACTTTATTCAGCGTGATTTTAGCCGGGAATTCATTTTTACACATTCCCGGAGTAGTGGTCCGGGAGGACAGAACATAAATAAAGTCAACACCAGGGTGGAACTTCGTTTTAATGTTCCGGATTCTACTTTATTGACGGAAAATGAAAAATCATTGATCCTTTCAAAACTAAAATCAAGTCTGACTGGCAAAGGAGAATTAATTATCACCTCCCAAACGGAACGCTCACAATTAAGAAATAAAGAAGAAGCGATCAGGAAATTCAATTTCCTGATACGGGAAGCCTTAAAACCTATGAATATCAGGAAGCCAACAAAGCCAACCCGTTTATCGAAGATGAAAAATCGTGAAAGGAAAATACTTCATTCTTTAAAAAAGCAGTTGCGACAAAAACCTGATTATTAATACAATTTTGTTTTATATGTATTCTATTGAAGAGGCCAAATTGATCCGGAAAGAATATTGGGATAAATTCAAATCCTGGTCAGGAAGAAAAAGAACCAGGGAAGGGAAAAAAGGAAAATGGTTGATGAATGATACCGGCATAAAGCAAATGAAATTGAAATTCCATTTTGATAATACAACAGCCCTGGTGGCTATTGAGATCGACACCAGAAATCCGGAAAAAAGAATTGAACTTTGGAATAAGCTGGAATCATTAAAAAACAAGATAGAGGAAGAAATTCCTTTTCCTCTTGCATGGGAGATTGAATACCCTCTTCCCGAAAACAAATCCGTTTCAAGAATTTTTATTCAAATGACCGGAATTAGCATATACAAAAAGGAATGCTGGGGAAAAGCAAATAATTTTTTCTATAAAAAAATGAATTCTCTGGAAGATTTTTTTCTGAAATACAAAGATTATATCAAATACAGCAAGACTTAAACAATGTCGATTTCATATCCGTCTTCCTCCAGGTTAACAGCGACCTTTTCTGCATAAGCCTTATCGAAGTATACTTTGGGTTTATGTTTTGCAAAAACAGGGTATCTGCCCACCGAATCTTCCGAGTTCAGATAGTTATAACCTACCAGGTAAAGTTCTGTTCCTTTCAGCAGTACACGGTATACAGGTCGGTGTTTACACAATTCAATAACCTCCTGAAGCTCAAATCGTGTTATATCGGGCTCGTGTTTTAACTTCACCGTTTTGATAATGTCATCACTGAAGGGTTCTTTTGTAAAGTGAAGATCAAAATTCTTAACATAACAAGATAATACTACCGATTCATCCATTATCACTGCGGGTTTCTGATCATCCCCAACAAGTCGCACATTCACTCCGTTTCTTGAAAACAGACTCTTAAGACGTTTATTTCGCCTGGCAACCATTTCTTCTAATGTTTCATTCTTTCTCATCTTTCCTGTAATGTCAAATTGATTGAATATTATTGTCCTTAATCATCCGATGAAAGGAATATCACGCCAAATACACAGCAAAACAAATATAGATAAAAAAATAAAAAAGCCTATGTTTTACTATAATAGTTCTAAAATAATGTCAATTGCCTGGTCGGAAATTGGATTGCGAGATAAACATAAATCCTTTTAATCTTAAGTTAAAAAAACAAGTGCAAACTATATAAGTTTGCCGAAAGCAATGATTAAAATGCATTCATGTTCAAATGAAATTCGAAATTTCGAATTTTATATTCATTAAATACCTTATAGTAAAAAGGCATAAATTTTAAGCTTACGAAAGTAACAAAATAATTTTTAAATTTATAATGATTTTACTCAGCCTGACAAAAAAGTTCAGCGATACATTTTCAAATAAATACCCTGGAGTTTGGAATTTAAATAAATATAATTACTTTTACACATCCTACCTTATATCAGTCACACGCGCTAACGGTCTCTGGCTCTGCATTTCAATGCAGAGCTTTTTTTATGCATGCGTTTCATGGAATCGGCCACACGAACCATGTAATCGAGTAATAATTAATTGGTTAACTGGGCAATCGGGCAATTGAAATAGTCTCAAGTTTCTAGTCTCTGGTCTTTAGTTTTAATTAATCAACTCCTCAATAACTAAACAATTTAACTACTAAATCCCTAGACTCCTAAACACCTGAATTGATCACAGTTCACCAATCACGATTCAGAGATTCTCCGATTAATCATTTTCTAATAATCCAATAACCTGATAAATATCCCTGCCTGCGGTAGGTTTACCCGCCTTTGGTGGGCAGGCAATGTCCAATTCAGAACTTCTAATCCTGGCACATTGCGTTTCATGGAAAGCAAATACCTTGAAAAAAGAAGGCAGATGAAACGCTTTTATATTTTGCACTCTGTTCCCGGGGTTTCGCCCCGGGTTATTATATTTACGCCCCTTCAGGGCTTTTTAAACCATAGACTCATGGTTGCAATACAAATAAAATATGGTATTGTTAATTGATTCAACAATTCAACAGTTAAACAACTCTAAACGCTAAACTGTCCTATTTCATAACTCTTCCCGTTAAACAATAAAAATGTAAAATCATTGCTGTAATTTTACTATTGTATGTATGCAATAATTGATGTAGAAACAACAGGAGGAAGTCCGGTGGTTGAGAAAATAACCGAAATAGCTGTTGTTGTCCATAATGGAAAAAATATTGTTGATGAGTTTTGTTCGCTAGTAAATCCTGAAAAAAAAATCCCCTATTTCATTACAAATCTTACCGGTATTACCAATGCAATGGTAGCTGATTCTCCAAAGTTCTATGAAATTGCCAAAAAGATTCTTGAACTCACAACCGACTGCATATTTGTTGCTCACAATTTGTCCTTTGATTACCATTTTATCCGAAATGAGTACAAACGATTGGGATATACTTTTTATCGTGACAAAATATGTACTGTTCAATTGAGCAGAAAATTAATACCGGGACTCAACTCCTACAATCTGGGCAATATCTGTAAATGCCTGAACATAACAAATTCGTCTCGTCACCGTGCGAGAGGAGATACAGATGCAACAGTAAAACTTTTTGAATATTTACTTAAATTAAATTATAATAATAATCTATATATTAATAATCTAAGTAAACTAAATAAAAAAATTATTCATCCGGATCTTTGTCTTGAAAAAATCAATAATCTACCTGAAGATACGGGAGTTTATTATTTTTTTAATGATAAAAATGAATTGATCTATATTGGAAAAAGCAAAAATATCCATACTCGTGTAATGACTCACTTCAACAACAATAGCGAAAAGAAAGCAATAGAAATGAAAACTGAAATTGCAGATATTGAGTATGAATTAACCGGCAGCGAATTGATTGCATTATTAAAAGAATCACACGAGATAAAACTACATAAACCATTATATAACAGATTACAAAGAAGATCACTTTCTCAATACGGACTATTTCATCACATTGATAAAAATGGTTATATATGCTTTGCTTTGCGTAACTTAACGGCATCACGGGAAACTCCTTTGTGCTGTTTTTCTTCTTTAAAATCAGCCAAAACATATCTTCGAAATAAGGTGGGAGAATTCCGGTTATGCAATAAACTTTGTGGATTGTATCCTTCCTCAGGTGCTTGCTTTCATTATGAAATCGCTGAATGCAACGGTGCCTGCATTGGGAAAGAATCACCCGAATCCTACAATTCAAGAGCTGAATTGTTACTAAATGAACAAAATTATAAACACAACTGCTTCTACATTCTTGATTCCGGGAGAAATGAAAATGAATATGCTGTTGTAAAAATTGACAACGAAAAATATATAGGGTACGGATACATCGGGAAAGATTTTTGTTCTTCAGATCCGGAATTATTAAATGATTGTATCAAAAAATTCGATGATAACAGGGATGTTCAGAAAATCATTAAAACTTATCTGCGTAAAAACAAACAAGTTGCTTTGATCAATCGGGATTAAATAGTATTTGTTCCTAATATATAACTATCTATAATTCAATTAATTAACGATTATTTCTGAAAGATATTGTAATTTGTTGATTTTGTGTCTTTTGTTTTATATGCTATTATTCTTTCTCCGGTTATTCACAATTTTCAGTTTATCCCGAATTAATCAATAGGAGTTCAGAATGAACATACTATTGATTCCATAGCTTGTCCCGATCTTTCGGGAAGGGTAACCCCGATTATACATTTTCTAATGTGTAATTTGGGTTTATAAATCAGGCTAAAAAAAGCAAAACAAAACTAATTCATTCGTACTTTTGCAGCGAAATTAATAACCCTCCAAATTTCAGATTGTATGATTCTATTCTTCAGAGACCGGAAGTCCAATATTTTAGCTGTTGAAACTAAAAATCTGCCCGAACAGGAAGTCCTGAAAAAACTTACCTGGCTGTTTTTCGGAGCTGAGTACACAGACCAAATCCAAATTGAAGGAACATTTATTGGACCGCGTCGTGAAATGATCACTCCATGGAGTACAAATGCTGTAGAAATCACAGAAAATATGGGCATACCGGGAATATCAAGGATCGAAGAATTTCAATTATCTAAGGATACGAATCCCGAATATGATCCTATGTTAAATCGATTATACAATGGTATAGACCAGGATATTTTCACAATTAAGATTCAACCTGAGCCTATTCTGTTCATTGATGACATTGCCGAATACAATCTTCAGGAGGGTCTTGCTTTAAACAAGGAGGAAATCAAATACCTTGAGCACCTCAGTCGCAGATTAGGCAGAAGAATGACGGACAGTGAAATTTTCGGTTTTTCCCAGGTCAACTCCGAACATTGCAGACACAAAATTTTTAACGGACAGTTTATTATTGACGGTACTGCAAAAAGAGATACATTGTTTCAATTGATCAAACTCACCACAAAGAAAAATCGCAATGCGGTAGTTTCAGCTTATAAAGACAATTGTGCTTTTCTGAAAGGTCCGGTGATTGAACAATTTGCTCCTTCCATACAGAATAAACCCGGTTTTTTTATTGTGAAAGAGATCAACTCCGTGCTGTCATTAAAAGCCGAAACACACAACTTTCCAACAACCGTTGAGCCTTTTAACGGTGCAGCAACAGGCACAGGGGGAGAAATTCGTGATCGTATGGGAGGTGGCAAAGCAGCCTTACCCCTTGCAGGCACTGCTGTTTATATGACATCCTTTTCCAGGCTGAAAGAAGGCAGAGACTGGGAAAAGGATATACCACCAAGAAAGTGGCTGTATCAAACACCCAAACAAATATTGATTAAAGCTTCCAACGGGGCAAGTGATTTTGGAAACAAATTCGGACAACCTTTGATTTGTGGTAGTCTTTTAACATTTGAACATACGGAAAATGAAAAGATTTATGGGTATGACAAAGTAATTATGCTTGCAGGAGGTGTAGGCTTTGGAAAAGCCGAAGACAGTGAAAAGGGGCATCCGAAAAAAGGAGATAAAATCATTTTGATTGGCGGCGATAATTATCGTATTGGCATGGGAGGCGGTGCAGTATCTTCTGTTGCCACGGGTGAATATGAGAATGCCATTGAGCTGAATGCTGTTCAGAGATCAAATCCGGAAATGCAGAAACGGGCGTGCAATGCTATCAGAGCCATGGCAGAATCCGATCATAATCCGGTGATCTCTATTCACGATCATGGAGCAGGCGGACACCTGAATTGTCTTTCTGAACTGGTTGAAGAAACAGGCGGCATCATCGATATGAGCAAGCTACCCATAGGGGATCCTACCCTTTCAGATAAAGAAATTGCAGGAAATGAATCGCAGGAAAGGATGGGCCTGATACTGGAAGATAAGGATATTGAATATTTGAAGGAAGTATCGGAACGTGAGCGTGCCCCAATATATATAATAGGAGAAACAACCGGTGATCATCAGTTTGTTTTTCTGAACAAAGACGGAGAAAAGCCCATTGATCTGAAACTGGAAGATATGTTCGGAAATCCTCCGAAAACAATCATTGCGGACGAAAACATGATTCAGGATTTCAAACCTGTTGAATATGACATTCGGAAAATACACCATTATCTGGAACAGGTTCTGCAAATGGAATCGGTGGCATGTAAAGACTGGCTCACCAACAAAGTCGACCGTTCCGTCACTGGCAAAGTCGCCAAGCAGCAAACAGCCGGTTCTGTTCAGCTTCCTCTGAATAATATGGCCATTGCCGCCCTTGATTTTTCCGGTTTTAAAGGAATCGCCACATCCATTGGTCATGCCCCGTCATGTGCCCTGATAGATCCGGAAGCCGGATCGCTATTGGCAATAACGGAAGCCTTATCGAATATTGTGTGGGCTCCCTTAAAGAACGGAATTCAATCTGTTTCTCTAAGTGCAAACTGGATGTGGCCATGCAGGAATCCGGGCGAAGATGCACGTTTATATGCAGCTGTTCAGGCTGCCAGTAATTTTGCAATGGATCTTGGAATTAATATCCCGACAGGCAAAGATTCATTGTCCATGACCCAAAAATACCCTAACGGAAATACTGTAATGGCGCCCGGTACAGTGATCATTTCTGCAGTAGCTGAAGTATCTGATTTTCGGAAAGCTGTGGAACCTGTTATCCATCCATTAGAATTCTCTGAATTGCTGTATATTCCTCTTGCCAAAAGTGATTTCAATCTGGGTGGGAGCAGCTTTGCAGGTGTTGTCAATCGCCTGGGAAACCAAACTCCAACTGTATTCGATGCCAAAAAGATTTCAATCATTTTTAATGAAGTTCAACGCTTAATACATTATGAGGAAATTCTGGCCGGACATGATGTATCATCAGGTGGCCTGATTACAACTCTCCTTGAAATGTGTTTTGCTTCCAATGAGGTCGGTATTGAAGGAGATATTTCTTCATTGGGAGACCAGGATCTTATCAGGAAATTGTTTAGCGAAAGTCCTGCTCTTATACTACAGGTTGCCAACGGCGATCAAATCATTTCTCAACTGGCTGCAAAAAATATCAACAGTTATTCCATTGGGAAAGTCAATAAAAACAGGATTTTTACAATTGCGAATGGAGTTGATAAATTTAATTTCGATATCAATTCGCATAGAGACATTTGGTTTAACACTTCATTTCTTCTGGATAATATTCAAACCTCAAATGATTTGGCTGAAATGAGGTATCAAAATTACAAGACGCATGAATTGAAGTTTACCTTCCCTCCTCTTTTTACAGGAAACCTTTCTGATAAAGGATTGCAACTAAAGCGAAGAGGGTATAGCGGTGTAAAATCAGCTATTATTCGCGAGAAAGGGGTTAACGGCGACCGTGAAATGGCTTACAGTATGTACCAGGCAGGACTGGACGTAAAAGATGTTCACATGACCGATTTGATCTCAGGGAGAGAAATCCTTGAAGACGTAAACATGATCGTTTTTGTCGGAGGATTTTCCAATAGCGATGTATTGGGTAGTGCCAAAGGATGGGCAGGTGCCTTTTTATTCAATCCGAAAGCAAAAGAAGTACTGGATACTTTTTATGCCAGGAATGATACATTGAGCCTTGGTGTTTGCAACGGTTGTCAGTTGATGATGGAACTTGGACTGATTGTTAAGAACCGGAAGCAACTTCCCTATATGACATTTAACAATTCCAGGAAGTTTGAATCGGCATTTATCAATGTTGACATACCTGAAAACAGATCCGTAATGTTAAATTCTCTTTCGGGTTCAAGGTTGGGAATATGGATAGCTCACGGAGAGGGAAAATTCAACCTCCCGGAAACTGAAGAAAAGTATCATATCCCAATGAAATATAGTTACGATCAATATCCCGGCAATCCCAACGGATCAGATTACAGTGTAGCAGCATTATGCTCGGATGACGGGAGACATCTTGCTATGATGCCACACATTGAACGATCAATATATCCCTGGAATTGGGCCTACTATCCGGGGGAAAGAAAACAGGATGAAGTAACACCATGGATTGAAGCATTTGTGAATGCAAGAAAATGGATTGAATCCTGCTAACATATTTGCTTTACCGAGCTTTCCCGGTTTTATCGGGATCGGTTGTTGAATCGTTTATTTGTTTAGGAGTTTAAGAAGTTTGCCATAAAGACACGAAATCACTAAGCACTCACAAAGTAATACAGAACTGAAAAACAGAACTTCGTGATTTCTTTGAGTCTTCGGGACTTCGTGGCGAAATCTTTTGTTTGACTGTGAAATCGTCGACCTGTTGAATCGTTTAACTAATTAGTTGAGAAGTTGATAAGATGGGAAGTTGAGAATACTAGAAAACAATGTTGAATGTCCAATGACCAATATCGAATATCGAAGTGATTATATTAGGTACTTGGAAATTGAACATTGGGCGTTGGATATTGAGTTTAGAGTTGAGAAGTTATTTTTTATCCCACATTAAAGTTAACAGTGAGAGGTCGAAATGTGCTGTATGTCTTATGTATACGTTCTTCGACTCTGCTCAGAATGACATCAAAAAGACCTTTCTAAATAGCCTCGTTTCAATCTGTGACCGGTTAAGAAATAGTTCCTGCAATAAACACTTCATAATGAATTGTTCTGCAAGCCACCTTATGAATTCTCTTCATCAAAATTTTGTTTATTGCGCGCAAAATAATATTATTGCTGTATCAATCGACCCTCTCTAAACTAAATCTGAAGTTTCAATGATCAATCTGCAGGATAAACGATGGGTGTGCCGGCTTAAAGCTGGCGATGATCCGGCTTTCGAAAAATTGTACCACAAATACAACAAAAAACTTTTTAATTTTAGTTATAAGATGCTTCAATCGAAGCAGGAAGCTGAAGGACTGGTGCAGGATACTTTTTTGAAACTTTGGGAGATGCGGTATAAACTCGATGAAAATTATTCAGTCAGTGGTTATCTCTTTAAAATAGCCCGGAATAAAATATACAATATCTTTCGAATAAGAATCAATGAGAGATTTTACAGGGAGTATATTCAGGAATGCGCCGAAAGGCTGGAAGACAATCTCGAACGCAACCTGGATTTTAGTGAACTGAATGCCTTTTATCTTGAGTTGATTTCAAAACTCCCGGAAAGAAGAAAAGAAATATTCCTGTTAAGCAGGAATGAAGGATATACTTACAGGAAAATTGCACAAAAGCTTCAAATCTCTGAAAATACTGTTGACACTCAGATCAGAAAATCCCTTGATTTTTTCCGGGAAAGTCTCCGTGAAAAATATACAACTGTTTCGTATTGAGTAATTGTTTTCTGCTGAATCCTGCGAGCGCATTGGCTTCCCTGCCAGCCGGTTTACCAGCCTGTGGATGGCAGGCTGGGCCGAACTCGTAAACTCGGTTCCCCGTAGCTTGTCGCTTGCGCCATAGCTATAGCGACGGAGCACTGCAGGGTTAGCGAGCACAAAAATAATAAACAAAAAAAGGATCGAAGATTACTCGCCGCAAGCGGCGAGGAGCTTCAATTCCGTGATCAGATTTAATTTGGAATTGTTCTAAATTATGATCTGAAAGAATCCGCCTTCACGGAAAAATCCCATCAGGCTGTAATGAAATTATTAACCCTTTTTCAATGAGAGGAAAAAACATTAAAGATCTTCTTGATAAATTTCTAAACAATAATTTATCCGGTGAAGAACTTGATTTTATCTACCAGTCTGTCAACCATAACATGCATGAAGATGAAATTAAGGCATGGTTCTATCGTTACTGGGATGAATCAGAAAGCAATTCAAAAAAAATAAAATCATCTGATCTGTTCAAAAAGATAGAGAAACAGATCACGAGGAATGGGGATTTCAACAAAAAGTCCTCACTTTATGATGAACCAGGATCAAAGAAAATCAAGGTTTTCCTTTCCATGCTAAAGTATGCTGCTATTTTCATATTCGGTTTTGCTATTGCTTCCTTTTTTATTTACAGGTTAAATTATACTCCAATTCCTGAAAAAACTTCATACAACGAGCTGACAACACCTCTTGGTTCCAAAACCAAACTTATGCTTACCGATGGCACCCAGGTTTGGTTGAATGCCGGCAGCACCTTAAAATATCCGGACAAGTTCGGAAACGAGAAACGTGAGACCTTTCTCGAAGGAGAAGCATTTTTCGATGTTGAACGTGATAAAGAAAGACCTTTTTATGTAAAAACCAATGAGATAGATATTAAAGTTCTGGGGACGCAGTTCAATGTGAAATCATACCCGGAAGAGAATACAATTGAAACCACTCTTGTTACAGGTTCAATTGAAATTGAAGCCAAAAAATTCGGATCAAATCAAAAACAACAACTTACATTAAAACCAAATCAAAAAGCCACATTCTCCAAATCCTCTCATAAACTTTCTCTGCTCCAGAAAAAATTACCTGAAAAAATCAAGCCTGCCCGGGTTGATGAAATCAAAATTACCGGAGAAATCAATACGGATATTATTACCTCATGGAAAGACAACAAACTTGTATTCAGCAAAGAACGATTTGAAGATATCCTGATAAAAATGGAAAGGTGGTATAACGTAGAAATTTTGCTTAAAGATGAAGATCTAAAAGACTACAGGTATACCGGTGCATTTGAAAAAGAAACCCTTGAGCAGGCGTTGAATGCCCTGAAACTGGCAACACCTTTTGAATACACTATTGATAAGAACTACATAGTAATTCATAATAGGAACTAACTTATTCAAAGAATCCCTTACGCATACATGAAAAAAATTACTAATAACCTTAACACTATGAAAGTATGAACAACTGGATTATTCATCGCATACGGAAAATTATCAGGTATGCAGGAAATCTGCCTCTTATCATGAAACTGATAGTAGTTTTGATGATATTAGGCTCTTTGCAGGTGCAAGCTGCAGGAATTACCGGCGGTTCGAAACTCAATTTTAATTTTAAGGATGTTTCTATCGAGGAAATATTTAAAGAGATTGAGAACCAGAGCGATTACAGGTTTTTATACAGAAATGAAACCATTGAAAACAAAAGGGTTACTGTAAATGCAAAAAATGATGGCATTGAAGAAGTCCTTAGCAGGGCTTTGGCAGATGCAGACATTGAATTTACGATCCTTGAAAACAACCTGGTGGTTATTAAACCTGCTGCAAAAAAGCTTGTTTTACAGGGTGTGACAGTTACCGGTAAAATCCTGTCAGCAACTGATAATTCGCCCTTACCGGGAGTAAATGTCGTTGAAAAAGGCACTCAGAACGGCACAGTAACCGACCTTGATGGAAATTATTCAATAATTGTTGCCGGTAAAGAATCTGTTATAGCTTTTTCTTTTGTAGGCTTTTTATCTGAAGAAATTGTAGTTGGTGATCAGACAACAATTGATGTGAATCTTACGGAAGATATACTGGAACTTGATCAGGTGGTTGTTATCGGGTACGGAACCATGAAAAGAAGTGACCTGACAGGTTCGGTTGCTTCTGTCTCTGAAGAAACTCTGAGGAGCACCGTTGCCACCAACATCGACCAGGCTTTGCAGGGACGTATTGCCGGTGTCCAGGTAATGCAGAATTCAGGGCAACCCGGAGGAGCTCTTACCATTCGCATTCGTGGAGCCAGTTCTATCACGGGATCGAACGAACCTCTGTATGTGATCGATGGTATTCCTTTCCAGGGACAAGGGACCGAAGTTTCGGGATTCGACTGGGCCGGAGGAGCTAACGGTCAGAACAGGGTAAACCCTCTTTCGACGATCAACCCGAACGACATTGTTAATATTGAAGTACTGAAAGATGCCTCTGCATCTGCAATTTACGGTTCTCAGGCTGCCAATGGTGTGGTGTTGATAACGACCAAGAAAGGAGAAGCAGGTACGGCAAAAGTCTCTTACAATACATTCTTTGCACTTCAGACCATGCCGAAAAAACTCGACATGATGGATCTTCCGGAATATGCAGAATACCAGACACAGATCATGGACGAATTAAATCGTACAAATGACGTATCTGATAGATACCTGGACCCAAGTCTGCTTGGTCCAGGCACTGACTGGCAGGATGAAGTATTCAGAAATGCATGGAGTCAGAGTCACCAGATCTCGGTAACCGGCGGACTGGAAAAATTTGATTATGCGGTTACAGGTAGTTACTACGATCAGGACGGTATCATTATTGGATCCGGATTCAAAAGGGTAACCGGACGACTAAATCTGAACGGCCAGATAAGAGACTGGTTAAGAGTGGGCGGTGTAATAACGTATGCCAAAACAAATGAAGTGATCACGTTGAATGACGGCGGCGACGGTGTAATTATGAATGCACTGAAAATGCAGCCCGACATTCCTGTCCGCAATATGGACGGAGAATATGCAGGACCTGATGTTACTTATGCCGGATCGAATTACAATCCGGTGGCACTTGCTCTTATCAGGAACAACACACTGAACAGGGAGAGGGTGTTCGGAAATGTATATGCCAACGCAGAGATCATTAAAAACCTTACCTTCAAAACAGAACTTGGCCTGGACAACAGCAACCTTATCAACGTGGCCTTCCACCCGACCTACCAGTTTGGTGCCATTACCAACGATGTAAACAAAATGAAGCAACGCAACGAGCATAGTTTCTTCTGGATCTGGATCAATACGCTTACTTACGATTTAACTTTTGCAGAGAAGCACAATTTAACCATACAATTGTTTTCCGAAACTCAAAAATCGTTGTGGGAGCGTGTGGAAGTAACCAAAGAAAATTTTGCATCCAATGAAATTCATGTCTTAAGCCAGGGAGACAATACCACCAACATAACCAACGGATGGAAAGACCCGTCATCGAAAATGTCCTATTTTGGCAGGTTGAATTACAATTACGACGATCGTTACCTTGCCACATTTACGTTAAGGGCCGATGGCTCATCCAAATTCGGACCGGAAAACAAATGGGGGTATTTTCCTTCAGGTTCTCTTGCATGGCGGATCAGTAATGAAAGCTTCATGGAAAATGTTTCTTTTGTAAGAAATCTGAAACTCCGTCTTGGTTACGGTATGGTCGGCAACCACCCGAATGAAAGTTACCTGTACGGCTCATCCCTTACTCAAACTGACTCTGAATTTGGTACGGCTTACCGTATGGAAAAGATAGCAAATCCGGAACTGAAATGGGAAACTACAGAAATGTACAATATCGGACTGGACATGTCACTAATACAAGGTAAGATCGATTTTACTGTCGATTTATACAACAAACAAACCAAAGATATGTTGCTGAGGCTTTCTGCACCAACTTATATTGGCGGACCCAATCCGTGGGAAGATGTGGCCCTGCCTTACGTGAATGTCGGAAAAATGGAGAACAAAGGAATCGAGTTAAGCCTGACAACACACAACATTACCAAGTCCAAATTTAACTGGAGAACAGACCTTACCTTCTCCCTGAACAGAAATAAGGTAAAAGAGCTGGATGAAGAAACTAAGATCTATTGGGAAGGACTTTACTGGTATTCTGAATTCCAAAACGTAACTATGACAACTGCAGGCAAACCCATTGGCGTGTATTACGGTTACGTTACCGATGGCCTTTTCACCGATCAGCAGGATATTCTGGATAGTCCGGTTCAGGTTCAGGACCCCGCCACAGTTACAGAAGAAAATCCGAATGGATTAAACCTTGTAGATTACAACACCGGCGTTTGGATCGGAGATATTAAATTCAGGGATCTGAACGGCGATGGTGTAATCAACACGGATGATCGTACCGTTATCGGAAATCCTAATCCTGACTTCACCTATGGTTTCAATAACTCGTTCAATTACGGACCCCTCGAATTATCAATAAACATCATTGGTTCCTACGGTGCGGATATTCTGAATTATTCAAGGGTTGAAATTGAGGGAATGACCAGTTTGTGGAGCAATCAGGCAGCCACTGTAACAAACAGGGCAAGAACCACAACGATTGATCCGGCAGGAGATCCTGATGATCCGGCTAACCTGATATTTGCCAATCCAGGAACAGACATGCCTCGTTTTTCAACCAACGATGTAAACCGGAACAACCGTATGTCCGATCGCTTTATTGAGGACGGTACCTATTTGCGTATTCAGAATATTATTTTGGGGTATACACTGCCTTCTGAGTGGACAAGAAAGCTGTTCATTGACAGAGTAAGAATTTATATTAATGCTCAAAACGTGTATACCTTCACCAAATATTCCGGTTATGATCCTGAAATCGGGGCATTCAACCAGGATGCACGAAGACAGAATTTTGATATGGGACGATATCCTTCACCGAGGATCTTTTCATTCGGATTGGATGTTGATTTCTAGTCACTGATAAGAATACACTACAATGAATGTAAACATGAAAGATATGAAAAGGACAATAAAATATATCGTATTGCTTGCCATCGTTGGTATCCTTGGTGCCTGCGAGGATTTTCTTGAACTGACTCCCGAGGACAGGCTGGTGGCAGACGAATACTACAGGACCGAAACAGAAATCAGATCAGGTACTGCATCCCTTTACGGGTATCCCTGGTTCAATTTCAACGACAAGTTTTTCTGGCTGGCTGGAGATTGTATGTCAGGAAATATGTTTTACACATACGATCAGGAAGGACAATTCTTTTATTTGTCTTTCAATGCAGGAAACTCTTATTTATCAAATGGCTGGAAAGGTCTTTTCCGCGTTGTGTCCTATGCAAACTCCATAATCAATGATATGCCCCGGATCGCACTTGAAAATGTCTCGGAAGAGATCGTAAACCAGGCCCTTGCCGAAGCACGATTTGTCAGGGCTATGGCATACTATATCCTGGCTGAATTCTGGGGCGAGGTGCCCATTGTGGAAAATTCAACCGAACTGGTAGTGACCAACGATATGATGCTTCCGAAAAACACACGCTCCAGCGTATATGAATTCATCAGGCGTGATCTTGAATTTGCCATTGAAAACATCAGACCCGACGAAAGTGAGCCTGGTCGCATAACACAGTGGTCAGCCAAGGGACTGATTGCCAAATTGTACCTCACCATGGCCCAGGATCTGACAGATCCGAATTCCGGTCAGTATTTTGATCTGGCAAAACAATATGCTCAGGATGTAATTGAAAACAGCGGATTGACACTAATGCCTGTTTATAGCGATTTGTTCAAGGTGGAAAATGACAACAATTCCGAATCCCTGTTTGCCATGCAATGGATCAAAGCCGGTTATGCTACAGGGAACAGCAGGAATGCCAACTGGGCACGCAGCAGTATTATTGCCGATCAGCAATGGGGAGGTGGCAAAGGTTGCACAGTTGACTTTCAACTGGTTGTTGAACCTGGAGATCTGAGAAGAAAAGAAATTTATATGACCCTGGGTGATGAGTATCCGGAACTCAACAAAGAGGATGGAGGATATACCTATTATTTTGAAGTTCCGGATCCTGTAAATCCAACGAACAATATAGAATCAGCAAATGAAGTATTAAATCATCTGAAAAAATATGTAATTGGTAAATCAGCCGATGTAAACGGTCAGGTGGGTATCGACCAGGACGCCGCAAACAATGTATACCTGCTTCGTCTTGCCGATGTATACCTGATCTATGCAGAAGCCTCACTTGGTGCCGGTCCGGAAACAACTGACGAAACAGCTCTCGGGTATTTCAATGCCATTCGCGAACGTGCCGGACTTGATCCCAAAACAAGTCTTACATTTATGGATATCTTCAATGAAAGAAGGGTTGAATTTGCACTGGAAAGCATGTTCTGGTTTGATATCAAACGTTTCTATTATCGTGATAATAATGAGGCAATTGCATATCTGAATTCACAAGTAAGACACTACGGTTTTTCCAGAAATGACGAAGTTGAAGATCCTAATACATGGGAAGCCTGGGAATTGGAAACAGAAGCTATTTCTCCAATTGTAGTCTATGAATCAGATATGTTTTTACCCATTCCTGAGGCAGAAGTGATCATTAATCCTTTGTTTCTGGAAGATGCTGTAGACTATGAATTCGAATAATGTGAAATTATTAATACACAAGAATATGAAAGCATTCATGAAATATATACTGCTCCTGATCATACCGGGTATCATGGCGGGAGTACTGTCAATATCCTGTTCGGAAGACGATCTTCCCAACGGGGGAACCCCTGTGATATACTATGTCAGGGTTACCAATCCTGCACAATCGGATTCCCTGCTTGTAGCTGCCTACATGGGCGATCTGATAGCCATCGTAGGAGACAACCTTAGCGGCGTAAGAGAGATCTGGTTTAATGACCAGGAAGCGTTCGTAACACCTACGTATGTTACCAGTCAAAGTATACTTGTAGATGTACCGAATACACCACCTACGGAAATTAACAACAAAATGACCCTTGTTTTCAGCGACGGGTATGTATTGGAATACGATTTCAGGGTGGATATTCCGGGACCTCTGCTCTCATCCATTAAATCCGAATATGTTGAGGATGGAGATATTGCCGTGCTTTACGGAGATTATTTCTTTGAACCTATCCTGGTTACTTTCGGGGAGGAACAACTGGAAGCGGTCGTTGATGAAATTGAAAAAACAGAACTTCATGTGGTAGTTCCCGAAGGTACTTCCACAGGAAACATTACTGTAACCACCAATTTTGGTTCTGTCACTTCATCCTTTTTGTTCAGGGACAATCGAAATATATTGCTTGACTTTGAAACGGATATGTACACTTGTGAAAATTGGACGGGTGAAGTAGCCTACGCCGATTCTGCTCCTGATTTGAATCCTTGTTCCGGTAATTTTCTTATGCTTCGATATCTGGGACTTGAAGCCTGGTCATGGCAAAATCCTCTGGCATGTTTCTACATTGCAAAAAACAAAAGAGGCAATGTTCCTGTGGCGGAAGGCAGTATATACAATCTTGATTTTCGTTTTGAGGTGAATGTTCCGAATGAATGGACTCAGTTTACAATGCGTATTTGGTTTTCTATTTATGAAGACAATAATGGATTCTCAGATCATTTTCATGACATTTCGACTCAGGCCTGGTGGCGACCATGGCAGGATGGTGCTTATTCCACTGATGGATGGGAAACCATTTCGATACCTTTGACTGATTTTAAATACGATAAGGACGGTGGTGCATCACAAATTGATAATCTGAGTGAACTTACCAATGTCTGTTTGTTAATTTTCAGTGGTGATACCGGTCCTGAAGATATAAATATAAATATTGACAATTTGCGTATTGTACCTAAATAAAAACAGATAGTATGTTTATAATAAGAAATAAAATTACGGCATTCATCTCATTGCTTATCCTGGTTACAGGACTCATGCTGAATTCGTGTAAAAAGGATGAAAGTGATGCGGTAGAACTCCTGAGCTGGGGCCCCTCTCCTGCTCTCAGGGGCGGAGAACTTAAATTTATCGGGAATAACCTGAATAAGGTAAATACCATTGTTCTTCCTGATAATATTGAAATCACTTCGTTTACGACATACACTTCGGAACTGATCACCCTGACTGTTCCTGAAGAAACGGTTGACGGATATGTATTGCTGCGTACCAGTGACGGGGACATTTATCCCAAGACCATGCTGGTGATCTCGGAACCTATTACCATTGATACCATTGTTCCGTCAAGTGTAAGACCGGGAGATATCATTTCCATACAAGGGGATTATTTTAACCTGGTAAACGAGGTGATCTTTACGGATAAAGTATCTGTTACTGAGTTTGTAAGTCATACAAAAACTGAAATAGAGGTTGCAGTGCCACTCAAGGCACAGACCGGGGTGATCACACTATCCAACGGAGATACCATTCCATTGACGGTTGAATCGGATATGGAACTGATCGTTGCTGCTCCGGCAGTTACTTCCATGACTCCAAATCCTGTAAAACCAGGTACCAACCTTACAATAACCGGCACCGATCTTGATCTGACTACGCAGATTGAATTCAGCATAACCAAAAAAGTAATTAGTTTTGAGAGCATCAGTGCCACCCAGATTGTTGTTGAAGTACCTATAAATGCTGTAGCCGGTCCCGTAAGTATGATCCCTGCATCAGGAATCCTGGTTGCCGCTCCTGAAGAACTTACAATGATCGATCCTGCGATAACAGGCATTTCACCCGATCCGGCAAAAACAGGTCAGGATATTACAGTTACTGGTACCAACCTTGACCTGGTAAATACCGTAACTTTTGGCGGGGGTTCGGAAGGTTCCATTGTCAGCGGAAGTACCACGGAACTTACTGTTACGGTTCCCGAAGATGCACTGGAAGATGTAGTAACATTTACTACTGTAGCAGGTGTTTCAGTTGTTTCAGACGATGCCATATCGCTGGTATTGCCAACCATAACCGATATTACTCCGTTAAGTTTGCTGACGAAAGAAGATATCACCATTACAGGAACTGACCTCGATATCGTTGCTGCTGTCAGATTTACCGGTGATAAGGAAGCACAGGTGTCGGGAGGAACCGATACCGAAATTACAGCTACCGTACCTGCAGGAAGCCTGTCAGGTGCTGTCACCCTGATTACTACCAACAGTAGTGAGGTTGTTTCCACGCAATTGTTAACCATAACGCCGGCGCTTGCTCCGGAGATCACCGATATGCCCTCCGTAGCATCGCCCGGCCAAATGATTGCCATTAAGGGGTATAACATGGATGTATTTACGGAGGTCATTTTTCCGGTCGATCTGTATGCCACCATGTTCGGACTGAAAAACGATACCATTCTGCAAGTATATGTTCCTCTCGCAGTGCAACAGGGACCGGGAACCATTATCTTCATTACGGATGAAGGAGAATACGTGGAATCACCGGAAATTACTTTTGTTACCGTCGATCCGGTGGTAGATCCTGACCTGATCATTTTTGATTTCGATACAAAAAATCCGGGATGGAATAACGGCGGAACAATTGAAAATGATCCGACTCTGTCGCTGGACGGATCAAATTACTTAAGGGTGAATTTGGTTAATCAGGACGGATGGATAACGTTTGCAGCCCAAAATAGTGATGGAGGTACAATGCCTGGTGATATTGTCGGAACAAATGTAAGCAGCTATGTTGTGAAAGTAGACATCAGGATCATCGATCCTATACCTGCAGGAAGAATACGATTCAGGTTCCAGAGTGAAACCGAAGGAGATTTCTGGTACCATTACCAGCCCTGGGTTGAAAGCGGTGAACCTTACAAAACACCGAACTGGATGACAGTGACCATCCCTCTGACGGATTTTCATGATGCCGATGGAGCAGGTACAGGTGTAATGAATGATATGTCAACCTTTACGCAGGAATGGGGAATTAACTGGGATGGCGGTCCGGCTGATATTAATCTTTGCATTGACAACTACAGGTTTGAATTGATAGAATAATAAAAAAAGGTGCTATCATAAATCATAGCGATTTATGTACTGGTGTTAGTCAAAATTAGTTTTCGATTAACGCATCATGGATGAGACCGGCCGGGAAAACCCGGCCGGTTTTTACATTGACCGATAAAAACATTCAACTTGCCGATTCGTCACCAGGAATTTGTACTCACGCTACATAGGTTAAAAGGGAATACTTTATATTTACAAGAAAAATATTTACTATGAAAAAATCAAACATTGCATTAATCATTCTTGCAGCCCTCATAGGAGTTATCATATTCCTTGGCATTATAGGATTTCTGTATTATAAAGCGAATTACAACAATATGATGAACCGTAAGGTCACTGTTGAGCAACAGTGGTCGAATGTTGAAAATGTCTATCAGCGGCGGGCAGATCTTATCCCGAATCTTGTCAATACGGTAAAAGGATATGCCGATTTTGAAAAAGAAACACTCACTCAGGTGATTGAAGCCAGGGCCAAAGCTACTTCAGTAAATATTGACGCCAATAACCTGGATGCCAATACGTTCAGCCAGTTTCAGCAGGCACAGGATGGATTGTCTTCTGCTCTGTCAAGATTAATGGTTGTTGTCGAAAGATATCCTGATCTGAAGGCAAATCAAAACTTTCTTGAATTGCAGGCACAACTTGAAGGCACTGAAAACAGGATTGCTGTGGAAAGAATGCGCTACAATGAAGTAGTTGGAAATTATAACAGGTATATTAAGATGTTTCCGAGAAATATCATTTTCAAATTTCCTGAGTTGCCCTTCTTTGAAGCCCAGGAAGGCACAGAAGTCGCACCCACTGTAGAATTCTAATTCAATTGCCCTATGATAAAAGCAGAAAATATTTTCAATCAGGATGAAAAAAACAGCATATTGGAAGCCATAAGATCTGCTGAGAAAGATACATCGGGAGAAATACGAGTGCATCTTGAGAACAGGTGTTCGGAAGATGTATTGGATCGTGCTTCGCATTTGTTTGAAAAACTAAATATGCACAAAACAGAGAAACGTAACGGAGTTTTATTTTATCTGGCAGTTATGGATAAGAAATTCGCCATCCTGGGTGATGCAGGGATCAATGCCGTTACTCCTGATGATTTTTGGGATACTATTAAAGATGAAATAGCTTCTGCTTTCGCAGATGGTAAATTTGCCGAAGGATTGACAAAAGGAATTGAGATGGCCGGCAAAGCGCTTCAGGAATATTTTCCCTACCAAACAGACGACGTAAATGAATTACCGGATGAAATATCATTTGGAAAAAACTAACTGCTATGAAAAAACACTTCCTGATACTGCTTATATTGAGTTCGAACATTCTTGGTTCTTTAGCCGTCCGGATCCCTGAAAAACCATCCCCTCCCCGTCTTGTAAACGATCTTGCAGGAATGCTTTCCACCAATGAAGCAAGTCAGTTAGAAAGTACATTGATTGATTTTAACAACAAAACTTCTACACAGATCGTGGTAGTAATCCTGAAAACACTCAATGGCGAAGACAAAGCTATGGTGGCAACAGAGATAGGTCATCAATGGGGTGTGGGACAAAAAGGATTTGATAACGGAATTGTATTTCTGATTAAAGAAAAAACACCGGATGAAAAAGGTGAAGTGTACATTGCCACAGGATATGGACTTGAAGGAGTAATCCCTGACGCTATTGCTAAAAGAATAGTTGAAAATGAAGTACTGCCGTCGTTCCGGCAAGGCAATTATTTTGAAGGCATCAACAAAGGCATATCTGTTTTAATGAAACTCAGTCTTGGAGAATTCACAGCCAAAGAATATAATGAACGAGCTGCTAAAAAAGATGCTATAGGTCCATTTGTTGGCTTGTTCATCACGTTCATTCTTTTTTTGACAATTTTTGGCCGTGCAAACAGAATAAGAAGAAATTCCATAGGAAAAAGTTTACCGTTCTGGCTTCTTCTCACCATGTTAGGTTCAGGATCAAGTCGCAAAAGTAGCTGGGGTAATTTCTCTTCGGGAAGCGGCAGTTTCGGTGGCGGAGGTTTCGGAGGTTTTGGCGGAGGTGGATTCGGTGGAGGTGGTGCCGGAGGAAGCTGGTAGATGTAAATTGGCACACTTAAATAAATACAGTTGTTCATGGGCATAAATAGATACCTTGAATGCTCTTCCCTCAGGCTTAACTGAATAATTTATATGAAAAAATGCTGGATCACAATTCTTTGTGACCTCAATAAAAATAAAAACATCTGTCTCTAACGTTATTGGCAATCAAAAATGAAAGAAAGAAAAATTATACGAAAAAGAAATCACAATTATTCAAGTCCTGGTGTATATTTCGTTACTATATGCACTCAAAGAAAAGAATTTTATTTCGGTAAAATCATGAATGGCAAAATGCATCAGTCAGAGATTGGAAAAATGGTTGAATTCTATTGGACGTTAATAGCAGAACATTTCCCCTTTGTACGATTAGGTGAATACATCATAATGCCAAACCATATACATGGTATAATATACATCGGGAATGGAATGAATAATTTAAAAAACAATGTTGATACGGAATGTAGGGACGTAGCATGCTACGTCCCTATGCAATCCAAAATGAAGAAAGGTGAATATATGTCATCCATTTCACCAAAATCCGGAACGCTATCTGCTATTATTCGTTCATTTAAATCAGCTGTTACCAGATGGTGTAATAGAAATCATTTATCATACTTTGCCTGGCAACCAAGATTTTACGACAGAATTATTAAAAATCAAATTGAATATCGAAAAATTAAAGATTACATAATTCAGAACCCCTCAAAATGGGATAAAGATGAATATTTCACAAGAGAAAAAATATAGGGACACCCGAAAAAAAGTGTTAATACGGATTGTAGGGACGTAGCATGCTACGTCCCTACTATCTGAAATGCACATAGTAACCTCAAACTCACTTACTATTACACAACCGATTATTAATGCTTAACTTTGTATTTTTAAACACCTAATGAATTATTATCTTTAATCCTTTTTAACAAAAAATTCATTTTATGACAGACAAACAGTGGAACAATCTGAAAGATATTGTTAACGGAAAAATCCTTGATCCTCTCCCGATTGGTTTTATAATCGATTGTCCATGGTTGCCAAACTGGGCGGGTATGACAATCATGGATTATTTTTCAAGCGATGAATTGTGGTTTGAAGCCAACAAAAAAGCCATCGACACATTTCCCGATGTGATGTACTTCCCTTCCTTTTGGTCGGAATACGGTATGTGCAGTGAACCCTCTGCCTTTGGTTCACGCGGAGTTTTTCCCGTCAATGAATTTCCACACGCACACAAAACCATTCATTCGGTTGAAGATATTGCCAATATGCCTGCTCCGAATCCCGAAACAGATGGTCTTGCTCCCTTTATTCTAAACAGGCTGAAATTAAATCAAAAGAAAATTGAAGCTATCGGCTACAAAATACGGTTTTCAGTATCAAGAGGTCCGTTGAATATCGCATCATACCTCATGGGAACCACGGAGTTTTTAACCACCATGATGACAAATCCCGATGAAACGCATCAACTGCTGACCAATATCACAAATTACCTGGATACCTGGCATGATTTACAAAAGCAAACATTTCCCAGCATTGACGGGATCATGATGCTTGATGATATCATTGGATTCATCGGTGAAGAAGAATTTAAAGAGTTTGGCCTCCCCTATCTCAAGCGTCTGTATAACAAAGATGTTAGCATCAAATTCTTCCACAACGATGCCGGTTATGCTTCCTCCGTTACGTATCTTCCGGAAATCGGGATCAATATTTTTAATATGGAGTTTGAGTCTGACCTTAACGAACTAAAAGAACTTACAGAGTACAAAGTTACCATGTTGGGAAATATTCCACCCCGCGACGTACTTGCAGGCGGAACCCCGGATGATGTTAAAAAAGCCACAAAAGCTCTTATTGATGGAATTAAAGACCGATCAAGGGTTATATACTCCTGCGGCGGAGGAATGCCTCCCGGTGTTAAGACGGAAAACATCAAAGCATTTATTGATACGATAAGAAAGGCTTGAATTACTTAGTTAAGATCACATGCTATTGATGAAATATGTCTATATCTTCAATTAAATTTCGGAATTCGGATTTGTGATTGCGGATTTGTGATTGCGGATCCATAATTTTCAATGAGAATGTAAATCTGAATGTAAATGGACGTTAGGAACAAGCAAAAATGACAAAAGAAGAACTCAAGAAAAGAACCAAACAATTTGCACTGGAAATAATTAAACTTGTTGAAGAACTACCTAGTACAAAAGCTAGACATACAGTTGGTAATCAGATAATTCGTTCAGGTACTTCGGTGGCAGCTAATTATCGTTCAGCCTGCAGAGCAAGAAGCAATGCAGATTTTATTTTTAAAATTACCATTGCCGAAGAAGAATGTGATGAAACTCTTTTCTGGCTTGAACTAATTAAGGACGCAAAACTTTTAAATAAAAAGAAATTAAATATACTGCTAAAAGAGGCAGACGAGCTTACCGCTATTTTCACAGCATCAGGTAAAACAGCCAAACAAAAACATTAGAAATCAGAAATCTATAATCCGAAATCCGACATCCGAAATCCGAAATTATAACAAGGCTTAGTAATTATTTTCCTACTTCAGGCATTTTTGCAAAACCAGGTTATTTTCTGTTTGCAATACGATAATATAAATGCCATTTTCGAGTTCACTTGTGTTCCAGTTCACCTCGTGCCATCCGTTTCTGTAACTGCCATCAGCCAGTGTAACGATGTCCTTCCCATTCATATCAATTACTGAAAGATAAATCCTTTTATAATCATCAAGGCAGAAGGGAATTGTGGTTGTTGTATTGAACGGATTGGGTCTTGGCACCAAAAGTTTAAGGTTAGCTTGAGTTTCCTGATCAGGCATATCCAAAGCATTAGGATCTTCCGGCTTATTTGTTATTTTAAACAAAGTATTGTTCGATGTTACATAAAGCGTCGGTTCGTCTTCAGGACCCCAGTTGCAGTTCGATGCCGAATTGCCAATGGTTACAGGAACCGTATTGATTAAACTTCCATCCGGAGAAAATATCCGGACACCAACGGGACCTGTAACGTACAAATATCCATCTTCGTCAATCTTCATACCGTCACCCCACTGACCATTAATATTATAAAACAATGTTTTATTGGCAATTGTAGTATCATCTACCACATCCCATACATAAATATCCGCCACATCCGATTCGGTAACATACAATTTGCTTTCATCAGGAGAAAAGGCAATGCCATTCGGGTAATTCAGCGTATTGTCGAGCAATTGTAAATTGCCTTCAGGGGATAACCGATAGATCCCTGAATACCCCAATTCTGATGTTCCGCCTTCATCATTCAAACCAAACGGAGGATCGGTAAAAAATATGGAACCATCTGATTTTATCGCCAGATCGTTCGGACTGTTCAGTCTTTTCCCATCGTAATGCGTTGCAAGAGCCTCAATTCCAACACCTTCAACATATTTGCCCACCTGACGATCAAAATGCTGACACATAATGAGATTGCCTTCAGCATCAATTGCCAGTCCGTTTGATTTGCCTGTAGGTGTCAGATATTCATTTGAACCTGATTGTGGAGTCCAGACATATATCTTGCTTTCCGGAATATCGCTGAACAACAAACCAACTCCGTCTTTCCATACAGGACCTTCAATAAAGTTAAATCCCTGATCAACAATTTCTATAACAGGATCATAAAGAATCTGTGCGTTCACTAATATTGTTCCGGTAATTAATAATAATGACAATGCAATATGAATTTTTCTTTTCATAGAACTATTTTTAACAAAGTAATGGTCTTCCAGTGAAGAATAATATCCTAAAGGTGCATAAAAAACCTGATTAATAAGTAAATTAATTGTATACAGTATGAAAACTTTTTTTTGAATTATTTGTTTAGTAAATAATTTAATGTCTTTAAACAATGAAAAAATTAATTATTATACTAATTGGATCGATAATGACAATATCCTCATTTGCTCAAACAAAATCATTGTATGATTTTAAAGTTAAAACTTTATATGGAGAAGAATATGATCTGGCACAATTGAAAGGTAAAAAAGTCCTGATTGTGAATACGGCCTCCAAATGTGGTTTTACTCCTCAGTACGCTGATCTGCAGAAACTTTATGAGATCTATGGAGGAAAAGATTTTACCATAATAGGATTCCCGGCAAATAATTTTATGAACCAGGAGCCGGGTACCAACGATGAAATTGCATCTTTCTGCCAGGTGAATTATGGAGTTACATTTCCTATGATGGAAAAAATCTCCGTAAAAGGAAAAGAAATTCATCCATTGTACCAATGGCTTACGAATAAATCTGAAAATGGAGTGCTTGATGCAAAAATATCCTGGAACTTCAATAAATTCCTGGTTAATGAAAATGGTCAGGTGGTTAAACATTACGGATCAAAGACAAATCCCCTTTCCGATGAAATAGTCAACTGGGTGAAAAGCAAATAAAAAAGACATACCATTTTCAGATATTAACCGAGATCATTTTAACGTGATACTATTACTTTTTGTGTCACTGATTCATCGCCGGCATTCACCATAAGAAAATACATACCCGGTATAAAATGGTATGAAAAATCATGGTCAAACACATGGGCAACCTTGAATTCATTCGTGTTATACACTTCCTTTCCCTCTTCATTAAAAATTTTGATTTTCAGCATACCTGTATACTGACTATTGAAAATGATTTGAAAAAAATCTTCAAAAGGATTGGGTATAATTTTTAAGTTGGATACATTTCTTTCGACCTGACCGATTAATACAGGTGAACCTGTCAGTTTAACCGGTCCAAAATCGTCAGCATTCTTCCAGTGATCATTATATGCCGCTTCCGAAACAGCTACAGAACCAAAAAAATTGTCGCGTTCGGTCAACGCCGGATCCACATCCGGTTCATCATCGTCATTGTATGCCAGTGACAGGCCCATAACTTTGTTCGGAGTTAATGTTATACGCGATCCTTCGATATTGTCATCCGAATAAGTATCATCGTATACAATTAATGAAAATTCCCATGTTGATATTGTTCCTTCCCTGCGCAGAATAAATTCAGGAAAATGATCATTGTAAATGGGATGTTCGGCATTTGCCCAACCGGTACCTCCAAGGTCTTCCACCCGGAATACGGTATTTGTTTGCCCGGATTCAGGAAATTCAGTAAATATATGGTATGCAAATGCATTTTCGGCATTTACTCCCAGCGATGTTTCATTGTTAGCTGTACCATCAAAAACGTGATAACCGCCTGATTTATCTTCATCAATAAACACTTCAAACATATCGAAGTTGTAAATATCAGCAGTCTCACCCGGCACATAAGCATCGGATACAACATCATCATCAATTTCAACTGCAAAGTAAAGAAGATTCTCTTCAGATGACCACACAACTTTATATCTTCCTGTATAATCGGCCGTAGAAACAGATTCTCCGTATGGAATCCACACCTGGTCAATAGTCTGCCAGTTTGTAGAAGTCCAGCATTCGTCATTTGTTATTCCGTCAAATACTGGTACACTGGAAACGTTCGGAATATAAATCGTATCATCTTGTACAAGAAAATCGTCCGGAGCAGAAAAGGATATCAGGGGCAAAACAATGATTTGCACCATGAATACTATGTATCGATTCATCTTCAAATAGTTAATACATTGTAAAAAACAAGAGTATAATGGATTCATGCCTGCTTATATTATGTTATAATACTTATCAATTAATTTCAGCAATTTTTCTGCATAGATTGGTTTGGAAATATAATCATCAAACTTATATTTTAAAAATTTACTTTTATCGGTTGCCTGGACATAAGCAGTAACAGCTATTACAGGTATTTTATTGTTGATCTTTTTTATCCTCTTCATTGCTTCAACACCATTCATATTAGGCATCTTAATATCCATCAATACAATACAGCCCTGTATTTCTTTATTGTTTTCTATAAATTCCACTGCCTTCTGGCCATCTGCGGCTCTTATTAACTTAGCGGAAGTACGTTTTAATATCATTTTAATCAGGCTATAATTGGTTTCATCGTCTTCAGCAACAAGAACAGTTGTCTTTTCAAAGTTATACTGCTGCTTTTTCTTAATTTTAGGCTCTTTATCTTTCGTATTTTTTTCTGCTAACGGCAATACAAAATAGAAGGTTGTTCCTTTTTCTTGTTCAGATTCAACCCAAATATATCCACCCATAAGTTCAACCAGGTTTTTGGTTATGGACAAGCCTATTCCCGCACCCTGATACAATTTTGAATCTGCATTCTCAACTTTATAGAAAGGATTAAATATATGCTCAACATCTGATTCACTTATCCCTATTCCTGAATCAGAGACATAGAATTGTATCAGCTTATCCATAATCTCATAACCGAATTTGATGTAACCCTTGTCGGTATATTTAATCGCATTATTTAAAAGATTGGTCATTACCTGTTTAAAACGTACAGGATCATGAAAATAGGATAAAACTGAACTGTCTGTTTCATTATATTTATAAAGACCTTCATTTGTTCCAAACCAAATACTGTTTTCATTGTCTGGTAAAATACAATTGATAACCTGAAGCTTGAGAAAAGGTAACTTTGAAAATGCATCTGTTTTTGCATGATAAATAAAGATCCCCTGATCAGTAGCTATATAAAAATCATCCTTATCCTTAATTACCATATCATTTATGTATACATTTCCGATGCTCCTGTCATTGTTTGATTCTGGTTTATAAACAATGAATTCATATCCATCATACTTGTTCAATCCATCTGCTGTTCCAAGCCATATAAAACCTGAACTGTTCTGTATAATACACTTTACCCAACTCTGAGAAAGTCCTTCTTTTGAAGAAAGATGTTTAAAACGAATAGTATACTCCTGCGCGCAGAGAGTTATTGTAAAAAGAAGCAATATTTGAGTAACGAATGTCCTGATCATAAACATTTTCTGACAGTCATTATGAAGTTAATAAAATAATTACTACAAGTAAATTATTTCATATGTTATATACACAGAGAAAGGATGTAGAAGACACAGACATTATTTAACCAATTGATCAAAAATAGCTTTAAGCAATTTCTCAGGGTCTAATGGCTTGGCTATATAATCAACAAAGTCATGTTTTAGTATTTCTTCCTTATCCCGGGCTTGAGCATATGCAGTTACCGCAATTACCGGAATTTTATTGTTGATCTTCTTGATTTTTTCGTTAGCAGTTATTCCGTTCATTATTGGCATTTTGATATCCATCAGGACAATCAGCCTCCTCAGATGACTGTTTTCTTTTACAAAAAGAACAGCTTCTTTTCCATTTTTTGTCCAGATAATATTCGCTCCGGTAGGTTTAAGAATTCGATTTATTAATTGATAATTGGTTGGTTCATCTTCAGCAATCAGAATGGTTGCCCCTTTCAAATCATACTTTGCTTTTACATGATCTTTTTGCATCGTTACAGGCAGTGATCTCCTTTTTTCAGAATAGGGAAGTGTGAAATAAAAAGCAGTTCCTTTCCCAATTTTTGAGTCAAGCCATATTTTCCCTCCCATCAATTCAACAAGTTTATTGCAAATGGATAAGCCTATTCCTGCCCCTCTGTAAAGTTTGTTGTCTCCTTTATCGATCTTATGAAAATAATCGAAAATTCTTTGGTATTCTGCTTCATTAATGCCAATACCAGTATCTGAAATATAAAATTTTACTTCGTTTTTCAAAACAGTAAATCCAAACTTGATCGATCCTGTTTCTGTATATTTGTAACTGTTGCTGATTAAATTGGATACGATTTGTCTGAACCTTGTTCTGTCATGAAAAAGAATTAACTCTTTTCTCTTTTTTTTGTTCTCGAAAACAATTTTCAACTTTTTGCTATTCTTTAATTTGAAATAGCTTTCCAGTTCTTCCAGTATTTTAATAGCATTGAAAGGGTCCTTACTTAAAATTAGCTGATTTGCTTCAATAAGAGAGATCTCAAGTATATCATTGATCAATACCAATAAGGATTGACTGTTATTCATAATAATGTCAATAAATTCCTCTTTCTCCTCAGAATTAATATCATCTTCTTTTAGCATTGATGCAAATCCGACAATAGCGTTCATTGGCGTTCTGATCTCATGTGACATATTGGCAAGAAAGGCTGATTTCAGCTTATCAGATGCCTCAGCAATTTTACGGGACTCCTCCAATTGTTCTGTTCTCTTTTCAACAAGTTGCTCAAGATGATTTCTATGTTTTTCGAGCTCTTCATTCTGAAGGGATATTTCCTCTTGCCTTTTTTCCAGCAGGGTATTTGCTTCAGACAATTCAGCAGTTCTTTCTTTGACCATGTTTTCCAGCAGACGTTTCTGCTTTTCAAGCAATGTAAATCGCACTTTATAAAACAGAGCTGCCAGGGCTATTATGAATACAACAAAGAAAATACGGAATGCAATTGTTTTCCACCAGGGAGGTTTAACAACAATGCTTAATCGTTTGGCCTGATTACACCAAACTCCATCATTGTTAGTTCCCTTTACCAAAAAAGTATACCTGCCATGCTGAATATTGGTGTATGTTGCAGTTCTTTGCGAGCCAGCATTATGCCAGTTCTCTTCATATCCTTCAAGTTTGTATTGATATTGATTTTTCTCTGAATTCAGATAATTCAAAGCTGCATATTTGATGACAAAATCAGATTGTTTGTATGACAATACAATTTCATCAACAAGGTTCACATCTTTTCCCTGCCTTATAGAATGTATTTCCTTATGATTTTTACTGCCTGATAACTGAAAATCGATGAGAACAATTTCAGGAGGAACAGGATTTTCAATGATGCTGTCGGGATAAAAATAGTTGTAACCATTTGTACCTCCAAAATACATAATGCCAGAACTGCTTAAAAATGCAGATCGGCGTACAAACTCATTACCCTGTAATCCATCTTCCGAAGAATAATTTTTAAATTCCGGATCATCCGGAAGGGTTGTACCCTTAATAAACTTGGAAATTCCATTGTTGGTGCTTAACCATAAATGCCCGTGACTATCTTCAAGTATTGCCTGCACTGTGTTACTTGGTAAACCATCCTCCATGGTATAATGAATGAATGTTTTAGCCTTCCTGTCGAAATAATTCAAACCCCGTGTTGTTCCAATCCACAAATTATGCCTGCTGTCTTCAAAAATATCCAGGAGATTTCCATCTGTAATACTGGTTGAGTCCTCTCTGTTATAAGTATAATGAGAAAACTTGCCGGTAGAATAATGAAACTTATCCAACGAATGGTAAGTCGACAAGTACAATTCACCATTAGCAGTTTCACAAATATCATTTATTGCATTATGATAGATACTGGAAGAATCATTGCGGTCAGGTAAATAATAAGTAAACGTTCCTGTTTCATAATTAAACCCGTTCAGACCTCCTCCATTCGTCCCCACCCATAAAAAACCTCTGTTATCCTGTAGAATTGCATAAACATTTCTGCTTGTTATAGATCCTTTTGAATCTTCATCCGGCAAAAACCGGACAAAATTATCCTCCTTCCTGTTGTATAAATTCAATCCTCCGTTCCATGTTCCAATCCAAATGTTATCATAACTGTCCTTATAAATATACAAGACACCATTTGCTCCCAGGGATTTTGAATTGCCAGCTTCCTGAAAATAATTTTTATATAAATTTGTTTGTTTATTGAATCGCCCCAAACCATTTTCGGTGGCTATCCAAAGATACTCTTCTTCCTCAAGGAAGTAATTCACAACATTATCGCTTAAAGATTGCAATTCACCCGGAATATGTTCTATGCTGGTAAATTTTTTCATCCACGGACTATAATAATTAACCCCTCTTGCATATGTCCCTATCCAAATACCACCATCTTTGTCTTCGTATAAGGAAGAAACTGCATCATCACTCAGACTTCTGGCATTATTATCAACATAATTATAAGAATAAACGATATTTTTCTTTTCAGTGGAAAATCTACTCAAATCCATTATATTCAATCCAAAACCTAATCCATGGCCAATCCATAACTGATTCCTACTATCAATCATCAATTCACTTACACTCCCCGAAACAATATGTTGAAAAATCCCTTTCTCAGGCAATTCACTTGCATTAATAAAAAGATCCAAACCGCCCTGAAGATTTCCAACCCACAATCTGCCTTCTTTGTCTTCAATTATTGTTTGTATATAATTACCCCCTATTGATGTTTTCTCACTGGATTGTTTATAACATGTAAATGATTGATTTTCAGGATGAAATAGGTTTAATCCATTCTGGGTTCCAATCCACAAATTGCCTTTATGATCCTCATAGATAATCTCAATGGAATTGTTACTTAAGGTAGTATGATCTTCAGGATCATGCAGAAAATTCACCATTGTGCCTTTCTCCGGATTATAACGAAATAAACCCGAGTAACTTGCAAACCAATAGTTATCTTCCTGATCCCGCAACAAATAAGTAACTCTGATATCTTTCAGATAGGAAAAATCATTGAATATATCCCTGTCTCGGTCAAAAATATCAACCCCGCGCTCAGTACATATCCATAATTTTCCATCTTCCCTCTCAGCTATATAATTAATTGCTCCATTCAGGATCGCTTCGGGATCTTTATCATCGGGTTTATAATCTTTAATTTCATACCCATCATATCGGTTGAGTCCGTCACTTGTTCCAAACCACATAAATCCATATTTATCCTGGTATATGCATCGGACCCAACTGGCTGAAAGTCCATCTTCTGTGGTGATTTTATTAAAGGCTTTATTCTCTTTCTGGGCGAAAGAATACAATGAGATGAAGTAAAAAAAAACTATGAAAAAAGATTTAAGCATAGTAATGGTCAATAATACTATGAAGTTAAATATAATAATTGAATTGTTATTTCTATTTATTGATAACACTAAAGTATTCACAATCTGCACATTTTAGGTATTGAAATACTCAAATGCTTTTGGTTTAATCATACATAAACAAGGAGACAAAATTTCTTTTTATCTTTAAATTCAATATTTTCTGATTATTATACCACATGAGCCTGGAAATTAAGGAAGTAAATACAAAAAAGGACTTCAGGTCTTTTATAAATTTACCATATAGAATTCATAAAGGTCATCCAAACTGGGTTCCTCCAATCTACTCGGATGATCTGAAGTTCTTCAATTCAAAAAAGAATGATTCCTTTTCTTCATCAGATACCCTGATGCTGATTGCCAAACATGAAAAACTTATCGTTGGTCGTATCATGGGTATAATTCAGCATAAATACAATATGATGCATCAGGTAGAAGAAGGACGATTTTGTTTTCTGGAAACTCATGAGGATTTTTCTGTAGCCCTTGCCCTAATAAACAGAATTGAATTGTGGGCAAAAGAAAACGGAATGAAAAAGCTGGTTGGACCTTTAGGATTCTCTGATAAGGATCCCCAGGGATTTTTAGTAGAAGGATTCAATGAACCTGTAGTAATTGCAACCAATTGTAATTTCCCGTTCATGATCCGATTCATGGAAAAAGCGGGCTATACAAAAAAGATTGATTTGATTGTATACAAATTAATGATACCTGAAGTTTTCCCTCTGTTTTATAAAAACATACATGCCAGAGTTACAAACAACAATCACTCGATCCGGCTTATTAATTTTTCATCCCGTCGACAATTAAAACCCTATGTAAAACCGGTTTTTGAACTATTGAATGAAACCTTCAAAGACATCTATGCATTTTCACCGTTAAATGATAAGGAGATGAAAGAATTTGCAAATCGTTACCTTTTTATCCTTGATCCAAAGTTTATTAAGGTAATTGAAAATGAGAATAGAGAATTGTTGGCCTTTATTCTCTCCATGCCGGATATTAGTGAAGGAATTAAAAGATGCAAAGGCAAACTCCTGCCCTTTGGACTTTTTCATATCCTGAGATCACAAAAAAAGACCAAACAATTGAATCTGCTTCTTGGTGGAATAAAACCTTCATTCCGAAATTTAGGATTTGATTCGGTATTAGGTATCAGCTTGCTTGAAGAAGCAAAAAAAGCAGGCTTGAAAGTTATTGACAGTCATCTTATTCTGGAGAACAATACAAAGATGAGAGCTGAAGTTGAAAAAATGGGTGGTGTTGTATACAAGCGATACAGAATATTTGAGAAAACACTCTGACTATAATTCCTGTATATTGTGTGAATGGAATCTATAATTTTTACCTTTGAAAAAACAGATATATAACATTATTTTATTTTAATGAAATCTCCATGCTCTAAGATATTATTTTCTAAAACGGAAGCACAAAAGACTATGAATTTATAGGCAGCGACAAAAGGTTTAGGCATGGAGGTTCACCAAACACCATAAAAAGAAATACTATTGGTGAAGCAACTTATACCATTGCAGATAAACACAGAAATGGATTTAACTAAATTCAACAACTTAAATAGAATATATTCTAATGAAGACAGTTCTCATCACAGGTGCAACATCAGGAATTGGTAAATCAACTGCCATTCTGCTGGCAAAAAATGGTTATCGCCTTATCCTTTGTGGAAGAAGAAAGGAAAGACTTGAAGAGCTTGTTAAACATCTTTCAGATTCTACTGATGTGTGTTTCTTGCATTTTGATGTCAGAGACAGAAATCAGGTAATTCAATCTATTTCAGGCCTGGAGAAAAAATGGCAGATTATTGATGTACTAATCAACAATGCGGGAAATGCACACGGACTAAGTTCTGTGGATAAGGGTGATCTTGACGACTGGGATGCAATGATAGATATTAATGTTAAAGGACTACTCTATGTTTCACGGACAATTTTACCGGGAATGGTAAAACGCAAAAACGGGCACATCATTAATATCGGATCTGTTGCCGGCAGAGAAGTATACCCAGCAGGAAACGTCTATTGTGCTTCAAAATTTGCCGTTGACGCTATAACCCGGGGAATGCGTATTGATCTTAATGAATACAACATCAAAGTATCTGCAATAAATCCCGGACTCGTTGAAACAGAGTTTTCTCTTGTCCGCTTTAAAGGTGATGAAAAAAAAGCAAAAAACGTGTACTCAGGGATGCAACCACTTCGACCAGAAGACATTGCCGAAATTATAGTATTCACATTAAGCAGACCACAACACGTTACAATTGCTGATTTGCTTGTATTGCCTAATGCACAGGCAAGTGCAGCTATGATTAACAGAAATAAATAGTAGATGTATTTATTTTACCATTTGGCAAATAGAATTTATGTTTTCGAAAGGTTATCATTCAATAGTCATTCGGTAATTAATCAATAGCAATCAGAATTGACAATCGAATAACATCACAACAAATAACAAGTAGTGATTATTTTAATCTGAAGCTTATTAATTATTAAAAGTACATGTTATGAACTACAGAAAATTCGGAAAAACTGACTTTACTATTTCTGAACTTAGCCTCGGAACCTGGCAGGTTGGAGGAAAATGGGGAGATAATTTCAGTCATAATCTTGCTGAAAAAATATTAAATGATGCCATTGACAAAGGAATAAATTTCATTGATACTGCTGACGTTTATAACGAAGGTGAAAGCGAAATAGCAATAGGACGTGTTTTAAGAAAGCGTTCGGAACGAATTTATGTAGCTACCAAATGCGGCCGGCAATTAAACCCACACATCAGCGAATCTTATCAACCGGCTGTCCTAACCAAATTTGTTGAAGACAGTTTGAAAAGAATGCAAATCGAAACCTTGGATTTGATTCAACTGCATTGCCCTCCGACGGAAGTATATTACAGACCTGAAATTTTTTATTTGTTCGATAAATTGAAGCAGGAAGGAAAAATTCTGAACCTTGGTGTAAGTGTTGAAAAAATTGAAGAAGCACTGAAAGCCATTGAGTTTCCTAATGTCACAACTGTACAGATCATTTTTAATATGTTCAGACAACGACCAGCTGAATTGTTTTTCAGAGAAGCTGAAAAAAGAGACATTGGAATCATTGTTCGTGTTCCACTGGCAAGCGGATTATTAACCGGAACATACAGCAAAAAGACTACCTTTAGCAAAGGAGATCACAGGTATTTTAATCGTGATGGAGCTGCTTTCGACAAAGGAGAAACGTTTTCAGGAATTGATTATGATAAAGGTCTTGAAGCAGTTGAAGAATTGAAATCACTGTTTCCCGGTCAGGAAAACCTTGCCCCCTTTGCTTTAAAATGGATACTTATGCATAAGGAAATCAGTTGCGTTATTCCCGGAGCTTCCAAACCCGAACAAGTTACTGCAAATCTTCACGCACTTGATTTGCCGGATCTGAATACTGACATACTGGCGCGGATAAAAACTGTATATGACAAATACATTAAAGATCCTGCCCATTATTTATGGTAAACTCACAAAGTTACAAACGAGAATATCGTGAGTTCGACCTAAAATTATCTATAATTCAATAATTTAACAAAACGTAAATGGGATCTGGTGATTTGCTGTTTTAGTGGCTCTTATTTACTATTTATTTTTCCGCCATTAATACAAAAAAACTCAAACTAAGAAGGAGGTTATATGTCCTGACGCATTCAACTATTCAGAAGCTTCTGTTACAGATTTTTTATCCTGTTCCTTTTTGCTCGCTTCGTTGAATTGATTGATTTTTTTGCTGTATCGGGCATTTCCTTTTTCGAGCTTTTTCTGAGCTTGTGTTTTACTGGCTTCCGCTTTTTGATTGTATTTTGCTATCTGACTGTTCAATCTCTCAACCTCTTTTTGCTTTGCAACGAGTTCCTTTTCCTGAATTCTGATCATCTTCTGATTATAACTCTGTATTTGTTTGCTTTCCTTTAGCCTGATCTTTTCTTGTTTGACAAATTGTTTTTCCCTGATTCTCTGTTCCTTTTTATTGAATTTATCTATGCTCTTATTCTTATCAAACTGTTTTGATAACTTCTCTCTATCAGCTTGCTGTTCGCTTATTACTTTATCGTTATATTTTTGAATACCAGAACTATATTTATCATTCATATGCTCTTGCTGAGAAAATTCTTTCTCACTCAACTCCTTTTGCTTTTCGTTGTATGCGGCTATCTCTGTACTGATCTTTTCCTGTTCCCTGATCCTCTGCTCCTGCTCACGGACTATTCGCTCTGCCTCTTTTGCATTCTGACCTGCGATCTCCCTGTTGTACTTCGAATCGGCATTGGCGATTTCATCCTGTCTTGCCTGTCGTGCAGCCAGCATTTCCACATTGTGCTTTTGGATCTCTTCACTCAATCTCTCATATTCCTTATGTAATCGGGTATATTCCTTTTCACTTAACTCCTTTTGTTTTTCATTGTAAATTGCTATCTCATTCCTGTATTTTTCAGTAAGCTCTTTCTCCTTGTTCACTTTTTTTT
>CAYORG010000003.1:0-134767 GCA_964406315.1 uncultured Bacteroidales bacterium | reverse complement strand
GTACGGTAACGAAGTCGTCTCCGGCACCACCTCCGGCGGTGATCGTTCCTCCTGCGGAAACCGACCAGACGTAGTTGCTCATACCGGCATCGGTGTTATAGGTTTCGATATCGTTGAGGCATACGTCGTTATCGCCTGTAAGTGAAGGTACGGGCAACGGATTGACGGTGACATTAAGCACAGTGGGAGCAGCAGCGGTACAACCGTTTGGATCGTCGTAATTCACGGACACGGTCTGAGCGCCGACGGCCGTCCATTGTACGGTAACAAAGTCGTCGTTAATTCCGCCACCGGCGGTAACAGTACCACCTGCAGAAACTGTCCATATGTAATTGCTCATACCGGCATCGGTATTGTAGGTTTCAATATCGTTGATACAAACGTCGTTATCGCCTGTAAGCGAAGGTACGGGCAACGGATTGACGGTTACACTAAGCACAGTGGGAACAGCAGCGACACAACCATTCGGATCGGTGTAGCTTATGCTTACGGTCCGAGCGCCGACAGCGGTCCATTGTACGGTAACAAAGTCGTCGTTGATGCCTCCGCCTGCAGTAACAGTCCCTCCTGCGGAAACTGTCCATATGTAATTGCTCATACCGGCATCGGTATTGTAGGTTTCAATATCGTTGAGACATACGTCGTTATCGCCGGTAAGCGAAGGTACGGGCAAAGGATTAACGGTTACATTAAGCACAGTGGGAGAAGCAGCGGTACAACCGTTGGCATCGTCGTAATTCACGGACACGGTCTGAGCTCCGATGGCCGTCCATTGTACGGTAACGAAGTCGTCTCCGGCACCACCTCCGGCGGTGATCGTTCCTCCTGCTGAAACCGACCAGACGTAGTTGCTCATACCGGCATCGGTGTTATAGGTTTCAATATCGTTGATACAAACGTCATTATTGCCAGTAAGCGAAGGTACGGGCAGGGGGTTGACAGTTACGGGAAGTACGGTTGGAGTTACTGCGGAACAACCGTTTGGATCGTCGTAATTCACGGACACGGTCTGAGCGCCGACAGCGGTCCATTGTACGGTAACGAAGTCGTCTCCGGCACCGCCTCCTGCAGTAACGGTACCGCCTGCTGAAACCGACCATACATAGTTGCTCATACCGGCATCGGTATTGTAGGTTTCAATATCGTTGAGGCATACGTCATTATCGCCTGTAAGTGAAGGTATGGGCAAGGGATTGACAGTCACATTAAGCACAGTGGGAGCAGCTGCAGAACAACCGTTTGCATCGGTATAGTTAACTGCTACAGTTTGCGGGCCTACTATAGTCCATGTTATTTCCACATAACCATCGTTGACACCTCCGCCATCAGTAATAGTCCCTCCGGCAGAAATGATCCAGATATAACCTGTCATACCTCCTTCAGTGGTATAGGTATATGTTGAATTCAGACAAACGGAAGTTGGACCACTCAGTGTAGGTACGGGCAATGGATTGACAGTCACGGGAAGTACGGTCGGAGTGAGTGCAGTACAACCGTTTGCATCGGTATAACTTACACTCACCGATTGTGCACCGGGAGTGTCCCAGGTCACTTCCACGTAATCGTCGTTTATGCCACCGCCATTGGTAATAGTACCTCCGGCAGAAACCACCCATACGTAGTTGCTCATTCCGGCATCGGTAGTGTATGTGTTTCCTGTTGATGTTTCACATACGGATGTCGGGCCATTTAAGGCAGGTACCGGAAGCGGGTTGACTGTAACAGCCAGAACGGTTGGTGTTAATGCAGAACAACCGTTGGCATCATCATAGTTTACACTGACCGATTGTGCCCCGGGAGTATTCCAGGTCACTTCCACATAGTCGTCGTTTACACCACCGCCATCGGTAATGGTACCTCCGGCAGAGACCACCCATATGTAATTGCTCATGCCGGCATCGGTGGTATATGTATTTCCTGCAGATCCTTCACAGACCGGTGTGGGGCCATTTAATGAAGGCGTGGGAGCAGGATTGACGGTTACAGGATATACTGTTGGGGAAGCTGCCCAGCACCCAAAACCGTTTTGATAATTTACACTCACACTTTGTGCACCGGGGGTGTTCCATGTAACAGTTACGGAATTGTCATTTATACCTCCTCCGGCGGTGATGGTACCTCCGGCAGAAACTGTCCATGTATAATTACTCATTCCCGTTTCAGTGGTATATGTATTTCCTGTTGATCCTTCACATACGGGAGTCGGACCGCTGATTGTCGGGGTTGGGAGAGGATTAACAGTTACAGTAACCGTATTTGATGTTACTATACCGCATGTATTTGTTACTACCCTTCTGTAGCATCGTGTTTCGGTAAGGCCTCCCGGAGGATCATAATAGGGATCTGTTGCTCCGGCAATTGGTGTCCATGGTCCTGAACAATTCGACTGGTATTCCCAGGAATACGTATAGCCTCCTCTGCCTCCCGAAGGCGGGGTGACTTCGTCCAGTAGTCCCGGATTGCCTCCTGAACATATCGATTGTGTCCCGTTGATCGATCCGGCATTCAGGGAGTCGGGGATGCTGTCATGAATACCCTGGTAGAAAAAGAGTGTGGCCTGATTGGTTGGTCCGCAATTATAGGAATCATTCACTGTAACTGCATAGGTTCCCTGTCCGACGCCTGTTATTGTTTGCGTAGTCTGTCCGCCGGGAGCCCAATTGTATGTATAAGGTGGATTACCTCCTGTAGCACTGGCGGAAAGAATACCATCATGAGAGTTAATACACGTCGGCCCCTGAACTACTGTAATAGTCGGAGAAGAAAGAGCTTCGTCCTGGACAGTACTTAAATTTATTGGTTGAGCGATACTTCCTTCAGTAGAAGTGAGTCCCACCCAATAAACAGCAGCAGGCCAATCAGCAAATATATGAGAGGGACTGCCAGTGTTTATTTCGCTGTCAAGCAGATTACCTCCTGCAAACGGATCTCCGTCAAATAAATAATAGCTGTAAGGTGATGTGCCGGAAGTTACATTAACGATTATTCTTCCCCGTCCTACAATACAACTAACATCATCAGTTGAAAGTGCCATAGTTTGAGCTGAGATGTTATTTGTAAATAGAGCAATAAGGAAAACCAAACTCCCTATGAAATATCTTTTTATAATCATAACCTTAATATTACTGTAGGTTTATTTTGTTTCTATGGATACATTTTTACATCTGGTTGCTTTATCACGGTTCTGAACACACACAGAATAGTTGCCAACCGTAAGATTGGCAAAAGTGCAATTTCTGTCTGATTTAGTTTCCTCTGTTATTTTTTTGCCTCCTAACCAGGGTTCCTTGTCATAAAGCATATAGGTATACCTGGAATCGTTTCCGTTAACAACAATCATTATGCTTCCATCACTGGTTGTCAATGAACTGGCATCGGTTATTTCAATATCGAAATCTACATCTGTATCCTGAGCTTTCGTATTGTAGGAAATAAATACTAACAGAAAGATACATGCAAGACTGAATTTCTTTGCTGCATTATAGTTTAGTATACTTTTCATTATTTGGTTGTTTCTTTAAATTTTTTGATTTCTGTTTCGTATAGAAAAATAGTAGCCGTGACTTCACCGCATCGATTTGCATCGTTTATTGTACACCGGTAAACTCCCATAGGCAAATTACTGATGATCGCCCCGGTTTTGTTTCCCGTATTTTCACTCCAGGTTATTGTATACGGAGGTGTACCGCCAGAAGGATTTGCCTTGATTGTTGCCCTGAGGGCTTCGTTTACTCCGTTGACAGACTCAATGCTGATTATATTGGCTTTCAATGCATCTGGACCTTCAATAACTACAGGCATGCTCTCTTTATTCTTACCATCACTATACCATATGGTATAATTCCCGGTCTTTAAATTTGCCAGGTGAACAGGGAATTGAGACCTTTCATTAAAGGTCCCTATTACACCGGATAATTTGCTTACAACATCTATTTTATATGATCCGGATATTTTTTCAGAAGGGGAAATTTCAATTCTTCCGTCATTGATCCCGTGACAGGTGACATGTTCGACCTGTATTGACAGAGGAGGATTTTCAGCTTTTACCTCAGGGATACATAAAAAACTTGATATAAGAATCAGAATGGAAATGAGAGCGGTCATACCTGAGAATGTATTGTTATAAAAATTCACTTTTTGAGTGTATATTTTTGTACGCATCGTAAGCTATTATGTTTCAAGGCAACATGCCTCAATTTGTGCTTTCCCGCATAAAAATATATTAAAAACAAAGGTGTGAAAACAGCCCCAAATTACGTAAAGAATCAATTATAACCAGTGAAATCAACTTAACTAACAATAAATCAGCAAGTTATTGAGAGATACACAAATGAGAAATTGTTAATAAAACTTTGATTTTCAGCAAAAAGAGTTATTCAGAGTTCTGGGTGTCAATTGATATGTACTTTCTGGTAATAAACCGTATAGGGTACCACGAAGCAAAAAATCCTATTGTGGTTACTACAAGTAATACCAGAATGATATCTGAAAACAGGATCCTTACCGGGTAGGCGTCGATCACAAAAAAGCCTTCACCCTGTAATTTTACCAACCCGAATTCCTGCTGGGCAATACAAATAAGACTCCCGATAATTAATCCTGCAATAGCTCCAACCATAGAAATTAGTAATCCTTCCAGCAAAAATGTCTTTTTAATAGCACGCATAGTAGAGCCCAGGTGCCGTAAAGTCTGGATATCGTTTTTCTTTTCAATAATTAACATGGCCAAAGAGCCGACAACATTGAATGAAGCGACAAGAAGGATAAAAAACAGGATAAAGAAAATAGCCCATTTTTCAGATCTCATTGTTTTGTATAGCAGCTCGTTTTGCTGTATACGGTTTTTTACTATAAATTCATCTCCAACGATTTTCTGGATCTGTTTTTGCATTCGTGATTCATTACCATTCGCATCCAGTTTTATTTCAAGGGCAGAAATTTCATTTTCATAATCAAAAAGCGATTGTGCAAATCTTAGAGGCACAATGACATATTTTATTTCCAGTTCGGGTTGTGAGACGAAAAATCCCGATGGACGAATCAATTTTGTATTCAAACTTCGGTTTGGATCAAGCGAAATTTTTTCACTTCTTCTGGGGACAACAATTTTTAATACGTCGGCAAATTCCAGTTCCATATTTAGTGTATACTTGATTCCACGACCAACAATAGCAAAAGGAGTTGAACCTTCGGAAAGTAAAAACTCCCCGTCAGTTACAAGTGTATCTATTCCCGTTATTGCTGCATAATTCGAATCAACACCGCGAACTGTTGCGACAGTTTGCCTGCTGCCATATATGAGCAATGCATTTTCCTCAACAATGTTGCCAATATGCAGAACTCCTTTCAGATTTTGTATTTCTTCCAAATTTTCCTGGTTTATCATAAATGTTTTTCCCTGCTTTGGAACAATTTCCAAATCGGCGTAAAATGAATTGAATAAACCTCTTACTACTTCATCAAAACCATTAAATACAGATAAAATTGTAATGAAAGCAATTGTTCCGACAGAAATGCCAAGAATTGATATGGTTGCAATAACATTAATTGCATTATGAGATTTCTTCGCCATAACATAGCGACGTGCTATGAAAAAAGGAAAATTCAATTTGTTTATTCTTTTAGGAGATTGTTAATATTCTCAATATAGTCCAGGGAATCGTCAAGATAAAAAATAATTTCCGGCACTTTTTTAAGCTGATGGCGCATTTTTCTGCCCAGCCCATTTCTGAACAGTCCTTTGTGTTCATTAATGAATTGTATGTCTTTTTGTCCTTCCTCCGAAGGAAAAATGCTGATATATATTTTAGCAACACCTAAGTCCGGACTGACGCGTACATTTGTAACAGTAAGCATCTTACCGGGAAGCATACTGTTTCCGAGTTGCTGTATAATCCCTGCTATATCTTTTTGTATCTGTTTCGATACTTTATCCTGCCTTGTACTCATAACCTCCTGAAAAATGTGTGTCTGACAAAATTAAGGGATTTATCCGACTAACTTGCTATTCATAGGGTAAAGTCTGTTTTTCTTTCGTAAATTGTAAATTGTAAATTGTAAATTGTGAATGGTGAATCGTAAATCGTGAATGGTGAGTTGTTTAGAAGTTGAGAGGATTGGGAATCAATAGTTAGTTACTGGTTTCTAGTCTCAAGTTTCTAGTTCCAGTCCATCAACTAATCAAAAACTCAACTAACAAACAACCAAACTCCTCAACTAACTAAAAACTCTAAACAGTTAAACAACCGATCCCGATTTTATCGGGAGAGCTCGACGAAGTCAATTCCACGATTCAACAGTTAAATAAGTAACCAGCAACAAGCATCCGGCACCAAGCAACCAACTTCAAACTTCAAACTCTGAACCCGGAATTTGAACCTTCTCATTCTCAAAAAAATGGCACGGAATTTGTTTATTTATAATTAACAGTTCTTCCAAACATATACTTGATAGCACTTCAGGGCAAGCCTCGTTAAATCGGGGCTTTTTTATTGTATGCTGTTTGCAGGAAAAATTCAGGCTTTTTTGCAAGTACAATGCAGGTTTACCTGCCGGAAGCAGGCAGACCGATTAATTTACGCACTCCTGCCAGTGTATCACTGGCCACGTCAGCAGCCTTTTGTGATAATGTTCGTGCCAGTTTCTCGATGGAAACTCTGTCAGCCATTAATTCTTCTTTCTTTTTTCTTACTGGTTCTGCCAGCTCAACCAGCGCATCGGCTGTAACATCTTTCAGGTCTTTGTACCTGAGAGTCCCTGATTTATAATCGTCAAGCAGAGAATTGTATTCGGAAGACTTTTCGCAGGCTTTGATCAGGTTAAACAAATTTTCCACACCAGGGCTCATCTGATCTCCCTGTTCTTCTCCCGTATCCGTAACAGCAGACCTTACTTTTTTACGAATCGATGCTTCCCCTTCAAATAAGCTTACGTAATGTTTCTCTCCCAGGCTTTTACTCATCTTTTTAGAAGGATCGGCCAGGGAAACCAGTTTGGGAATATCCGTGAGCAGGGGTTTTGGTTCCGGAAAATATTCTTTGAATTGCTTGTTAAACCGTACTGCAATATTCCGCGACAGCTCAAGGTGTTGTACCTGGTCTTTTCCAACGGGCACAAAGTTTGCCTTATAGATCAGTATATCTGCTGCCTGCAATACCGGATAGGTAAACAAACCGGCAGAAATAAACTGTGTTTTGCCGATGTTCCCGACTTGTTCGGACTTATCCTTAAATTGTGTCATCCTCGATAGTTCGCCATACGAAGTAATACAATTAAAAATCCACGCAAGCTCGGTATGTTGAGGAACCAGCGACTGAATGAAAATGACCGATTTTTCCGGATCAAGACCACAAGCTATCAATTCTGCCACCATTTGCAGTGTTTTTTCTTTCAATTCTTTGGGATTGTATGACATTGTCATGGCATGGAGATCAACAACACCGTAAAAACAATCGTACTCGTCCTGAATCCGGGCCCAGTTCTTCACTGCTCCGAAATAATTGCCCAGATGAAGTTCGCCGGTAGGTTGTATGCAGGATAAAACTCGTTTTTTTGACATGCTTGAAAATTCTTAATTCTTTCTTCTTATTAAATCGGACACAAAGCTAAAAAAAATGTGGTTAAACGGATATAAATAAGTTCAGAGTTCTGAGTTTGGTTGCTGGTAGGTTGTTAGAAAATGATTATTTGGGGAATCGGGGAATCGGGGAACTGATGAATCGATGAAATGAAGTTAATCAATAGCCATGATGCATATTATATTACTTCAGTTAATCAGTTGCCCAGTTGATCAGTTCAACAAATACATAATTTGGGTTATTGGCAGATTACTGATCACACTTTACAGGTTACAGTGAGCGGAATTGAACTGTGGTTCCCCTCAAAACGTAAACTGTATTAACACTTCCTTTTCCGTTATTACTCCACAATCTCAACATTGGAAACATCAAGGCTGTCTGCAGGCCTGAATCTTGTTTCTTTAAGGTTCATGAAGACGTTACAGGCATTAATCATTTTTAATGCCCACTGTTGTTCTTCTTTATCTTTTGAGGTAACAGCCATTTCATAATATTTTTTAAACGATTCTTTTGCCTGTTCATATTGTTGTATTCGTAACTGTAAAATTCCCATTTCCGAATAAACTTCAGGAAGAGGCTGATCTTCGAATTCAGCTGCCTTTTTAAGGTATCCCATCGCTTTCTGATTTGCTTCGGGAGTATCGGATAGTTTCAGGAATATTTTTGTAATTAATAAATAATCAGTACTGTTTGCTATATTGTATCCGACAAGTTTATTGATGTTCAGCAATGCTTTTCTGTATTTTTGACTATAAAAATCCTGCCATGCAGTGTAGCTTATTACACCAGCAATTGAGTTGAAAAAATGAATTTGTGGAGAATAGGGTTCTATAGTAGTATTTCTTTCATAATAATTTACATACTTTTCTGCAATCAGGCGAATTCTTTTCTTTGTGTTTTCCGGATAAATAGCACCCAATTGTTGTAATTCTGATTTTGAACCGGCTTCCGCATTGCTCATATTGGTGTTAAGCAATATATGGGCAACTGCTTCGGTGAGTATCCTGAAAAGTTGTCTTTCATTTTCAGCATTTGCAATTAACTCGGTCGAAATAAGTATGGTTCCGTTGTCAAAGGCATAACATACTTTTCTATCAGTATTGAGGATTTTGACATTTAAAAACTGTTCGCGGCCTTTAGAAAACTCAGGATAATGTATTTTTTGGATGAGTCTCTGTAAATAATCCTCTGCAAATTTATCGTTATAGAGCTTATTATCCGATTCCAGTTTGGCCAGGAATGAAAGTGTTTTTTGCTCAAGTTCTTTTCTCCTGTCAACTTGCCAACCTTTGGTAATAATGTCATAGGAGATATAATAAAACTGCTGAATATCCCAGAAATCAATTTCATCAAGCAATAAATATACTTTGCCGGCTGGTATTAACTCATTTGTTGATTCCAGGATATAATGCAGGTTGTTATTATTTTCCGTTTCCTTTGCTCCTGCAAATACTACCGTATCACCTGTTTTAAATGATTTATAAGGATTTTCAAGTATTCCTTTAATGGTTATCTGTGAATAAGTTCTTATCGGAGACAAAATAAAGAACAATAGGATGAGCACTTTGAATCGAAACATAAACTTTACTGTTAATCCATATTAATTTGTACAAAAACAATGCCGCATGTTGTTCATTCGTTATTAAACAACCTCATTTGTTCTCTGAGTAATAAGACACTAAAATAACGTGAATTCAATATATATTATCCCTGCTTAAAATAGGGATTGCCTGATTATTTAGCTAATATTATCTGTTTGTTATTTCGAAGAATTCAGTCTGTATGCGCCACAAAGACATTGCATATTTATGGAAGATTCCCATTTCTTATGTTGAACTCACGTTAAAATAGTATTTTAAAACGCAGAAAACGAATTGTTCCTGCTTAAAGTAGCAGAGGTAAATTGTCCACATATTTTATTTTGCCGGAGATATTTTTTAAAACTGATTTGGATCATATCTTTGTTGAACTGAATACAATCCGATTGATCATGAAATATATCAGGATCGTTTTTCTTGTAGCTTTGTTTTTTATTGCATGTCATTCACTGAAAAAAAGTCAGACTGCAAATCACAGTGAAGATTTCAATCAGTTTTATTTTCAGTTCCATGCTGACAGTATTTACCAGCTTGAAAGGATAAAATTTCCCCTTGAGGGAAGAAGATACGATAATGATGAAGAAATACGATGGAGCAGGAAAAACTGGCAACAACTAAAGTATACTGTTTATGAGGTTGATACAAATCAGTACATAGTTGAGTTTGATGTAAGTGATACACTTGTATTTGAACGTATCTATATACCAAATTCAGGATTTGATTTTCAATGCAAATACAAATTGATTGACGGGAAGTGGTTTCTTGTATATTGCCTGGATCAGAATCTTTAAACCTTAAAATGGAAAATTTATATATAATATGCTGAATAAAATCAAAGAATCGGTTGATTTTCTTATCTCCAAAGGAATAAAATCCCCGGCAATCGGAATAGTACTGGGCACAGGTCTTGGTAAACTGGTTGATGAAATCAACATTGAAGTTAGTATTGATTATTCGGATATACCTCATTTCCCTGTATCGACAGTTGAATTTCATAAGGGGAAGCTGATATACGGCGATCTTGAAAACAAAAAAATTCTTGCCATGCAGGGGCGTTTTCATTACTACGAAGGATACAGCATGGAGCAAATCACATTTCCAATACGCGTGATGCAGTTTCTTGGAATAAAGTACCTTCTTCTTTCCAATGCAGCAGGAGCTCTGAATTTGAATTTCAAAAAAGGATCTCTGATGCTGATCGATGATCATATTAATTTTCTTCCTGATAACCCTTTGCGCGGATTGAATTATGAAGAAATGGGGCCAAGGTTTCCTGATATGAGCAGTCCTTATTCATCAGAACTGGGAGAAAAATTTGAGGAAATAGCGAAGATGAAAAATATTACCCTTCATAAGGGAATATATGTTGCAGTGATGGGGCCCAATTTTGAAACCAGGGCTGAATACAGGATGTTCAGAGGTTTTGCGGATGCAGTAGGTATGTCTACTGTTCCTGAAGTGATCGTTGCAAATCATATGAGTCTTCCGTGTGCAGCAATTTCCGTGCTTACGGACGAGTGCGATCCTGATACTCTTGAACCAACAGATATTGATGAGATTCTAGCTAAAGCAGCTATCGCTGAACAAGACCTGATTCAGTTATTTAAAGGAGTTGTTGCTGAGATATGATATTTTCATTTACCTATGATGATTGAATATCTGGATTGGGGTCTTCCTGAACATGTTTTATGCTTTCTTGTTAAACCTGTCAGTTAAAAATACTGACCCCATCCGAATACCCAACCACCGCTTGTGGTATTTTGTAAATCCATGCCATAATCGATACTTAATATGGCATTGTAGGCTTTCTTGAAAATGAACCTTACGCCAATTCCTCCAAAAGTATATACTCTCTTGTGTTTTGATGAGTCATACGAAAGTGATCCATGATTTAGCAAAGTTCCTGTATCTGAAAAAAGCACTGACTGTATTCCGCCAAAATGATTTTCAAATACTGTCTGACGATATTCCAGGTTTATCAAACCAATTGTATTTCCTTTAAAAGCTCTGTAACCAATGCCTCTGAAGTTGTAATAGCTGTCGGCAATAAACGGTGAAAAAACAACATATTCTTCATTCGAAATACCGGCCAAAATGCGTAATGCAAGGTTGCCTTTTTCACCTAGTCTTCCATATATGCGTAATTCATCATAAAACAGAAGTACATTTTTATTGGACGCCTTGAAAGTAAAAACAGTTTCAGCGTATAGATTGTTTTTCCAGCCATGAATATAAAAATGTCTGATATCAAGTTTCTGAAATTCCCACCTTAGAAAAAGCACAACGGAACGACGTAGACCAATGCTTATATTCTCAGTATATTCTTCATCATTAATGATATATTTTGCTGAGCGGAACCTGAAGGATGTTCCGAAAAAAAGATCGTTTTCAAAGCATAATTCATATTTACCTGCAGCACTGATGTCGGCATATTGATATTTGACAGCAGTATCAGCATGAATATATTCAGTGGCAGGAAGGTTCTTTGTCTGCAATTCAAATCCCCATTTGCTTCCGCGGATGTATTGATTTCGAAAAATGAGATGAACCGTATGGTCTATATTGTATCGGTAAAATCCATAAACATACATTCCTCTGCCTGCAAGATTCGATTCCATGGCACCAACGCCAATCCAGAAATTATCATTCGTAATGCCAAAATCACCAACAGGGAAAATGGTCATCCTCTCAGCCACTTTATACTCAACAACAATTCCTGAATCAAGATGAGTCGTATCGATTTTTGCATCCATTACAGGGGGCAAGGTTCTGAGTCTTCGCAGATCATTATTTATTTTCAGGCTATCGTATTGATCACCGGAGCTTGTATAAATAAATCTTTGTAAAAAGGACGATTTTGTTTTTGTATTGCCACTGATGCTGATCGAATAAATATCTTTTTCTTCCTGTCCTGATGCCGGAATAGCAAAAATTAACGACAAGTAAAATCCGATGAAGACATTCCAGTGAATGTTTCGCATGTATTTAGTTAGTAGTTTCAATACAGTTGTATACGAAAAAAACAGCCGAAAGTATAAGAATTTTTAAGTATCAAGTCAGGAAGGATCTATTATTTCCTCTCCTTCTGAAAAGTATTTCTCTTCTACAAGATTTCCTTCTTCATCATAAAGTTTCCAGATCCCTTCCTGCAAATCGTTTTTGTATTTTCCTTTGATGCGCACTGATCCGCCGGGGTACATTTCTTTGTAAGTGCCATGCTTAAGGCCATGCTTTAATTCCACACTAAACTTGAGATTCCCGTTTTCGTAAAACTCTTCTGAGTTTTTATCATCCAGATCGTGAATTATAATGTTCGGATTATACCATTCCGTTTTATTTTCTGTGCTTTGATCATTTTGTTCTGTAATCGCGAACAGGGATAAGAATGAGTCACCATCAAAACATTCTACGGAATAGTCTTCTATTGTTTCATTGTATTTTGTTTTCATCAGAAAATGCAGAAGGTCTTCTTTCCGGTCAATTTGTATTCCTGCTTTGGAAAAACTCGTTATATAGGGTTTGTTTTTGCTTAATTTTTGCCAATTTTCAACACTTACGAACTGGCGTAGATTACTGTAAAGAACAGGTATATCAAGGTATGTATATGCACTTTGTTTTCTGTCGAATTGCTTTGTGAAATTGTAAAAATCAACTGAATTGGCAAGAGTCTTACCACTTTGGTAATCGTCAATGATATTTTTTATTGTTTGGGGATGATTGCTGAATATTACGTATTCATTGATAATTGTATAATATGGCTTTTCAATTTTTCCCAGCATTTTTCCAAACAGGGCTTTGATAAGACCCGGGAAGGAGATGTAATTGATCAGGTAATTGTTGTAAGCAACCTCCCTGACTTTTACAGGAGAATTTCTTTTTATCTGTTTTTTAATATAATCGAGATTGGTTATAGGATCTTTTTTATTTTTCGCTTTGATAATTACTGCAAATTCATTATCGCGTCCCAGGTTTGAAGGTTTAGTCTGCAGAAGAACTATTTCATCATCAATCCAGCTCAGAAAATTATTCTCAAAACTGATTTTTAATTTCTTTTCTATTTTTTGAAGGGTATGGATATAGTTTTCATGTTCCTGTTTGTTTAAATCGTTCAAATATCTTTTGTAATATTCAGATGCATTGTCGAAACTTAATTTAACCATCGAGGCTACACGAGAGGGAATTATTTCAGCGCTTTTTATGGGGCCGCTTCCTGCATTTAAAACGGATGTGAAAAATGAAGAAACCGAATCTTCAACAGCTGTATATCCTTCAAGACTAATCAGACCTTCTTCAGTGATATTAAAGGAAAATGCCGAATAGGTGAGTTCGGTTTTAAGTTTATCGATATTTTTGATTGATTTTCCAAGCGTTGTTCCAAGAAATTCAGGAAAATATTTGTAATTGACATATACATTAAACAACCCTTTTCCTGAAATTCGTTTTGATACATCAATAAAAGACAGATCACGGCCAAGTGTCATTTTATCAATTTCCTGAATTGAAGCCTCAACAATCTTATAGTTTTTCGATAGTATGATTTTATCATTTATCAGACAAAAAATATACATTTCACCTGATTTAATATCCAGCAGTTCAAGTATGTCAGTATCATTAAACCGGCGTTTTGTAATTCGGAAATCATCTCCCAATGCAGAAGTCAGTACTTTTTCAGGATTTCTGAGGCGTGCAGCTCTTCCAATATTCAAAACATACAGATAATCATATTTGCCGGGGGAATACTCATGAACACTCACCAAAATCCTTCTTTTACTAATGATCTTTAGCAGCAACTTTTTATCATTCAACAATGAATCAACATGTTGTATTTTTTTATTCAGATCAGCAAGGTAATTGATCTGACTGGCCTTGTCCCAGGCATCACTGTGGATGATTTTATCCCAGGCGTCGAAAATGGATTCTGATTCAATTATGAGCACTGCATCAGGGGGCACGAGGTAGATCGATTGAAAAGAAGATTTACCTGAGAAAAAATACCTTCCTGAAAAATATACTAAAACAGCAATGACAGCAAGTACTCCGATTACCTTGATTAGTTTTTTCATGACTTATCGGTTCATTTGTTTTTATTCTTTTAAGAATAAACGATGCACACAAATATTTTTGTCTGTTCAGAACTATATTTTCTTTAAAACCACAAGATAATCATAATGATTGCCTGTTGCAAGCAGGGAAGCATCGAAACTGTTTTTTCGTGCATGACAGGCAAGAGTTTTGTAATCAATAAACAACCATTCAAATGGTTCACCTTTGATTTCTTTATACTGCATCCTGTAAATCAATTCTCCATAGTAATTGCTGTTAAGATTGATCAATTTTCTACCGTCTTTTTCATGATAGAGGTAATCTATATCTGAAGAATCCAAAATGATTTTTCCTCCCGGATTGAGGATTTGATGCATTTGTTTAAAAAAGTGTTTTAACCGTTTCACACGGCCCGCAATACCAATGCCATTCATTAGTATTATTATTGTGTCAAAAGTATTGCCTGAATAAGAATACAAATCACATGCAACAACCTGTATAATTCCTCTTTTTGACATGATTTCACAACAAAGATCTGATATTTCAAGTGCAGTAACATCAAAACCATGATCCTGAAGGAAGAGAGAATGACAACCTGCGGCAGAACCTACATCAAGTATTTTGCCAGTGCATTCAGAAAGTGCAAGCGTTTCCAGATAAGGCATATTAGTATATGTTCTGAAAAAATAGGAAGAAGGGATTGTATCATCTTCAGCAATGTTTGACTCGATAAGAATATCGGAGGCAACACCGGTTTCATAAAAGTCTTTAACAGCATTGCCCAAAGGATCTTTATCAGGATGCAATATTTTCATCATTGCTGTTAGGTATCAATTATTGCACAGGCTCTTATTGGTGAACTATCTCCTTTTGATAGTTTCAGAGGGAAACATGAAAAAATAAATTTTATGTCAATTAGTTTTTCAAGACCTTTCAAATTTTCAATGAGTACCAGACCTTTTTTAAGAAGAATTTTGTGATTTGTTAACCGGGGGTTATTTGCATTGTCGAATGATACGGAATCTATACCAATACCTTTTATAGGCAATTTACTGAGAAATTTAGCGGCTGAAGTATTCAGAACAGGAAAATTCATAAAATATTCATTCTTACCCCAAAATTTAGCCCATCCTGTACATAAAAGAAGAAAATCAGGTAAACTGGTTTCCAGGAGAATTTTTTTAAGAGGTTCAATATAGATCACAGGAGATTGTGAGCAGTCAATAACAATTGCAGTTCCGTAAAACTGATCCAGACTATACTGGTCTATTGTTTTTCCCGTATTAAAAATATGTGCCTCTGCATCAATGTGTGTCCCGGTGTGAGTCGTTAAATTCATGATCATTTCCCTGTAACCATCTTGTTCAATGGTGGCAATTGTCTTAAATTCAGGCGATGGTGTATCAGGATAGACCATCATGTTTTCCTCAATGGTATAACTAAGCTCTATGAATTTAAGCATTGTAAATCGGGATCCTTAACTTGTGAAAAGTAAACATGGACATGCATATGAAAAAATGAAGAGTTGGACGAATTTAGCTAATCATCATCTTCATCGGTATCATCATCGGCAATCTGCAAATTTTCAAGGCTTTCGAATTCATCGCTTGTGCCTTCTTCACTGTCTATGTCGTCGTCATCTGCCGGAAGAGTATTTTTAGGCATTTTTATCAGATAATAAGCGTCATCTGTTTCAAGAGGCAGTCCGGATACAAGATTGCCATCCGGCATCTGAAAGGTTATTAAATTATCTTCATACCCATCAGGGTATTTCTCTCTTATCAGCAAAAGAATTTCGTCTGGCAACTGATCGAATTTCTTTATTATTCTTTTTTTCCCCACGATAATAAAATAAAAGAAAAATACGTGTTTAAGTTATTGATTTATCTCCCTGTTAGTTCATTTTGCCAAATGTATATATTTTTTTTTTTCAAAAACCAGCTCTCCAAAGTAAAAAAATCAATCAGAGGGCAGCTTGTAATATTAAGTTACTAATTATTAAGCATTTTCACATATTAATTTTTCTGATGGTAATCATTATTTAATATTGGATAAACATAAGGCAATACCAGAAGAAATACTATAAAAATCAGAATGGTCATGATATGTCCAAAAATAACTCCCGCAAGAAGAAAGGGAAATGTTAGTACCAGATATTCAATAAAAATAATTGTATGAACAAACAGGCCTGTTTTTTTCAGCAAAAGAAAATCCTTTCTGTTGTGTTGAATAGCTATTATAAAAACCGTTGGGAATAACAAATAAATCAATGGATTCTTTGTGCAAATCAGAGCAAGAGATAACAGGAAAAGAATAGCGATTGCGAGCAATCGCAGTTTTTGATTCAATCGTGAATGCTTGATAAAAAATTTAATCTGTTGTAACCTTATAAAGGCCAGGGTCTTCATTATAATTCGTTTTTAGAAATAACGTAATTATTCCTCTTTTCATATATTTTAAATAAGATCATTTGTTACATAATAACTGCTATAAACCTGTTGCATACATGGCAAAAATCATAAAAACACGGATTTTACTATTCTTGTTTAGTAGAATATTGTATTGTTGGGTATTCTCTTTTTTATATATTTGCATCGCTTTTTAATTTTTATACAGAAATTATGAAACGAACATGAATTTTATCTTTTTAAATTCACAAACAAAAATAAACTAAACTTTTAGCGAACTCAATCCATCCCGCCATGCCTTAGGCAGTTAAACCGGCTGGCAGAGAAGTCGATAAAATTCATCGAGAGTTCCATAAGACCATTGAAGATAAATATAACACTTATGAAACCTGCCGACAGATGTACAAATATTGAAGAAGTCAGGCATGCTATTGATGCTATTGATGAAGAAGTGATACAACTATTGGGCAGACGATTACAGTATGTTAAGGAAATTATCAAATTTAAAGAACCAACAGAAGAAAGTGTTGTGGCGCAGAACAGGTTTAATTCTGTAATTGAATCCAGACGTGAATTAGCGCGTAAGAATGGTCTTGATCAGGATTTGATTGAACGAATTTACCGTGAATTATTAAGTTTTTTTATTGCGGAAGAAATGAAATTGATAAGGGAGAAGTAGATCATTTAACTTACTACAAATTATGTTTAGAAAAGAAATAAAAGTACTTGATTGTACAATACGAGATGGCGGATTAATGAATAATTGGCATTTTACAGACGATTATGTAAAAACAGTGTATGATGCATGTGTGGAATCGGGTATTGATTACATGGAAATCGGATACAAAAGCAGTGAAAAATCATATTCAAGGAAAGAAGTAGGTTCCTGGAAGTTTTGTGATGAAAAAGCTTTAAAGGCAATTGTAGGAGATAACAATACTTCTCTAAAATTGTCTGCCATGGTCGATATAGGCAGAATAGAGCCGGAAGATATTTCTCCGGCTTCAGATAGTGTACTGGATATGATTCGTGTAGCTGCATATGTACACCAGATAGACAAGGCGATATGGCTTGCAGAACATTGTATAGAAAAAGGATATGAGACCACTATCAATCTTATGGCAGTATCCAATGTTATGGAACGAGATCTCGAAGAAGCCCTGGAAGATGTTGCCAAATCAAAATTATCTATATTTTATCTGGTAGACAGCTTCGGCAGTTTGTATTGTGAACAAGTTGAAATGCTAATCAAAAAATACCAGCAATATTTACCGGACAGGACCATTGGTGTTCATATGCATAACAATATGCAACTTGCATTTTCAAATACTGTAACAGGGATTATCCATAATGCCAATATGCTTGATGCTACATTCTTGGGCATTGGCAGAGGAGCAGGCAATTGTCCTCTGGAATTACTAATATCTTTCCTGAAAAACCCAAAATATAAAATTAAGCCTATTCTTAAAGTCATTCAGGAACATATGATAAAAATGCAAAAGGAAATTGAATGGGGCTATTATATTCCCTATCTTATTACCGGCGCTATGAATCAGCACCCTCGCAGTGCTATGAAATGGATGAACAGTGAAGAAAAAAATGATTTCGTTGCTTTTTTCAATCATATGAATGAAAAAACAGACTTGTAGTATTATTTTATATACTGTCTTCAATGGAAAACTGGAGAAGTGTTTTCCCGGAAAAACTGTTCCCATTCCTTTGCTGTCTCAAAATAAATCCCTCCGATGAGCAGATAATAGGAAAACTCGTTCTTCTGAAACCGGAACAAATTGCCGGCAGGTTGATTATCAATCATCCACAAATACAATTCGGCCTTTTTGTTGAGCTGATCATTTTCAATACGTATAAATTTTGCACTAATCAGGGGACTGATTTTTATCAATGAGTTTTCTGCTTTATATTTTTTTTCAGCTTCTTCTTCGCTGGTAAATACATTGATAATGTTAGAGATATACAGATACGTGGAATCTTTGGCAATACCCTTAAATGTATATTTTAATTCTGTTGAGTTGTCAAAATAGCTCGTTTTTGAATATTCGCCCCGGTCAAATTCTGAAAACTCAATTCCATAGTTTTTGAAAACGTTTTCATTTATAAGCAATAACTTTTCATGGGGTGAAATGCTTACTTTTATACATGCGATCATCAGAAAAACCGGTATAAACGAAATTGTTAACTGTTTAAACATAGCATTAAGGAATATTTTTATCGTAAATATCAACTCCCCAGGTTCCACACCAGATTTTACCGTCTTTGTCTTCAAAAAGACTGAAAACAACATTAATAAATAAAGAATTTGGGTTGTTATTATCAGCGTAAAAGATATCAAATGAATACCCGTTATAACGGTTTAATCCAAGATATGTTCCTGCCCAGACATAACCTTCCGAGTCCTGCATCATGCAAAGAACATGACCCTGGGAAAGTCCATCCTTTGCATTTAGGTGCTGAAAACGAATAGGCCTTTCTTGTGCGGATGCGCAACAATTCAGTAAAATCGTGATTAGAAATAACAGTTTTCGCATCATGGTATTCTAAATTTACTAAAATATTCTCTCAGTGAAAAGACCTGGTATATTATTAAGACGTATTTGGCAGTATAGTATAATACACTTTAAGGATCCAATAAGATCTAACGGATATGAATTAGGCTTTTTCAGAGACTCCAGTCTATTGGAGTTAGATTTTGATTTGAAAGAATATCATTTGCTTTAGAAAAATGTTTGCATCCAAAAAAACCGTTATATGCAGAAAATGGAGAAGGATGAGCTGCTTTAAGCACAAAGTGTTTGTTTGTGTCTATCAGGGTTTCTTTTGCCTGAGCATATCTTCCCCAGAGGAGGAAAACCACTCCTGTTTTATTGTCTGAAATCTTTTGAATTACTGCATTGGTAAAATTTTCCCATCCCTTTCCCTGGTGAGATCCTGCCTGGTTAGCTCTGACTGTAAGAGTTGCATTAAGCAATAAAATGCCTTGTTCAGCCCATTTTAAAAGATTGCCGTGATCAGGAATTGAAATTCCAAGATCATTTTGTAATTCTTTAAAAATATTCTCAAGCGATGGAGGTGGTTTAATACCCTGAGGTACTGAGAAGCATAATCCGTGTGCCTGTCCCTTCCCGTGATAGGGATCCTGTCCTAGAATTACGACTTTCACCCTGTCAAATGGAGTATGATTAAATGCATTAAATATTTGGTTTCCCGGAGGGTAAACTTTATAAGTCTGTTTTTCTTTTATTAAAAAGTCTTTTAAAGCTGCAAAATAGGATGTATTAAACTCATCCATTAAAATTGTTTTCCAGCTGTCTTCAATTTGTGGATTTATAGTCCCCATGATTCAATTTTATTTTATTCCGAGAGGTTCTGTATAACAAAATCGGTTACGCACGATGAGAATTTTGAGAATAAAAATAGAATTTTTTAAGCAAGAGAAATACCGAAAACTTATTTAGCTTAAATTATGGATGAAATTATTTATAGTGAATAATACAACCGAGGTCTGCCAATTTTTACAAACAAAAATATGTTCATTTGATTCAGGGTAATCCTGTTTATCATAGAACTATCAATGTTTTTGTATAGATAATTCTCAGACTTTTACTCTTAGTGTAGCGATAAAATTAATTCCAGGTGCTGCAATAGCTGTTGCAAAAGGTTTATAAAAGTTATTAATGATGTTTTCGAGTGCAAATTGTATAGAAATGTTCTTGCTGGCATAATACGTTGATCTCAGGTTTAATGTGTACCAACCTGGGAAACCATAAGGTGTACCCTCTTCTACATTGTCTTCGCCGGTAAGGGTCATATCTTCAATTCTTTTCCATCCGCTGTAAATAATAAAAAACTCATGTGTGAATCTTTTGGTCTCATAAATAAAATCAGCTTTCCCATATATCGGAGGGATGTGAGCAAGAGGTTCGTTGAGGGTCAGATCACGTCCGTAAGTATAGTTCAATGTACCTTTAAAACTTATATTGGAATTCAGATCTGATATCAAATTCAGGTTGAATCCGTGAATAATACCCCTGTTGGAATTGTCATTAACAAAGGCTTTTAGCCATTCACCATCAGGTGACATGATGGAATCAGCCCCATTTTGATAGTAGGGGACCCTAACAATTACATTGGTTAGAAAACTGATAAAATAACTTCCGTTGATCTGAATATAACCATCAAAGGTTTTCGAAAAACCCAGCTCTGCATTGTAGGAATATTCAGGTTCAACCTTTGGATTCGGGTAAGTAATCTGGTTTCCTTTAACTCTTATTTTTGCCAGATCGTCGAGATTGGGTATGCGATAACCTGTGGAAAGTAACAGATTAATCTTTGAACTCAGGGAATGGAGATATATTAAACCCAAAGATCCTGTAAAAGAACTGTTAACAATATCAAGTGATTTGTAAGGTATAACAAACTCAACGGAATTACTGTAATTCGATTTAAGTGAAGAATAGCTATAGCGTGTACCAAGGGATGCAATGAACCTTTTTCCTATTTTGCTTTTATAAGCTGCATACGCCGAATATGATGATGTGTAATTGCCATTATCCGGGTATCTTGTCACCGTGTCTGTTTTTTCGCCGGTAGCAATATTGGTGTTGCTTGCCATAGAGTTTACCTCGTTGATATTTGCTTCCAATCCGTAGATAAGTTTACTGTTGGATGTCAGGGATTTCATAAAATCGAAATTTCCTGTCCAGACATGCACTTTCTCAGTTTGCGTATTCTCCTGGCTGCTTTGATATTTTCTTGAAATCCTGCTCTCAACAATGTTCTGGTAACCGATTGTTGCTGTCAGAGAATTAAATAAATGGTAATCTTCGGTTAAAACGGACTTAACTGATGTCAGAAACCTGCTTTGCGGTCCGTAATTCCATACGGAATATTTTAAATCGCCATTATCGGAAGTATCATTCAGCATATCATACCTGGGAATATCTGATGAAGTTGAATATTGCAGATTAACAATGAAGTTAAGTTTTGAAGAAGGGCGATATCTGAATTTTTGCAGAATATCAATCTGGCTGTATCCGGTATATTTCTGAACATTTGGCTCTGGGTTTTCAACAATTGTATCATTGCCATTAACCTGTTCAACATAGTAAAAACACTTTCCATAATCCTGTAGAAAAGGATTTCTTCTGTTTCCCATCATAATATCTCCAAAATCGTTGTTTGTTATGCTGGTGAGCGAACCAAGTTTTTGCGAGGCAAGATTAAAATCTATATGAGCTTTCCATGCGCTGTTTGCAGATGATATTTGTGTATATGCTGAAGCATGGACTTCCATTTTTGCAGTATCTGTTGCCAATTCCGGATCTTTTGTTATGTAATGAATTACTCCGCCCAGTGCATCACTTCCATACATAATTGCATTCGGCCCATATACAATTTCCACTTTTTCGAGAATTGATTCATCAATGGTGATAGAGTTTTGCAGGTGTCCACTGCGGTAGATCGCATTATTCATTCTGATACCATCTACAACCAGTAAGATTTTATTGGCTTCAAAACCTCTCAGAACAGGACTTCCACCTCCTCCCTGCGATTTCTGCACAAAAATATTTCCGGTGGATGTAAGAATATCTGCCGATGTTTGAGAGGTAAGAAGTTCAAGCTTTTGAGGAGTTATTACATCAACCATGTGAGCAATATCTCTTTGTGTTTCTTTGTATTTGGAAGCAGATATCACGAATTCGGGCATAATAATTACTTTTCTGTCAAGTTTGATGCAGCGTGCTTTTACAGCTTCTTCATAAGATATCACATACCTTAGAAAAGATGGATGCTGGAAGAAAAGAGAATCAGATGCTGAAAAGTCTGAAATGGGAGCAATGCCTTTATCATTCGTCAGAATGGATTTATTCTTATGCTGGTTATAAATAGCAACATTTTCGATAGGTTCATTGGTAGTACTGTTGAGAACCTGTACTTCCTGGGCTGTTAAACAAGGAAAAAGAAAACCAAAAGCAGTTGCAATTAAGCTGATTTTTGACAGCTTCAACAGAAATGAATTCATAAATAAAAAATGTTTTAGGTGTTTAGGATCACTACAAAAATTAAGCCATAGGGTGATCTCATTGGAGGAAATCATTTGGAAGGTTTGTTAGTAATTACGGTTTTCCTTGCATATTCTTTTAATTAATTTTGAAAGAAGGAGAGAAAGAATCAATTATGTCAAAAAAAATCATAATTCCTGGTGTTATTGTTATTCTTGCTATTTCTGTAATTATAGGATTCATTTTTATCAGGAAGAAAAGCGGACTCATTTCGAATCCCTGGAAAGTGATCCCTGTGGATGCTGCCTATATTATTCGAATGAATGATTACCATAGTTTTACCAGTTCTTTATGCAGGGATAGTAAAATATGGAGAAACCTTTCTTCGATAAGCCCGTTTTCAACTATCGAACGCAATATTCAATACATTGATTCCATAGCTGAAACAAATTCAAAACTATTTGAATTTCTCAGGAAAAGTCAGGTTTTGATATCAGGACATTATATTGGAGGTAAGAAATCAAACATTCTTATTACTATTAGTTTTCCAACAGGACAAAATGAGAAAAACGTTATTGATCTGATATCAATTATTACGAATCAAAACCTTCGTAACAAACAAAGAAAATATGAAGGGAAATCAATATTTTCTGTTTCTGCGAAGGGAAATGAGACCAATCAAAACTACTATATTTCTGTTTTCGAAGGTCATTTGATAATCAGTAAATCTGTTATATTGATTGAAAATGCTATCAGGCAACAAAGTCTTTCAAGGTCATTGCTTGATGATGAAGATTTTGCAGGAGTTTTATCTACTTCCGGGAAAAACAAAGATGCCAATTTGTTTATCGATCTGAGAAAATTTACCGGAATTGCTTCTATCATTGCGAGCGATAAATTTTCCCCCGGACTAAAAAAATATAAAGATTTTGGTGGATGGACAGAATTTGATATCAATATTGTTGATTATCAAACCATGCTAAATGGTTTCCTGATGTCGGATGCTTCAGAAAATATGTTTATTGATATTTTTAATGATATTGATCCTGTTAAAATTAGTTCGTACCAGATCTTACCTGCTTCAGTATCAACTTTTGTATCATTCGGGATTGGGAATATTAAAGAATTGAATTCCAATTATCAGAATTACCTGATAAAAATTGGCAGGAAAAAGAGCAGAGATAATGCATTGAATGAATTCAATAATACGTATCAGGTTGATTTGGGAAAAACTTTTTCTGAGATTATTGATAACGAAATTACTATTGCACACGGGGGATATACAGAAAGAGCTTTGAATATTCCTTCTCAATTTGTTTTGATTAAGTGCAAAAGCGGGAGTCAGGCTGAAAAAAATATGGAATCTCTTGTCAAAAAGATTTGCAGGAAACAAGGAACAGACTATCAAAATATGAAGCATATTTCCTCAATTGATAATGATGTATCTTTTAAAATAATAGAATTTCCCATAGAAAATTTTACAGGATTGCTCTTCGGTAATTTTTTTGAATTAAAAGGCAATAGTTATTTAACTTTTTACGGGAACTATCTCATTGTGAGCCAGTCAATAGATGCATTACAGCATTTTTTATACAGCAACCTGCTGAATAAAACACTTGCTACAAATAAAGCGTTTAAGAATTTTACCAATGGCTTAGCTCAAAAAACAAATTTCTTGTTTTATACAAACCTAAGTCGTTCTTCCACTTTTTTTGAAGATTATTTGAATCAGAATATTATCAAAGGGTGGGAAGAAAACTTTGACATATTTCAAAACATCCAGGCTCTTGGATTTCAAATTACCGAAGTAAGCAACATGTGCTATGGGAATATTGTAGTGCAGCATGTGGATGATTATAAAGGGAAGCCTCAGACCGTTTGGGAAAGTTTGCTGGACACTTCATTTGCAATGAAACCGTATTTGGTTGAAAATCATTATACAAAACAAAAGGAAATTTTTCTGCAGGATTTGAACAATACCATTTACCTCATAAATAAGGCTGGAAGAATATTATGGAAACAAAAAATATCTGAAAAAATCATTTCAGAAATATTTCAGATCGATTATTATAAAAACGGAAAGCTTCAATTGTTGTTTTGCACGGAGAATTATCTGCATCTTATAGACAGGAATGGAAATTATGTTGAAAGATATCCTGTAAGATTAAGGGAAAAAGCTTCAGCAGGAATGGCACTTTTTGATTACGAAAACAATAAAAACTACCGCATTTTTATCCCTTGCACTGATCATCTTGTTTATGCCTATTCCAAGGAAGGAAATTTAATAAGCGGTTGGAGTTTTACTGGAAGTGATTATCCGATTAAAAGCGAAATAGCGCACTTTCGTGTTTTTGACAAAGACTACATTGTTTTGACAGATAAATACAGAATATGGATCCTTGACAGGCGAGGGAGTGTAAGAGTTAAAGTGAACGAAATGATTACAAAATCGGAAAAAAACAAATTTTATATGGAGGCATCAAATACTTTGGAATCATCAAGAATTCTTACTACCGATACTTCAGGGAATATTGTTTCAGTGTATTTTGATGGTCATGTTGTTACTGCTTCAATTGATGAATGTGGCAGTCAGCATTTCTTTAATTTTAAGGATGTCGATGCAGATGGTGAAAAGGATTATATTTTCCTTGATGGCAATAAATTAAGAGTTTATAAGCAGAATAAATCGGAAATTTTCAGCTTTGATTTTCCTTCTGCAATAGTACAACGTCCGATATATTTCGAATTTTCTGCTACGGACAGGAAGCTGGGGTTAGTTGATATAGAAGAAAATAAGATCTATTTGCTAAACAATAACGGTTCAATTTATAAAGGGTTCCCGCTCGAAGGGACAACCCTTTTTAGTATCGGGAATCTTGATAATACAGATAGCAATTTTAACCTGATTGTTGGAGGTAGAAATAACTTTTTGTATAACTATTCCGTACAATAATCGAATATAACTCATAATATCATGAAGACGAGTAACTTATTGCTGATTCTGATCGTTATTTTTTGCTTTTCAGCCTGTCTTAAAGAAGAAATCGATCTCGATAACTTATCTTCTGAAATGGCTGTAGAACATGAGTTTGCCATGCCATTGATTTATAGTTCTTTGAGAATTGAGGATTTTACGGATGAAGGGTATGATTCTCTTCTTATTATTTCAGGAGATACTATCAAGTTGTACATCATTGAAGATCTTGATTATTCGGATACTATTTCTCTGGGTGACATAGGCGAGGATTTTGATTTTGATTATATACGTTTGTTCCATAGTTTCACAAATTCGCTTCCTATAGGATTGGATATGCAGTTTTATCTGTATGATTCTGTTGATAAACAGAATCTCGACACTATATTTTTAACAGAGCATCCTGGTGAAATATTCATTGAAGCTGCCGAAAGAAATGAGGATGGACTTGTAATTGAAGAGAATGTAGTCGAACAGAATGGAGTTGTTTCACTTGACGCGGAACAGTTGGACCGTATTCAGTACGATGCCAGCCATATCATTTTGGATGCAGTAGTTCCCAGTACAGGTGAGTGGGTAAAAATACTCGATCATTATTCGCTTGATTTCAGGATTTCCACTGAAGCCAGGGGGAGATACATAACTGATCTCGATTCAATTTAAAATATCCTATTATGAAGGGAATCAGATTCAATCTATTGTTCAGTATACTTGTTATTGCAGGCGTTGAGTTGTCGGCGCAGGTGAATACATTGTATTATATGCCGGGGGTCCCGCAGTCGTATTACATGAATCCGGCCACTCAACCGGGATGTAATATTTTTATCGGCATACCGGCTATTTCGTCATGGTACATGGAAGCATATAACAGCAGCATAGGTCTCAGTGATCTGTTCTGGAATGATCCCGAAACTGGTGAGGTACTTCATCCTTTTCATCCCGATGCCGATACGTATGAATTCGTTGAGAAATTCGATGACAAAAATTACCTGAACAGCGAACTGGCATTTAACCTGATATCTTTTGGATTTCGAATCCGGAAGATGTATTTTACCTTCGATATTACAGCGCGAACAAAAGAACGATTGATATACCCTGATGATCTTCTTGATTTTGTTATTACCGGCAATACAAATGGAGAAACTTTCGATTTCAGTGATACACAGTTGGAACTGACCGAACATATTGAATATGGTATCGGAGTATCCAGAACTTTCGGAGATCAGTTTACCGTTGGAATAAGACCCAAAATACTGTCAGGTCTTGCTGCAATAAACTGGGACAATTCACATATGGATCTTTATACTACTCGTGATGAATGGATATTGAACTCAGATGCAAGTGCTCAAATATGTGTTCCGGGAATGACAATACCTACAAATGAGGACGGAACGATTGATCTTGACAGGGAAATGGAATTTGACAGCACGTTGAACTCATTTCAGGATTATAGAAAACTATTCAGTGGAAATATGGGCCTGGGTATTGATTTAGGGGTCCATTATAATCCTATGGAGGAATTGCAAATATCTTTCAGTGTTCTTGATTTAGGATATATTAAATGGAAAAATTATGCACAAACAGTATCGCTTGAAGGAACGTATTCCTATACGGGTGTGATGTTAGATGCCGACTCCACTTTTACATATGATATTCTTGATACAATTACCACACATCTTGATCTTGAAAGAAATACGGGGAGTTTTAAAACCACACTCGATCCAAAAATCTTCATTGGTGCGAGGTATTCTCTGGTTCCTCAATTTGATATGGGCTTTGTTCACCGGTTTGATTTTCCAAAAGAAGGATTAAAATATAGTCTTACACTGATGGCCAACTACAGGCCCTCTCATATGGTTTCAATTTCAGGCAGTTATACTCCTCTGGGAGGCAATGCCAGAAGCTTTGGACTGGGATTATCCGTGAACCTCGGATTTTTTAATGTATATTTTATTTCAGATTATTTAACACCACAATACAATCTGGTCGAAGATGTAGTGCTTCTCGACGGCATCAATAAGTATACCTTTCGTTACGGGGTGAATCTGGTATTCGGTTGTAACCAGAAGAAAAAGTTAAGAAAAGACAAACCCATGTATTATTCTGATGAATATTAATACTTTTGTCAGTCAGTTATACTAACATTTGTTTTTATGGTTTTGCTCAGGATTGTCCTGTTCATCATTTTTCTTTATTTGATCTTTCAGCTTATTTTCCGGTTTTTGTTCGGATTTGGCAGAAAAAGAAGCTTTTTTTTCAAATCTGATGATCATCAGTATTCACATCAAAAACATGATGGACAAATAACTGTAAACAGAAGTACATCGAAAAAAGGGAAGAAAATATCCAAAGATGAAGGGGAGTATGTAAAATTTGAAGAAATTAAGGACGAAAAATAAAACCTGGAAACCAGGAAGACTACATTTTTTCTTTAATTCGTTTCGCAAGATTTGATGCAAATACAAAATCATTCAGATATTTATCATCAGAACTAAGTACATCATCTTTTGTTCCTTCCCACGATTTTTCACCTTCATGAATAAACACTACCTTCTCTCCAATTTCCATAACAGAATTCATATCATGAGTATTAACGATGGTGGTAATATTGAATTCATGTGTAATATCACTGATAAGATTATCAATGACAATGGCTGTGATCGGATCCAGGCCTGAATTAGGCTCATCACAGAAAAGATATTTAGGGTTTTGCACAATTGCCCTGGCAATGGCAACTCTTTTTTGCATTCCACCACTTAACTCAGCAGGATATAAATTGTTAACATCGTGTAAATTTACTCTCTGAAGACAGAAATCAACTCGTTTGCGTTTTTCTTTTGTGCTCATCTTTGTGAACATTTCCAAAGGGAATTTAATGTTTTCTTCAACGGTGAGGGAATCAAATAAAGCACCACCTTGAAATAGCATTCCCATTTCACGTCTGAGTTCCTGTTTTTGTCTGACTGACATTGAAACAAAATCCCGGTCATGAAAGAGAATATTTCCCGAATCAATTTTATGCAGGCCAATAATGGATTTTACCAGAACAGTTTTGCCCGAACCACTTTTCCCTATAACCAAATTTGTTTTACCTTCCTGGAAGGTTATTGATATATCCTTTAAAACAGGTACATCATAGAATTTTTTATTGAGATGTTCAATTTTGATCATCAGGCAAGCATCAGTTGAGTAAGAATAACATTAAACAGGAGGATTAGCACGCTGCTTGTAACAACGCCTTTTGTGCTGGAATGCCCGACTTCAAGTGCACCTCCTTTTACATAGTATCCAAAAAAAGCCGGTACACTTGTAATAATAATTGCAAATACGACGGTTTTTACAAGTGAATAAGTTATATAAAAAGGTACAAACCAATATTGTATGCCATAAATATAATCTGTAGACGTAAGAGCCCCTGTGATAACAGATGCAGCCCAGCCACCAAATACCCCGACAAACATACTTATCAGAGTTAGAATGGGATTAAAAATTACGGTTGCGATGATTTTGGGAAGAATTAGATAACAAGCTGAGTTCACACCCATTATTTCCAGGGCATCTATTTGCTCGGTAATTCGCATATGACCGATTTCAGACGCAATATTTGATCCAACTTTCCCGGCAAGAATTAAACCAACAATGGTTGAAGAAAATTCAAGCAACATACTATCTCGTGCGGTTAATCCGATCAGATATAATGGAATAAGCGGATTTTCAAGATTATACCTGGTTTGCAGGGTAATTACCGCGCCCATAAAAATTGAAATAATAATTACAATTCCAATGGAGTTTATCCCAAGGCTTTCAATTTCTATTAACACTTGTTTGTAGTAGATCCTGTTTTTTTCAGGTTTGGAAAAAACACGATTCATTAAGACAAAGTATTTACCAATCTGTTCAATAATCTTCATGAAATTGCTGTTTCAACGAAAATACAAATAAATAACAATAGTAGTTTACTTAAATTTATCAGGTTATGTTTGCCATATATCAAAATAGTACTTTTAAATATTTTCATTTTCTTATATTAGATGTTTATAAATAAATTGAATTCATAGAGAATGAGCAATAAAAATTATTGTGTTATTATGGCAGGGGGTATTGGAAGCAGATTTTGGCCTCTCAGCCGAATAAAAATGCCCAAACAATTTTTAGATATTCTTGGAACCGGAAGTACTTTATTACAGCAGACACATCAACGGTTTTCTCAGATTGTTCCCAAAGAAAACATATTAATTGTCTCAAATGAGGAATATGGAGATATCATTTTAAAACAAATTCAGGGGATTAAAAAAGAACAAGTACTTTTGGAACCTCTGAGAAGAAATACAGCCCCTTGTATTGCTTATGCGAATTATAAAATACTTGAACGTAATCCTGGTGCGAATATGGTGGTTGCTCCTTCTGATCATCTCATTTTAAAAGAAGCGGAGTTTTTGGATGTAGTGGAAAAAGGATTTGATTTTGTTGATAATAATGATGCATTGTTAACATTAGGTATTCAACCCAGCCGTCCTGAAACGGGATACGGATACATTCAGATTACGGGGGATAAGAGATCAATTTTAGTGAATGAAAGTTTCAGGAAGGTAAAAACTTTTACTGAAAAACCTGATATGAAGATGGCTGCAGTATTTATTGAAAGTGGGGATTTTTTCTGGAATTCCGGTATATTTTTCTGGTCACTCAAGTCAATTTTAAAAGCATTCAAGATGCATCTGAATGAGGTTGATAGTTTGTTTAAAGAAGGTATTGGTGTTTACAATACCGAAAAGGAAAGTGATTTTATTTCTAAGACATATGCAAAATGCAAAAACATTTCTATCGATTATGGAATTATGGAAAAAGCAAATAATGTTCATGTGTTATGTGCAGATGTGGGTTGGTCCGATTTAGGTACATGGGGTTCATTATATGATATGTCAAGCAAGGACAATCATGGGAATTCTGTTCAGGGGAAGAGTGTTTTTTTATACGATTCCAGGAATTGCATTATTAATTTCCCAAATGATAAACTTGCTGTTATTCAAGGTTTGGAAGATTATATTATTGTTGATGCAGACAATATTTTGTTGATTTGCAGAAAAGAGGATGAACAAAAAATAAAACAATATGTAAATGATGTAAAGCTTGACAGGGGGGAGAACTTTATTTAAAAATTAAAATAGTTATAAAATAAAAAAGGCTGTCTGATGGCAGCCTTTTTTTTTACAGGAATACAATTTTAATATTCCCAAAGATCGTGTTCTATATTGAATAACCATTCTTTTTGTTTCTCAGCTTCCAATAGTGCATCAACACCCATAGTATAGGAATTTATCCATCGGTTGTCATATACATTGGATACGGCAAAAATATGGCTTGCAAAACGGCGTTGCATAAAGAAGTCATCAAATGATATCCTTTGTGAATCATTATTTCTGTTAAATACTTCATGATTTGCCAGAATAGGTCGGATTTCCGGAAAATAAACCCAGAAGGTCGGTGTTTGCAGAATCTCATCTGTAGGCATTCCCTGATCGTCTTCACGATTGTATACCCTGATTGGACTTATTCCAATGATCCTGGCCTTCATTACGGAATGGTTTTTATCGAAAAACCATTTTTCTTTCACAAGTAATTTTTTAACCTCATAAGTTTTCCTGGGATTCTCCACGACAATATCAATAAGCTGACCTGTTCCGGGATCAGTTGTTCTTGTAGTGTCTGTTCCTGCATCAAAGGCTTCATCTACCTGATCAATTGTCATTTGTGCAGTAAATTCATTCAGAGGGTCATTGGTTGAAAAAGCTCTTACACCTTCGTTATCAATGCCCCAAAGCAGGAGATCAATAAGATTCATTCTACCACCAATAGGTTTTGTAGGGTAATATAAAGCGAGGTTTTGTTTTTGACGAAGATCAATCATTCTGTAAATGATTTTCGACCACATCACATCCGCTTCGCGGATGTATTCATACGGGACAGGTTTTTTCAGGGGGATATGTTCCCTGACATACACTTCCTGTAAGTTATCCTGACCAGATACTTTGTAAGTAACTGCCAATACTGATAATCCGACAAGCAATAACACAATCTTTTTCATCATATCTTGTATTTAAAAGTTAATTCAATTTAAAATTAATTGTTGAAAGACGCCTAGTTGCACCATCCGGTCCTACTGCTTTAATATCCTGAATATATACGTTCTGTCCACGATTAAGGTTACCGATCAGATTCTTCTGTTCTTGTGTAAATCGGTTTGATTTGGAGGTAAATTCTCTGGTAAAACCTTGTATCGTAGCTGAGACAGTAAATTCTGTGACCGTGAATTTAAGGTCAAAATCAAAATTTTCCATTTCAGCAAAAACACCCAGTTGGGCAAGCAGTATACTTTTGGTAATTGCACCACCGTTCTGATTGTTGACCATAGCAACAGGACTGGGAACAGTTTTCACCCTGAACTCACGACGTCCCATTTCACGTCTTTTGCCATCAATGCTGGCATATACAACAACGTATGCATTTCCTGGCCTGATTGGCCTGATAATATAAGAATCTTTACGTTTTACATGCCTTGCATTGGTTACGCTTATATCTATTTTATCAGGTTGCACTCCGGCGACAGAAACATCAACCGGGTTGTCTACTCCAAGATAGAACACATTCATTTTTGTAGGAGCAACAGTTACAGATCCTTCAGCAACAAGATAGCTTCTTTTAAATGGTTTTACAATCCTGGTTCCGTCAGGACCGGTGAGCTCAATGATTCCTCCCCAGTGTCTGGTTCCGGTGCTTGAACCGGGTAAAGTATATACGCCTTTTCCTGATCCCTTTTCAACTGTTAATGTTTCATATTTCAGATCTTTTCTTTTCTCATATTCCCATGTATTTCCGTCATCCGCCAAAGTCGAATCATAAGGATGGGAATTCTCGGTAACATATATTATTGGGAATGCTGTTGTATCACTTGCTGCCAGGAATACTTCGGCACGGTATTCATTCCCTCTGATTACATAGTTGGAGTTTGGAATAACTGTTGCATTCAGCAGGTTAAATTTGAACGAACCAGCATCGATTTGCCTGTATAAATATTTTAAGGCTTCAGATTCAGCATTTTTGACATTGATCTGAATACCTGATAATATAGTAAGAACTCCTGCCAATGGGGAATCAAGGAAATGATCGCTTTCCCAGGTATTCCCTTCAAGATGAGATAGTTCATCGTCCTTTTTAGCATCGGTATTCAGACTGGTAGCTATAGACTGCCTGATTGCATCGGAATTTGCAGCGGTTACAATATCGTTAACAAGATAATCTCGATATTCTTCAATCATCAAACGAAGATCATGGGCAGCTCTGTCATTGTTATCGCCAATCATGATGTAAGCAGGAACTTCTGTATTGTCTTTTGCCTCAATAAGTTCAAGATCGATTTCTTTGTCTTTTATAGCTTCTGAATCATCTCCATCAGCTTCAATTACCATCTCAATTTTCTTTTCCTGAACAAAATCAACAATTTCTTTGGCTTTTGCCTGTACTTCCAAAGCTTTGTCTCGCCAGGGGCCAACTTTTTTGGGATTTATTTCTGCCTGTGATGCAAAATCAGCAATAAATTTATCGTTGGTTGTTCCGAGGTTCTGAAGAGTACTGATTAATCCGGTGTCTAATACGGCAAAAGCATCAAGTACTTCTTTCGATACATTTAGTGCAAGCATTGCCATGAGCACCAAATACATCATGCCTATCATTTTTTGTCTCGGAGTTTCTTTGACGTGAGCCATAAGTTATTCGATGAAGTTGCTTGGTTTATTGTTTTGTTAATACATCCATAGTAGAAAGCATATTCCCGTAAATGGAATTCAAAGATGCGATGCTTTCTTTCAGCTTGGATATTTCCTCTTTGTATTTGCCGGTTTCTTCGACAGATGCTTTTAGATTCTTGATCATAGAATGCAATCCTGAATAGAGGTCTGAAGCTTCCTTCATCTGATCCTGACCGTCACGTATTTGAGTTTCGTATACAGAATTCAGGGCAGAGATGCTCTTATTTAACTTTTCGATCTGAACTTCATGTTCTTTGCTACCTAAAGAGATATTCTTTTGTTCATCCTGGATGGTTGAAGCAATTCCCTGGTATGAATCAGCTATATCTTCTCCTGATTTAACAATTCTGTTAGCAGCTTCAAAGTAAGCACTTGTAAGTTTTGTTGTAGAGTTCTTAATAGAATCACCTGTGGAAACATAGGTTTCACTAAGTCCGCCAATAGAAGATGCTGCTCCTTCCAGGTTATTGACAAATTCCTGTGTGGCTACTGTGGCTTTTGATATGTCAACAAGGTTATGTGCTGTTTGGTTGAGTTGGTTAAAACCTTCGCCAAGCTTTGAAAGTGCATCGGTATCAACTCCTGATTTTCCCAGAATATCCTCTATCCTGTCTACAGATCTACCTCCTTCAATAACTCTGCTTTCTTTGAAATTTTCAATTTCATCCGGATCAGACAAACCTGCAAGTTCCGGATAGACAAGTGTCCAGTCAAGTTCTTCGTGCAGAGGCTCAAATGCCGAGAAGAAAAAGATAATAGCTTCGGTCACAAGTCCAAGTGTAATGATTACAGTACCCCCTTTCCAGTGGTTGATTTTAAACAGTGCACCAATAATCACAACAGAAGCACCCCAACCATAGAGTTTGGCCATAAAATTTCTCCAGCCTGAACTCTGAACTACATCGGTTAAATTGATCATACTATAGATAAGTTTTAAGTGATGTGTTAGAATTTAATTAATTGGATCCAAGATAAGATCTCACACATCTAAATCCAATATAAGATTTTGCAGTATCTTGATATTCATATGTACGAGCCCCGTTCTGAAGATAATATCCAATATCTTTCCAGGATCCACCGCGAATTACTTTTCTTTTTAATACCGGCGGATCATCCGGCAGGGCATTGTATTTGTAATCAGGATTTAGATCATGTGTAAAAATATAAGCTGATTCATCGTATGCACTCGCTGTCCATTCAGCAACATTTCCTGCCATATCATAAAGTCCGTATTCATTTGGCTGGTATGTTCCAACGGCCAGAGTTACAGATCCGCCATCATCTATATAATTTCCTCTTAATGGTTTAAAATTTGCCAGGAAACAACCCTCTTTGTTACGTGTATAATAGCCGCCCCAGGGATACATAGAATGCTCAAGGCCCCCGCGGGCAGCATATTCCCATTCAGATTCAAGCGGCAAACGATATTCATGAACAGCAGGTTGACCTGCCATCACAAGTGCAGCATTCAGATAATTTGTTCTCCATATGCAAAATGCCGAAGCCTGTTTCCAGGTTATACCAACAACAGGGTAATTATCATACGCAGGATGCCAAAAATAGCGAGTTGTAAGCGGTTCGTTAAAACTGTAAGTAAAATCTGCTATCCAGCATAAAGTATCAGGATAAATATTAACCATATCGCGAATAATGAAATTGGATCTGTCCTGGATCTCGATTCTTTCACCGTCAGCATTGGTTACATACCCTTCATACTTTTTTGTTTGGTAGTTGTAACGATTTGATTTCTTAGCAGCTTGTTTTAAATCAACCCAGAAATATTCATACATAAGCTTCCTGGTATCAATCTCTTTTCTACTGTAGAATCTTTCCTGTTCATTGTAATAAAGTTCACTGAGAGTTTCACTGATCTCTTCATCCCTGAAATCTATCCTTATATCCCAATTCAGATTCGGAGGATCAATAGGATTGCCAAACTGGTCTTCTGAGATAACAAAATCATCGAGAACTTCACCAAGCATTCTTCTCATAATTGAATCACGAACCCAGAATACAAACTGACGGTATTCATTATTTGTAATTTCAGTTTCATCCATCCAGAATGGGTCAAGTGTAACATTACGTGAATACGTATTTTGCGACCAGGGAACATCCTGATCATTAAGTCCTGTAGTATAAGTACCCTGTGGAATGAAAATCATTCCAAACGGATCCGGCTCAAAATACCTTGCTCTTCCGGGGACACCGGTAAGTTCGCCTCCACGATAATTGGAACAGCTACTAATGATTAAAACAGCAAAGACGAAACTTAAAGAAATAAGCTTTTTCATAATCAAAGGAATTTATCTGTAACAACTATTTTCTGGTTAAAATCAAATCATATATAAATTTAAAACATTTTTTATAAATACCTAATGCTCTTATATTTTTGAGGTGCCTTCTCAACTCCAATTTTAAAGCAGTAATTCAACAATATTTCATGCGATCCCTGCTGGTATTTCATCATGCTTGTGATCGGAAAATCGTATGAATATCCAATCTTAAATCCTTCGAACAACTGAAGTCCGATCATCCCAACCAACACCCCTCCTGTTCTATAGGAAACGCCGCCCCAAAACTTTTTATTGTATGCAACTGTCAGATTAAAGTCCATATCTGTTGCAACACCATCAGATTTTAAAAGAACCGCCGGCTTTAATTCCCATGCCGGATTATTCAATTGCATATCATATCCTGTTGTAACGTAATAATGCATGTTAAGGTTATACTTTGAGTCATTAATATTTACATCACTGGGCGGTGTAATCACCTCAGGACTGTTGATATTCAAGACAGAAGCGCCAAAATAAATATCTTCCCTTCTGTAAAATAAACCTGCTCCGAACGAAAATGTCATGTCTGCATCACCACTGGGAATGTATTGATCCTGAGTAGCGTCAGTTGGAATCCACTCAGGATTGTCAAGGGTTTTATCAATTAGTGCACCGTTTATACCTATTCCAAGTGTTCCATTTCCAACGTTTATTCGAAATGCATAGGCCAATTGCACGTTTATATCCGAATTAAAACCCAAAGCATCGCGGTATACAGATAATCCTACTCCATGTTTTGATCTTGCGATGTTGAATGGGGCTTCCACGTTAAAGAAGAAATTTTCAGGGTTTCCGGGGAAACCGACCATTTCTTGTCTCATTATGCCGCTTACACATATCATATCCATACTTCCGGCACTTCCCGGATTCATTCTTAAATTATCATACATAAAGTGCGATGCCTGGGGCATTTGCTGTGCAAATAAAACCAGGTTCATTGCTATAGTAATGATTGATATGAGTAGTTTTTTCATATTCTCTTCCTAAATCAGGAAAAGCCTTTATTAACAAGGCTTTTATATAGAAAGTAAAATAAGTAAAAATATTGTACTCATACAAGCATAGAAATCAACAATGGTCTTTCTATTCATATTTATACTTAAATTTTTAGACTAAGGTTACCGAAAAATATAAAAAAGTGAGTGAAATAATTTGCGAATTTATTTTCAGGAAAGTTTCTGAAAACATTTCCACCATATGTCAGGGACCTCCTGTTCACAGGCTTTTTGATAATCTGCATAAGAACAGGATACAAGTACAGTTGTCTCGTTTTTCGGGTTGGGAACTTCCATCCACCATCTTTCACTTACTGTACTTTTATAGAAAGTTATTTCATAGTCAAGATCTGAATGACCTACGATGAAAGTTTTAAAGTTTTTATTTTCGCCGGATGGGAATTCCACTTTTCTGCAAGAGTATCCATCAAGAAAATACCATATGATTTGAGCGGCTAAATTTGCTGTTTGATCGTTGATATCAAATTTGGGATTGACTTCAAAAAGTCCAAAAACAGATATTTTTTCACTGAGGCCCGAATACCTTGCCAACTGGCATCCTTCTTCTGAATAAAAACCACTGGGGGAAGGCTTAATGAATGCGGGAGCTTCTGATTGCCGGATAGAACTGATATCAAAACTTACAATATCTGTATCACGAAGCAATGGCTCTACCATAGAAATATTGGATCGAATTTCTCCCAGTCGATAAGCATCGTAATATAATTTGTTGATCAAATCAATATTACTTGACTTTGTCAAGTGAAGCTGATAACCTAAACTGCAAAATTTAAATAAAGATCTTTTTTTAAATAGTATTTCAGAAAGATAAGTTTCCGAAGAACTATTAATGGAATCCTCGACAAGATCAATGGTCCTGTCAATAGCAGTAACATTGATGTTGGATCTTATTTTTTCAAATACCTGAAAAACAGGTATTGTCAATTCTTGTGTCCCGCCAATAATGATGCTTACCAGGTTATTAGATACCAAAATATTTACAACTTCTTTTAAAGCTGAATAAGTATCATTAAATGTATTTCCCTGTTTAAGATTCCCCAGATCAATTATTCGGATCTTTTCATTAATTTTTATTAATTGATACAGTTGAGCCCTGATTTTATCAGGAGCCAAAGACGCGCCTTTGTTATTTGAGTTTCTGTCCTCCGGTACTCCTACAATTGCGATATCGTAAGGATCAAGATTTTTTAATTTAAAATCCGGTGTATGAACAGTTATATTTCTGGAAAAGGTGTTTGCTCCTGAAATGTAAGGATTCTCAGGTTTATCAAGGCTAACAGGATCAAGAAAATCTAGCAGGGTCATGAATTATTTTTTTTCTTCTTTAAAGATGGATTATTAATTATTTTCAGGCATTCTTCTTTGTTCAATTTTGAAGGATCAGAGTTTCTGGGGATTTTAAAATTCTTCTTTTTATACGAAATATACGGACCCCATCGGCCATTTAATACCTGCAAATCAGGCTCATCTTCAAAAGTCCTGATTATCCGGTTTTTATCGTTCTCCACTTTTTCAAGTATGAGTTCAATTGCCCGTTCTGATGTAATTTTATAAGGATCGTCAATTCCTTTTTTAAGTGAATAAAACTTTGAATCATGTCGTACGTATGGGCCAAATCTTCCAATACCAACAACCATTTCTTTCCCTTTATATTGGCCAATAGTGCGAGGTAGCTTAAACAAATAAAGAGCTTCTTCCAGGGTTATGGTTTCAAGATGCTGACCTTTAAGCAGACTGGCATACCTTGGTTTTTCTTCCGTTTCCTGATCTCCAATCTGGACAATCGGCCCATATCTCCCCATCCTTGCTATTACAGGTTTTCCTGTTTCAGGATCATCCCCGATTTTTCTTTCTCCTTTAGAATAATCCGAAACTTCAATTGTTTCTTCGACTCTTTTATGAAATGGTTTATAAAAATCATCAATCATTTTTGTCCAGAGCAATTTACCTTCTGCGATATCGTCAAATTCTTTTTCAACACTTGCAGTAAAATTAAAATCCATGATCTCCTTAAAATATTCTATCAGGAAATCATTGACAATCATACCAATGTTATCAGGGAACAACTTTGCTTTTTCCCGCCCGTAATTTTCTTTTTCTATAGTCTCTTTTATGAAACCATTACGTAATTTCATCGATATATATTCTCTTTCTTTTCCCTCACGATCTTCTTTGATTACATATCCCCTGTTCTGAATAGTTGAAATAGTCGGAGCATAGGTAGATGGTCGGCCGATTCCCAATTCTTCTAATTTTTTTACAAGACTGGCTTCTGTATAGCGGGCAGGAGGATTAGTAAATCTTTGTGCAGCCGCTATTTCCAAATTGTCAAGTGACTGATCTTTTTTTAAAGGAGGAAGAAGTCCTTTTGAATCTTCAACGTTTTCTTCGTCAGAGGATTCAATATACAATTTAAGAAAACCATCAAACAGGATTACTTCACCCTGTGCTACAAATTTCTCATTACTTGTTGAGATGGCAATTTCAGCTGTTGTTTTTTCCAATTGAGCATCGCTCATCTGCGATGCCAAGGTTCTTTTCCAGATTAGATCATAAAGTCTTTTTTCTGCATTTGTTCCTGCAACAGATGAATTTTCAATATATGTGGGGCGAATAGCCTCATGAGCTTCCTGAGCTCCTTTTGCTTTTGTTTTGTATTGATGAATATTTACATATTTATCGCCAAACTCTTCTGTAATGGTTTTTTTTGCAACATTTAAAGCCAATTGAGACAAATTTACAGAATCAGTCCTCATATAAGTGATAAACCCGGATTCATAAAGCTTTTGTGCAACACTCATAGTTTGTGAGACAGAAAAACCAAGTTTTCTGCTTGCTTCTTGCTGCAGTGTTGAAGTGGTAAAGGGTGGTGATGGAGATTTTCTTGCGGGCTTCTTTATAATGTCAGATATTCTGAATTCAGCGCCTCTGCATTTTTCCAAAAATTCAAAAGCAGTAGATTTGTCCTTGAATCTCTGATTCAATTCAGATTTTATCTGGAAATTTTTTCCGTCACTGTTTTTTGTATTGAATATTCCGGTTGTTCTATAGGTTGAAACGGGTTTGAAATTAATGATTTCCCTTTCGCGCTCAACAATTAATCGTACCGCTACTGATTGAACCCTTCCTGCAGAAAGAGCGGGTTTCACTTTTTTCCAGAGAACCGGAGAGAGTTCAAAACCTACAAGTCGGTCAAGTACTCTTCTGGCTTGCTGAGCATTTACCAGATTTTTATCTATGGCACGGTAATTTTTTATGGATTCAAGAATAGCATTCTTGGTAATTTCCCCAAAAACAATTCGACGGGTTTTGTCCTGATCAAGTTTTAATACTTCAAAAAGATGCCATGCGATAGCTTCGCCCTCCCGGTCTTCATCAGAAGCTAACCAGATCGTATTTGCTTCTTTAACGAGCTTTTTAAGTTCATTTACGATTTTCTTTTTATCGTTTGGAACAATATATTCAGGGGTATAGTTGTTCTTTAAATCAATACCAAAATCTTTTTTTGATAAATCACGAATATGGCCCATACTGGAAGTAACCCGAAAATCTTTTCCCAGAAATTTTTCAATTGTTCTTGCCTTTGCCGGAGATTCAACAATGACTAAATTATTTATCATGAATAAATGCTTTTTAGAGAGCACAAAGAAATCTATTACAAATTTATGTGCAAAATTTTAATTTAAATAATTAATACTTTTACGATAAAAAGAACAATATATTATGGATGACCGCAATATCAGATTCATTAAATATACACGTATATTATGGATTTTGTTCGCATTTCCCTTTATTACTTTCATCATTATAATACTATTAGCAATTACAGGGAATTTGGGATACATGCCTAAAATTGAAGATCTGGAAAATCCAAAAATCAATCTTGCCACTCAAATAATTTCTTCTGACGGGGAGGTTTTGGGGAGTGTTTATTTTGAGAATCAAAACAGAACACATGTTGATTTTGATCATCTTCCCGGACATTTGATAGATGCATTAATTTCTACTGAAGATGTCCGGTTTTACAGGCATTCCGGTATTGATATTAAGGGATTGGCGCGTGCGGTGATTCTGACAGGTATTCTGGGGAAGGAAGGATCGGGTGGAGGAAGTACAATAACCCAGCAATTTGCCAAATTGTTGTTTCATGATCCGGCAAAAACAAAACTCGAAAGGTTGAAACAAAAAATAAAGGAATGGATAATTGCCATTAAACTTGAAAAAGCATATACGAAAGAAGAAATTATTGCTCTGTATTTTAATCAGTATGATTTTCTATACAACGCCGTCGGGATCCATTCAGCTACACAGGTATATTTTAACACATTGCCCGATTCCCTGACTATTGAACAGTCTACGATGCTGGTTGGGATGGCTAAAAACTCAGCATTGTATAATCCACAGAGATTTCCGGAGAAAGCATTGCAAAGAAGGAATATCGTTTTTATGCAAATGGAAAAATACGGGTACATTTCAAAGGAAGAATTTGATTCTTTAAAGGCATTACCCCTTGAACTTGATTTTCACAGGTTAAGTCATAACGTTGGTCCGGCAACTTATTTCAGGGAATATATAAGAAAAACAATGAGTGCAACTGAACCTGTCAGAAAGAATTATAGCAATTGGAACTATAAAAAATACCAGGAAGACTCCCTTCAATGGATGAACAATCCTTTGTATGGCTGGTGTAATAAAAACAATAAGCCTGACGGTGAACCCTACGATCTGTATACCGATGGTTTAAGAATCTATACAACAATTGATTCCAGAATGCAAGCCTATGCTGAAGCAGCTGTCAGAAAGCAACACGGAGAATATCTGCAGCCAGAGTTTTTTAAAGAGAAGAAGGGAAGAAAACGGGCTCCTTTTTCCAGCGATCTTACGTATGGTCAGTACAATACTATAATCCGTAATGCCATTAGATACTCTGATCGGGGAATAAAGCTATTTAATGAAGGTGTGACAATGGATTCCATATACAAAGTATTCAAAGAACCTGTTCAGATGACTATATTTACCTGGGATGGTGAGATAGATACCGTTATGAGTCCTCTTGATTCCCTGTTATATTACAAGCATTTTCTTCATTCGGGTTTTATGGCGATGGAACCTTTTACAGGATTTGTAAAAGCATATGTCGGTGGTATCAATTTCAGGTATTTTAAATACGATCATGTCACTCAGGGGAAAAGACAGGCAGGTTCAACCTTTAAGCCGTTTCTGTATATTCTGGCGATGCAAGAAGGGTATTCACCCTGTCTTAAGGTACCCGTTTCGCCCATAACATTTTATGTAAATGATACTACCTGGTCGCCCCGAACTACCGCACGTAAAGAAGATATTAATACAATGAAACCTTTGAAATGGGGACTCGCAAAATCTGAAAACTATGTTTCTGCCTGGCTGGTGGACCAGTTCAAACCTCAATCAATAGCTGATATAGCTTACAAGATGGGAATCACTAGTTATATTGACCCGGTTCCTTCAATGATTTATGGCACAAGTGATATGTCAGTAGAAGAAATGGTAGGTGCATATGCAACATTTGTGAATAAAGGGGTACACATTTCTCCTTTGTATGTCACCAGAATAGAAGATAAGCATGGCAATTTACTTGCTACATTTATGCCTGAAACCAAAGAATCCATCAGTGAGGAAACTGCTTATCTGATGCTAAATTTAATGCAGGGCGTTTCAGAGTATGGTACTGCTGCAAGACTTCGATACAGGTATAACATGACAGCTGAAATTGCAGCGAAAACAGGAACAACCAATAATAATTCCGATGGATGGTTCTTTGGGATAGTCCCAAAATTAGTTGCCGGGGGTTGGGTAGGAGCAGAAGACCGGTCAGTACATTTCGACAGGACAGCTATGGGTTCCGGTACAAATACAGTGCTTCCGATATGGGCAGAATTCATGCTTCAGGTTTATGCGGATTCCACATTAGGAATTACCCAGGAAGATGTATTTGAAAAACCTGAAGGATTTGATGTTTCGCTCGACTGTAATGATGATGAATATATGAAGGATGCTGACTCTGAAGATAATTATGATGCACCGGCAATATTTGATTATCCCTGATCTAATCTTTAAAAATAAACTGAATAGCTTCTTCTATTTTGGAACATTGTATAATGTCAATGTTCGAAAAAGTTTTGGCTTGTTTTTTCTTTGAAAAAGGTGGGGTTATTATTTTTTTAAAACCCAGTCTTTCTGCTTCAGTAATTCGCTGTTCCAGGCGAGAAACAGGTTTCAGCTCTCCTGTAAGACTGATTTCACCGGTCATACAGGTATGTTGGCCTATCGCTTTATCGAAATTGGAGGAGAGAATTGAACAGGCAACTGCAAGATCAGTTGCAGTATCCTGAACTTTCAAACCGCCAGCAATATTGAGAAAAACGTCCTTTGATGCCAGGTTAAAACCAGCTTTTCTTTCAAGTACTGCAAGTAACATATTCAATCTTTTGTTGTCGAATCCGGTGGAGGTACGTTGTGGGGTGCCATAAACTGCAGTACTGACCAAAGCCTGAACTTCAATCAGGAATGGACGCAAACCATCAATAGTAGATGCAATTGCAACACCACTAAGTGAGTAGTCGTTATTGCTTAAAAATATTTCTGAAGGGCTCTTGATTTCATGTAGTCCATCGGCTTCCATTTCAAAGATTGCCAGCTCAGAAGTTGAACCAAAACGATTTTTAACAGACCTTAAAATACGATATACATATTGGTGATCACCTTCAAATTGCAATACTGTATCAACGATATGCTCTAAAACTTTTGGACCTGCCAGCATTCCGTCTTTAGTAATATGACCGATTAAAAATACAGGTACATGTGTTGTCTTGGAAAGTTTGAGCAGCTGAGCAGCACATTCCCGTATTTGAGAAAGACTTCCCGGACTTGAGTCAATCAAATCTGTGTATAATGTTTGAATAGAATCAACGATCAGAATATCCGGTTTTTCAATCTCAAATTGATTGTACAATTGTTCTAGGTTCACCTCGCAATATACTTTGCATAAAGGATTTTTACCTTCTATTCTTTCAGCTCTCAGTTTTAATTGTTCAGGAGATTCTTCTCCTGAAACGTATAGAACTTTCCTATCAGATTTCAAAGCAATTTGCAATGCCAGTGTAGATTTACCAATTCCCGGTTCACCTCCGATCAGAATTAATGATCCCGGAACAATTCCTCCTCCAAGTAAGCGGTCCAGTTCAATGATTCTACAACTCAATCGCTCAATTTTGTCTGCCTTGATCTCATCAATTGCAATGGGTGGGACACTTGTTGTTTTTGTTGCAATTGAAGATAAAGTTTTTGATTGTACTATCTGTTCTTCAACATAGGTATTCCATTGGTTGCATGAAGGACATCGCCCAATCCACTTTGGTGAATCTGCGCCACAATTCCGGCATATATAAACCGTTTTTGTTTTTGCCATCTCAGAAGTGCGATTAAATTCTTTTTATTATGGATGATGTGGAATACCCTTTGACAATATCTATCGTAACGATTTCTCCACCTTCTGCTTTTACAACATCATAGCCTACAATATCTTCCGGTTTGTAATCAGCACCTTTCACAAGCACATCTGGTTTGATTTTTTTTATCAGATCGTATGGTGTCTCTTGATCAAATAATATTATTCTGTCAATAAACTGAAGAGAAGCAAGAACCATTGCCCGTGATTCTTCATTTTGCAATGGTCTGTCTTTTCCTTTTAAGATGCGTACTGATTGATCTGTATTCAACCCAACAATTAAAATATCTCCGAGTGAAGCTGCTTTTACAAGATATTTAATATGCCCGAAGTGAATTATATCAAAGCATCCATTTGTAAAAACAATTTTATTTTTTCGAAATCGCCAATATACAAGAAGTCTTTCCAGGGTGATATTGTCAATGATTTTACTTTTTATTAACTCCAGTTTGTCCATTAAAAATTATTCAAATTGTCTCTCAGGTAAAATAACAAAGAAATTGTTGAGAAACAGGAAGGAAAGAATAGAAAAGTTTTATTTAAGAGAATTTGTTTCGGTATTAGGGAATATTATTTTTGGTTTGAATGATTTTGCTTCATTAAAATCGATGGATGCATAAGAAAGGATAATAATTGTATCACCAACTGCAATTTTACGTGCTGCTGGGCCATTCAGACAGATTTCTCCGGATCCACGAGCACCTTTAATTACATAAGTATCTAATCGCTCACCATTGTTTATGTCGAGAATTTGCACTTTTTCATTTTCAACAAGGTCAGCAGCATCCATTAAATCCTCATCAATAGTGATACTTCCAGCATAATGAAGATTCGCTTCAGTTACCGTAACCTGATGTATTTTCGACTTAATTACCTCAATAAACATAATACTGCAAAGTTACGTAAATAAATCGAGATTATCTATGAGCCTTATATTTCCTGCATAAACTGCAATACAGGCAGTTACGGGTTCTTTTTTTGTTATTTTATTAACAGGAATGAGCGTTTTTGTATTAACGATCTGTAAGTAATCAAGTTTTAAATGCTTTGTTTGATTTATGGCATTCAAGGCATACTTTTTCAGTTCATCTATATCGGTATATTTTATTCTTTTTTGTATTTGTTGTAATGTTTCATGGATTTTTACTGCCTCTTTTCTTTCCTGTTCCTTTAAAAGAGTATTTCTTGAACTCATAGCGAGACCGTCTTTTTCTCTTACAATAGGACAGGCGATGATTTCAATGTCATAATTAAGATCTCCCACTATTTTTTTTATTATGGCAATTTGTTGAAAGTCTTTTTTCCCGAAATATGTCCTGTCTGGCTTTACCGCATCAAATAATTTTGTTACTATCTGAGCAACGCCATTGAAGTGTCCGGGTCGTTTTTCCCCTTCCATTATTTCACCCATGAATCCAAAATCAAAAACCCTGTTATCTTTTTCAGGGTACATTTCTTTATCATCAGGAACAAACAGGATATTGCATTTGACCGACTCTAATAATTTACGATCGGTGTCCGGATTTCTGGGGTAATTTTTAAGGTCAGTCTGATCATTAAACTGTGTTGGATTTACATATATACTTACAACGGTTATAGGATTATCAGCTACGGATTGATTAATTAATGAGAGATGTCCGTCATGCAATGCTCCCATAGTTGGTACAAAACCAATTGGTATGCCTTGTTTTCTGAATTCTGCAAGGACCGTATCAAGGCCTGAAATATATTTTATGATCTGCATAACATGTATTGCGCAAAATTAATGAAAACATAGGACTGATGACGAATCCAATAACGAATTAAAGCATTGAATTTTTCACGTATAATTATTCCCTGAGTACAGGAGGGTCACTAAATTTAGACTATTGAAAATATTTTTAGTAATTTTGCAGAGAATTTCGGAAATATTGAGAATCAGATGGCCAGAAAAAAGATTTTATTTGTCGCACAAGAAATTACTCCGTACCTTCCCGAAACAGAAATGTCAATCATTGGTCGAAATTTACCTCAAGGAATTCAGGAAAGAGGTAAAGAGATAAGAACTTTTATGCCTCGTTTCGGATGCATTAACGAAAGAAGAAATCAATTGCATGAAGTAATTCGTTTATCCGGAATGAATTTGATAATAGATGATACCGATCATCCGTTAATAATAAAAGTTGCATCAATTCAGACAGCTCGTATGCAAGTATATTTTATTGATAACGAAGATTTTTTTCAACGCAAGTATACTTTGTATGATGACAATGGAAAGTCATTCACTGACAATGACGAACGTGCTATATTTTTTGCCCGGGGAGTAATAGAGACGGTTAAAAAATTACAATGGTCACCGGATATTATACATTGTCAGGGCTGGTTTACAAACCTTATTCCATTGTATATTAAAAAATATTACAATGATGATCCTCTTTTTATGGATTCTTTGATTGTTACTTCAATATATAATAATGAATTTAATGATGTTCTGGACAAAAGGTTTAAAGAAAAACTGACATGGGATAAACTTGATGCCGATGATATTAAAATTATTTCTACACCAGACTATATTAATTTAACCAAACTGGCAATTAATTATTCAAATGGTATTATTTTTGGGAGTGAAAAAATAAATAACAAATTGGTTGATTATGCGCTAAAATCTGATACACCTGTTTTGGAATACCAAACAGAAGAGCAATATCTGGATGCATACTCCCGGTTTTATGATAAAATATTAAGTGAAGTAGTTAATGGAGCTGATTAAGAAAGTCTCAAACAAACGAAAATTATTCGTTTTTGCATTTTCATTTTTTTTTCTTTGTTTGATTATATCTTGTAGTGAGGAACCATTGAAGGTTGGAATTCATTTGCTTCCTGAAGATGAGTTTCTGGAAGTATATGATACAGTGCTTCCTGTTGAATTGTATACAATATCGGCAGAACCGCTCAATAGCGGCTCATTAACTTATAGTCCCCTGGGAAGCGTAATGGATCCCTTGATGGGTGCTTTGAAAGCAGATTACCTGGCAGACATTTTTCATAATGGTGATATCAGCTTTCAGGATACTATTGATCCGGACAACAGATTTGTATATAGTCTGGATTTAGTATTGTATTATGATTATTTATACGGAGATTCTTTGGCCATTGATTTTTCAGTATATGAATTGATAGAGCCCATCCCTACTGACAAAAAATCAGATTTTGTGGTGACTCCCGATATAATGAATCCAAATCCGATAAACATCGGAAAACCTGAATTTTTAAACGATTCAACAAGAGCATTTAAATTAGCACTAAAACTTAATTATGCAAACAAATTTATCAGGCATCAAATGGTGGTTGAAGACAGTGCTTATTATTTAAACAATGTTGGTATTTTCAAGGAATATTTTAAAGGTATATATATAGCTACAGAATTCAGAAATGATGAGGGAGGAGGAATTGTAAGGGTAACAAACAATTCATCGAGATTGGTTTTAAAAACTCTTGTATGGAATAAAGATTCTGTGCGTTTTGATACGATAACCGATCAGTTCTCTGTGGGTAATACCGACTCACCATACGATACGATAGGAGTGAATTTAAGCATGTATCATGAAATACTTGCTGATGATATTTCAGCAGTTCTCAATGATACAATAAATAGTCAACCTCTTGTATATACTCAGGCATTAGCAGGGCCCTTTGCGCAAATATATTTTCCAACGCTTGATAATTTCCGGGAGAAATTTAATTACAATGTCATAATCAATAAAGCAGAACTCATTTTACCTATTAACCAGGATTTTTTTGATAATGTTACTTACACCTCACCTGTTTATATGGGTTTGTTCGATAATGCATCAAAAACCTATTTGCTTGATGACGGATTAATATCGTATTATTTTGGAGGGATACTGGATGAAGAAAATTATCAGTATAAATTCAATATTGGCAATCATATTCACGAATATATGCGGGGAGGATCAGATACATTGTTTAGCAAGAAGTATATACTCTTCCCTTCTGAAGCTACCTCTCCTGTTGAATATCTTAAAACATTGCCAGGAAGGGTGGTTTTGAACGGAGGCAGTTCGAATGATGCCCCATCACTCAGAATATTATATTCAACAATACCGGAATAATATGTGTGGAATAGTCGGATATATCGGAGACAGAGAAGCATTGCCAGTATTAATTACCGGGTTGAAGAGATTGGAATACAGAGGGTATGATTCAGCTGGTGTGGCAATTATGGGTGAGGGAACAAATGTATACAAATGCAAAGGGAAGGTTTCTGACCTGGAAAAACATATTGATGGCAGAGAACATTCGGGGAGTATTGGTATTGGTCATACAAGGTGGGCAACACATGGTGAGCCTAATGATGTGAATGCACATCCGCATGTTTCTTACCATGGCAAATTCATTATCATACACAATGGAATTATTGAAAACTATGCCCGTCTCAGAGATAAGCTTATTGAGAGAGGGGTGAAGTTTAAAAGTGAGACCGACACGGAAGTATTGGCAAACCTGATTGAATATATTTATGAAAATGGAAGTGTTGATGCTGAAATGGCTGTAAGGCTGGCATTGTCAAAAGTAATCGGTGCATATGGGATCGTGGTAATGTGCACGGAAGAAAAAGATAAATTAATAGCTGCAAGGAAGGGGAGTCCGTTAGTCATTGGAGTTGGAAATGAAGAATATTTTCTTGCTTCGGATGCCACACCGATTGTTGAATATACAAAAAGCGTTATTTATTTGAATGACGGAGATGTAGCTATCATTAAAAAAGAACAACTTAATCTGAAAACCCAACAAAGCGATGAAACTGGGCCAACCGTTCAAAAATTAAGCTTTGATATTGGTGAGATAGACAAAGGCGGGTACGAACATTTTATGCTTAAAGAAATTTTTGAACAGCCCCAATCTATAGAGGATACATTTAGAGGAAGAGTAAGTTCAGAAGAATCTGAAATACATCTGGGAGGTCTTTATGATGTTTTACCACGATTGATTGAAGCAAAACGTATTATTATTATCGGATGTGGCACATCCTGGCATGCGGGTCTTGTTGGTGAATATTTGTTTGAAGATATCGCAAGGGTATCTGTGGAAGTGGAATATGCTTCGGAATTTCGCTACCGAAATCCGATTATTGAAAAAGATGATATTATCATCGCTATCAGTCAGAGTGGAGAAACTGCTGATACTCTGGCTGCTATTAGACAGGCCAAAGAAAAGGGAGCCATTGTTTTGGGAATATGCAATGTTGTTGGATCATCAATTCCCAGAGAAACACATGCAGGTGTTTATACACATGCCGGACCTGAAATTGGAGTAGCATCTACCAAAGCATTTACCTGTCAGGTTACTGTTTTGGCAATGATGGCGATTCTTATCGGAAGGAAAAAAGGATTGATTTCTGATAGCAAATACCGAAGTCTTATAAAAGAATTTACAGAGATTCCTGAAAAGATAAAAAAAATTCTTACTCTGAGTGAGGATATTAAAAAATTGGCGAAGTTGTATCAAAATGCAAATAATGCCTTATATTTGGGTAGAGGATATTTGTTTCCTGTGGCACTAGAGGGAGCACTTAAGCTGAAAGAAATCTCGTACATACATGCAGAAGGCTATCCTGCTGCGGAAATGAAACATGGACCAATTGCCCTGATTGACAATAAAATGCCAGTAGTGATCATTGCTACTAAAGACTCTTCTTATGAAAAAATCGTGAGCAATATTCAGGAAGTAAAAGCACGCAGCGGGATCGTAATTGCTGTGGTAACAGAAGGAGATAAAGTAATTCGTAAAATGGCTGACCATGTTGTTGAAATACCTGAAACAGGCAATGTTTTTGCAGCTTTGTTATCTGTTGTACCCCTGCAACTTTTTTCTTATTATATTGCTGTAATGCGTGGATGCAATGTTGATCAACCCAGGAATCTGGCAAAATCCGTTACAGTTGAATAATTATTTCTCTAACGTAGTTTGTATTGTTTTTCATAATAGGCTTCATATTCACCTGAAGTAATACGATTTATCCATCCTTCATTCTTCAGGCACCAGTCAACCGTCATTTCCAATCCCTGTTCAAAGGTAACAGAAGGTTCCCAATCAAGTTCTTTTCTGAGTTTAGAAGAATCAATGGCATAACGCAGATCATGTCCGGCGCGATCTTTTACAAATGTGATCAACTTTTCAGAAGTTCCTTCTTTTCTGCCAAGCTTTTTGTCCATCACTTTACATAATAATCGTATCAGATCAATATTTTTCCACTCGTTATTTCCGCCTATGTTATAGGTTTGACCTCTTTTGCCATGATGATAAATAGTATCAATTGCCCTGGCATGATCAATCACATACAACCAGTCACGTACATTTTCTCCCTTGCCGTAAACAGGAATTGGCCTGTTGTTTTTAATATTGTTTATTGACAGAGGGATGAGCTTTTCGGGGAATTGATTCGGGCCATAATTATTTGAACAATTGGAAATGACAACAGGTATTTTATACGTGTTGTAATATGCACGGACAAAATGATCACTGCTGGCCTTGGAAGCAGAATACGGGCTTTTTGGGTCATAGGGTGTTGATTCGACAAAATAGCCTCCGCGATTTAAGGAACCGAATACTTCATCTGTTGAGATGTGATAAAACAATTTGCCTTTATAATCATTGTTCCACTGTTTCAGGCAGGCATTCAATAAATTTACAGTTCCGGTTACATTTGTATGGACAAAATCCATAGGATTCTCTATTGAGCGGTCGACATGTGATTCTGCTGCCAGGTGAATTACTCCTTCAACCCTATACTTGTTAAAGATTTCATTTAGCTCATTCTGAAGAACAATATCTGTTTTTTCAAAACTATAATTCTTTTGGTTTTCAATATCCCGAAGATTTTCAAGATTTCCTGCATAAGTTAGCTTATCAATATTAACAATGGTGTAGTCGGGATAATTGGAAACAAACTGACGAACAACGTGCGATCCGATAAATCCAGCACCTCCTGTTATAACAATGGTTTTATTCATGTAAAATAAATATCAGGTTAATACTTTATTTATGTGCCTATTCAGCGAGAGTTACATTGTATTTTATTTGATGTTTCTGATTCGTTTTTCCCATTCCCAGGCAGACTTGAGAGTTTCGTCGAGGGGAGTATCAGATTTCCACCCAAGTTCATTGTTTGCAAATGATGTATCGGCCCAAACCTTCTCCACATCACCTTCCCGTCTTCCGACAATTTCGTAATTGATCTTTTTCCCCGTAGCATTTTCAAAAGTTTTGATAATTTCCATTACAGAAATACCATTTCCGGTGCCAAGGTTGAATACTTCAAAGTTTTGTTTGTTTTCATTATTCAACATTCGCTTTACAGCAACAACATGGGCTTTGGCCAGGTCACAAACATAAATGTAATCTCTTATGGCGGTACCATCCGGAGTATTATAGTCATTCCCAAATACGCTTAATTTATTTCTTATACCGGCAACAGTCTGAGTGACAAAAGGGACTAAGTTTTGAGGAATTCCCAAGGGAAATTCTCCGATTTCAGCAGACTTGTGTGCTCCAATCGGATTAAAATATCGTAAAGCAATTGCTTTCATCCGAGGTGTGACACGAATTGTATCCTGGATAATCTCTTCAGCAATTTGTTTTGTATTCCCGTAAGGAGACATGGCTTTTTTCACAGGAGCATTCTCAGTCACCGGCAACTGATCCGGTTGACCATAAACAGTGCAGGATGAAGAAAATACGAATGATGAAGTATTGTTCTTTTTCATTGCCTGCAAAAGATTAATCAGAGAAACAATATTATTGTAGTAATACTCAAGAGGCTTTTCAACTGATTCACCAACAGCTTTTAGTGCAGCAAAATGAATTATGGCATCAATTGGATATTTTTTAAAGAGTGAAAATACTTTCTCTCTTTCGCATAAATCAAATTTTTCAAAATCTGGCCTGGCACCCGTAATTTCTTTAATTCCATCCAATACTTCAATTTGAGAATTGGAAAGATTGTCAACGATAACTACTTTATAACCACTTTCAATCAGTTCTACCGAGGTATGAGAACCAATATATCCCGTACCACCTGTTACTAATACTGTTTGCATCTTTTATAGTTTTTGAACTTTGTTATCTCTCAATCTGTATTTCTCTTTACTTTCAGGACATATGGCTATTCCCTCTTTATTGAAACTTAAAGTATGTCCGTATTCACTTACCCAGCCACTTTGTTTTGCAGGATTGCCAACAACAAGGGCATAGGGTAAAACATCTTTTGTTATTACGGCTCCTGCACCGACTAGCGCATATTCCCCGATCGTATTTCCACAAAGTATGGTAGCATTTGCTCCAATAGTGGCGCCTTTCTTTACCAGGGTTTTCATATATTCATCATGTCTGATTATTGCACTTCGGGGACTTGGAATATTCGTAAATACCATTGAAGGACCTAAAAATACATCGTTTTCACAGATGACCCCCGAATATATGGATACGTTATTCTGGACTTTCACATTGGATCCAAGGATTACTCCGGGAGATACCACAACATTTTGTCCGATGTTGCATTTCTCGCCGACAATACACCCGGTCATTATATGAGAGAAATGCCAGATCTTTGTTCCCGCACCGATTTTGCATCCATCATCGATCACTGCTGTGGCATGGGCAAAAAAGTCTTCTTCCATAGTTCAATTGTTTAAGAATGTTTCTATTTTGTCGCAAACATAGCTTAACTGATCAATTGTAATTTCTGTATGAATAGGTAAAGAAAGCACCGTTTCAGTGAGTTTTTCACTTACAGGAAAATTACCGGTTATTTGAAATGCTTTCTGTGCATGTATTGGCACAGGATAATAGATCATCGTTGGTATCCCGGATTCTGACAGATACTCTTTTAGAGCATTACGATTTCCTTTGTGTTTTATTGTATACTGATGAAATATATGATTTGAATATTCAGGGGTGACAGGAATTTCAATTTCATTTAGTTTACCAAGTCTTGTTGAATAATAATCTGCCGCTTTTTGTCTTGCTTCAATATATTGGTTTAAATAATTTAGTTTCACATTAAGAATTGCAGCTTGTATTGTGTCAAGTCTTGAGTTAATACCAATTTCATCGTTATAGTATTTTATTTTTGCACCATGATTAGCAATAGAGCTGAGTTTTTCAGCAAGCAAATCATCATTTGTCATTAGCGCTCCTCCATCACCAAAACAGCCCAGAACTTTTGACGGGAAGAATGAAGTACATCCAATATCTCCAATCGTGCCGGCTTTGCCTGAAATATTTTCATTGTTATAAGTTGCTCCAAGAGACTGAGCATTATCTTCAATGACAAATAAATCATGTTCTTTTGCAATGGAAAGCAATTCTTTCATATCGGCACACAAGCCAAAAAGGTGGACAGGAAGAATCGCTTTTGTATTTGCAGTTATAGCTTCCCTGACTTTGTCAGGGTGAATAGTAAATGTGGCCGGATCAACATCAACAAAAACCGGCTTGAGTTTCAACAATGAGATTACTTCTGCTGTTGCGATAAAAGAAAAATCGGGCGTTATCACTTCATCGCCCTCTTTTAAATCAAGAGCCATAAGAGCAATTTGAAGGGCATCCGTGCCATTTGCACATCCAATAACATGTTTTACATTTAAATACGATGCAAGGTTTTCCTGAAATTCATTCACCTGTGGACCTTTGATGAACGCTGAAGAATCAATAACCTGTTGGAGAGCACGATCTATTTCAGGCTTTATTTTTTTGTATTGGCCGTTTAAATCGACCATTTTAAGGTTTTTCATACTTTCCGGTAATAATTGCGAAAATAAGATTTTAATAGAAACCTTCCTAAGAGTTAGCTTCTTAACTCCATTAACCAAGAGAAAATAATTAAATTATTGATGGTATTCAAAGTGTTCATAATTATTTGCTGTTAATAATTCATAATTTTGTGAGCGATCTTATTTTTAAACAACAAAATCTGTAAATTGGATATAACTCCTTTCATAAAAGAATTGATTGTACTGAATGAGTGTGTTATTTTAAGGGGTGTGGGCGGATTTGAAACTACCTATAAGCATGCTACGCTGGATAAAGAAAGAAAACTGATTGTTCCGCCAAGCAAAAGAATCAATTTTCGCTCCGACTTAATCAGAGACAATGGTGTACTGGAAAATTATCTTTCCGAAAACCTTGAAATCAGTAAATCAAAAGCTTCAGAGTTAATTGATAATTATGTTCAGGGATTTTTTAAAACTATTCAGGAAAAAGGAAAAGTTTTTCTTGATGAAATTGGAGAGTTCAGCCTGGATGAGAAACACAATATTGTATTTTCTGAAATCGAAGAAGAAAATTTTCTTGCTGATTCGTTTGGATTGGATTCGATTCATTTTGAAAATGATATCAAACCAAAAGATAAGAGTGTATCTATAGAATTGCAGCCTGTAATCACTCAAAAAAGAAAACTTACTGGCTGGTATGTTGCAATTGGTGTTCTTTTGCTTCTAATTTCAATTACAACTTTAATTCTTATTTCAACCAGTAAAGGAATACATGTTATTCCATGGTCTGCTGATAAGCCTGCTGATGATTTACAGGATAATGTTGTTTTTGGCAATAACGAAAAGGCTTTGGAGGATTCGATAATCAAGTCTATTGAGAAATCATTGAATGAAAGAACAATCCCTAAAAAGGCCCTTGCTGTTCCACAGCCGGTAACTATGAATGCTTCAGCTTCAGGCCAAAATTATTATCTGGTGGCCGGGAGTTTTAAAAACAGAAAAAATGCTGATTATTTAGAAGATCAATTGATTCGCAAAGGATTCAATCCTGAAATCATGGTTACAGGGGAGAACTTTTATCGTGTTGTTGTCGGTGCTTTCACAGACAGAAAAGAAGCAATATCTGAATTAAGACGCATACGGGTGCAGATAGATCAATCCGTCTGGCTATTAGAACAAAACGGTATTAACTGATAACACTTCCGGGTTTTGTTTCTTTGTCGGGGATAATGAATTTTAATGATCCATCTTCATCTTCGGCCATCAATATCATTCCCTGAGATTCTATTCCGCGAAGTTTTCTTGGTTCCAGATTAATTAGTATAGCTACTTGCCTGCCAACGACTTTTTCAGGATTAAAAAATTCAGCAATACCTGCAACTACTATTCTTTTGTCAATTCCTGTATCGATGGTAAGTTGTATAAGTTTCTGTGTTTCTGGAACTTTTTTTGCTTCTACTATAGTCCCAATACGAATATCAAGTTTTGAAAAATCTTCGTAATGAATCAATTCTTTTTGTGGATTCACGGGTTTAATGTTTAAAGTATTGTGTTTTTTGATTTTTTCAAGTTTATTCAATTGTTTTTCAATTGCATCATCTTCAATTTTTTCAAATAATAAATCTGTCTTATTTATTACATGTCCGGACTTGAGAAGATTATCCGAACCAACCAAATCCCATAGTACAGGATTGACGTTAAGGAATTGTGCTATTTTCTGACTGGTCTTTGGGAGGAAAGGTGAGATGAGAGTGGCTAAATTGGTCGAAATTTGCAATGAAATATTTAAAATTGTTTTTACGCGATCCGGATCAGTCTTATACAAATTCCAGGGTTCTGTGTCGGCAAGGTATTTGTTACCAAGTCTGGCCAAATCCATGGCATTTTTCAACGATTCCCTGATCCTGAAATTGTCCAGGCTGTTTTCGACAGAAGTTTTGATTCTGGAGATTTCACCCAAAGTTTTTTTATCGTAATCTGTTACTGTGCCTTTAGAAGGGACTTCACCGTTATAGAATTTATGAGTAAGCACAACTGTGCGATTGATAAAATTGCCCAGAATTGCAACCAGTTCATTATTATTTCTTGACTGAAAATCTTTCCAGGTAAAGTCATTATCCTTTGTCTCGGGAGCGTTAGCACATAACACATAGCGGAGTACATCTTCTTTTCCGGGAAATTCATCAAGGTACTCATGCAACCATACAGCCCAGTTGCGTGATGTGGAAATTTTATCCCCTTCAAGGTTTAAAAATTCATTTGCAGGAACATTTTCAGGAAGTATATAGCTGCCTTCGGTTTTTAGCATAATTGGGAATATGATGCAGTGAAATACAATATTGTCTTTCCCAATAAAGTGAATCATTCTTGTATCTTCCTGTTTCCAGTATTTTTCCCACTCATCAGTTAGCTCTTTTGTTGCAGAAATATAACCGATAGGTGCATCAAACCAAACATAAAGAACTTTCCCTTCGGATCCTTTTATTTCCTTCGGTACAGGTACTCCCCAATCCAGGTCCCGGCTTACCGCTCTCGGTTGCAAACCTGCATCAAGCCAAGATTTGCATTGTCCGTACACATTCGTTTTCCAATGTTTATTTTTTTCCAGCAACCAGGTTCTCAAAAATTTTTCGTGTTTGTTAAGCGGAAGGAACCAATGCAAAGTATCCTTCATTATTGGTTTTGTGCCACTAATTGTAGACTTTGGATTTTTCAGATCGGTTGGACTTAACGAAGATCCGCAATGTTCACATTGATCTCCAAAAGCAGAATCATTTCCGCACTGGGGACATTCTCCTGTTATGTACCTGTCGGCCAGAAATTGATTTGCCTCAATATCAAAGTATTGTTTGGTAGTCTTTTCAATAAACTCGCCTTTATCAAATAATTTCTTGAAGAAATCAGATGCCAGTTTGTAATGAATAGGAGAAGTGGTACGGGAATAAATATCAAAAGCAATTCCAAAGTCTGCAAACGCTTTTTTTATTATTTTATGATAACGATCTACGATTTTCTGAGGTGGAACACCTTCTTCTCTTGCTTTAATAGTGATTGGCACACCATGTTCATCAGAACCACAGACAAAAAGAACATCTTCACCTTTTAATCGCAGGTATCTGACATAAATGTCGGCAGGAACGTAAACTCCGGCAAGATGCCCAATGTGAAGAGGTCCGTTTGCATAAGGGAGAGCGGCAGTAATAAGATGTCTTTTGTAATTCTTCATTATGAATTCATTTGCTGATCAACAGAATTTCTTCCTGTTGCCAAAAACTACATAAATTCTTCTTTAAATATCCGGCAAAGATATGGAAAAGCAGTATTTTAGGAAATAATTCTATTAAACTTGCATGAGTACTATCATTTTTCCACCAGCTCTGAAGAAAGGCGATGAAATTAGGATTGTCGCTCCGGCAAGTGCTGTGAAAAAAGATTATGTTAATAAAACTGTGGAAGTGATTTCCGGTTTGGGATATCAAGTTTCACTTGGAAAACATATTTTTTCACGGTTCAATCAATTTGCAGGAACTGACGAGGAGAGGAGATTTGATTTTCAGGAAGCCTTAAATGACGAAAATGTAAAGGCAATATTTTGCGCACGAGGAGGTTATGGATCATTACGAATAATTCGCAGCATAGATTTTTCTCTATTCAAATATAAACCCAAATGGATTATTGGTTTTAGTGATATTACTGTATTTCATACGGTAATTAATCAATCTTTTCATACTGCTACAATGCATGCGCCAATGCCCATAAATGTTGATAGTCCGTATTTTAATACGAACCTTAAACAATTGAACCTTTTATTAAGTGGAGTGATAAACGATATTAAGATACCCTATCATCCTCTTAACAGGAAAGGATTATGCGAAGGGAGAATTGCAGGAGGAAATCTCTCCATAATTCATAATCTGCAGGCAACACCTTTTGAATTAAAAACAAGTGATTCAATACTTTTCATTGAGGATATCGGGGAGCAGCTTTATCATCTTGACAGGATGATGCAAAATCTGTTGTTGTCAGGGAAATTGGAGAGTCTTAACGGATTAATAGTTGGTGCTTTTACAGAGATGAAGGATAAACAAAGATCTTTTGGAAAAACGCCTTACGAAATCGTGATGGAAAGTGTTAATCAATTTAACTTTCCGGTGGTTTTTGATTTTCCTTCAGGACATATAGAAAACAATTATCCGTTTTTATTGGGTGCAGGAGTTGAGATGAAGGTTGATGAAAAAAGCACCGATTTAATATATGTATAACGGATATGGCTTTTCATAATGAAATTGGGAAAAAAGGTGAATTATTGGCAGCCGATTATATTCGAAAAAAGGGTTACAGAATTGTGAATTCCAATTGGAGATACAGAAAGAAAGAAGTGGATATTTTTGCTTACGATGGTAATGAGTTGGTTGTTATTGAAGTGAAACTTAGAAGTACAGATTATTTTGGTGATCCGAGTGAAGCTGTTACAAAGAAGAAGCAGCGATTTCTGATAGAAGCTGCTGAAGCCTATCTCAGAACGATTGATGAGGCGCCTGAAGTACGGTTTGATATCATATCAATAATAGCATCAGGAAGCAATTACGAATTTGATCACATAACTGATGCATTTAATCCATAGTATGAACATTGAGTCTTTGCGTGATTATTGTCTGTCTAAAAAATACGTAACCGAAGGGCTCCCTTTTGGTGAAACAGCCTTGGTATTCAAGGTTTTTGACAAAATGTTTGCACTGATAAATCTTGATGAAGAATTGCGCATTAACCTGAAGTGCGATCCTGAAAAAGCGCTTGATCTTCGTGAAAGGTATCCTGCAGTAATACCCGGTTACCACATGAATAAGCGACTTTGGAATACAGTCATTATAGATGGATCGGTAAGTGATAAACGGATTAAGGAATGGATTGACCACTCTTACGATGAGGTGGTGAAGAAGTTGCCAGGAGTGAAAAGGGAGAGAGTGAGAAAGTGAGAAGATGGAAGGTGAGAAAGTGAGAAGGTGAGAAAGTGAGAAGATGGGAAGGTAATCAGGTATTTTTTGGAAGGCATAATGTAAATTAAATATCCAATGTCCAATATCCAATGTCCAATGTCCAATTTCCAATAGAAACTCACTATGCACATATCCACTTGGATATTGCCTGCCTGCGGCAGATAGGTTTAGTGTCGGCACCCCAGAATTAAAATATATTGCAATGTGAGGCAACAGGGGCCACTTTGTTTTATAAAATACTAAGTAATTCAAAATGATAATCTTATTAAAACATTTATACTAATGAAAAAAATTATCCGCTATTTTTTACAGGGTTTGGTATTAATTGCTCCTTCTGTAATAACAATTTATATTGTATACCTGACGTTTACATTCCTCGACAATGCAATACAAAGCTTTTTTGAGGAATATATGCCGTTCAGAATTCCCGGTCTTGGAATAATAGCACTGCTTGTTGCTATAACGCTTCTGGGATTTATAGGACAAAGCATTATTTTTCGTCCTATCCGGTTATTACTGGACAGGGTTTTAAGGAATGCCCCGCTGATTAAGGTGATATACTCTGCCATCCGCGATTTGTTATCGGCCTTTGTAGGAAAAGAAAAGAAATTCAATAAGCCTGTCCTGGTTAAAGTGAATATGATCTCCGATCTTGAGAAAATGGGATTTATCACTACCGAAGATTTAAGCGACCTTGGCATCAAGGAGAAAGTAAGTGTGTATTTTCCGCATTCCTATAACTTTTCCGGCGAAATGTTTATTGTGCCAAAAGAGCACATTCGACCCCTGACCATTTCACCCACCGAAGCCATGAAATTCATTGTGTCAGGTGGCGTAACAAAGGTGTGACAGGGGTACCATCAATTGAGTGGTTGTATCTTGATTATGCATGCGTTAAGAAAACATGCGCGAGCTAAGACAGTTTCAAGAGCTAATTTTTGAATTTGTAATTAAAACAAACCTTCAACAGATAAATACCTTTCCCCGGTATCGTAATTGAATCCCAATATTTTGGATCCTTCAGGTATTTCAGGAAGCTTTTTTGCTATAGCCGCAAGAGTTGCTCCTGAAGAAATACCTACAAATAATCCTTCTTCCCGCGCTGCTCTGCGGACAAAATCAAAAGCTTCCTCTTTTGATATCTGAATTGTACCGTCAATGGCACTTACGTGAAGATTGTCGGGAATAAATCCGGCGCCAATTCCCTGCAAGGGATGGGGCCCGGGCTTGCCTCCGCCAATGACCGGAGATGCATCAGGCTCAACGGCAAAAACTTTCAATGCGGGATGCTTTTCTTTCAAAACTTCAGCGACGCCGGTGATGTGACCACCGGTTCCGACACCTGTGATCAGGAAATCAATTCCTTCAGGAAAATCATTCAATATTTCCTGTGCAGTAGTTAATTTGTGAGCAGCAATATTGGCCGGATTATCAAATTGAGAGGGCATCCATGCCTTCGAATTTTTGTCAGCCATTTCCTTTGCTTTTTCGATAGCACCTTTCATACCAAGCTCACGTGGAGTAAGTTCAAATTCAGCCCCGAAAGCAGCCATAATTTTTCTTCGTTCAACAGACATTGATTCGGGCATAACCAGTATCAATCGGTATTTCTTAACTGCAGCAATCATTGCTAATCCGATACCGGTATTTCCTGATGTAGGCTCAATAATCACACTATCTTTTTTCAGCTTTCCTTTTTTTTCAGCATCTTCAATCATTGCCAAAGCAATTCTGTCTTTAATGCTGCCTGCAGGATTGTTTTTCTCAAGTTTGATCCATACTTCGACCTTTTTATTAAACAGTGTGTTGATCTTCAGATGAGGTGTGTTGCCAACGGCCTCTAAAATGTTATTATATAGCATGGTATAATTTTTTATATCCTCTATTAAAATTATATATGGTTATGGATCTTTCATAAATTGTTTAATTGTTGAACTGTTGAACTGTTGAACTGAAGTCTTAAGAAAAACTCTATAGTTGTTTTCAAATACCAAACTTCTCAACTAATCAACTCATCAATTTAACAATTGAACGATTAAACAAATAAACAATTTGTTATACATTTATCTCTTTGTTGTGAACATGAGGATTCCCCCTAAATGATAAAGTTAATGGGTTCATCTTTCATTTTACCGTCTCTGATCACTGTTTTACTTTCATGGTATACAACGCTGAATGGAGGCACACTTTTTGTGAGCCAGACATTACCTCCTATAATTGAGTCGTGTCCAACCACGGTATCGCCTCCCAGTATGGTAGTTCCTGAATAAATAATCACATTGTCTTCGATGGTCGGGTGACGTTTTTTTCCGCGCATTTTTTTTTCCACCATGACGGCTCCAAGCGTTACTCCCTGATAGATTTTTACATTTTTGCCGACAATAGTTGTTTCTCCTATTACTATTCCTGTCCCGTGATCGATAAAGAAATTTTCACCAATACTGGCTCCAGGGTGTATTTCAATACCTGTTTTGCTATGAGCATATTCTGACATCATTCTTGGAAGAAAGGGAATTTTCTGTTCGTAAAGCAGATGTGCCAGTCTGTAAACAGTAATAGCATAAAAACCGGGATAATATAAAATAACACTTTCCATCGATCTTGCAGCCGGATCAAAATCAAGAAAGTGTTTTGCATTGTCCATCAAATCAGAATAGATAGAAGGAATTTTTGTAAAGAAAACAAGGCTTATATCACCTAATGATTTGTCAAGGGTATTCTCGAGCGGGCTCAATAAATTCCTGAAGTCAAGCTGCAACTGGGCAAGGTTTAATTCTATCTTTTGAAGAGTGCATTTTTTGTCAATTTTAAAGGGGAATAGAAAATTTATCAGGTTTTCAGTGAATGTATGTGCTTTTATCATGGAAGGAACATCCTTCCGGAACTCAGTATATTTTTCCAGCAAAAAGTCAGGAAAATTTTCAAAATTATCCATCATATATAATATTTTAATAAAGAAGTAATGTCCATAAAGGGAACAGGGATTTTAAGAATTATAATGAAAAGTTTTGGCTAACAACACATGCAAACACCACCATTTGAAAAACCTTCATGACAAGGTGGTAAAATTTGATAAAAAAAAGGAATGGGAACGTTTGCTTTCATATTTATTTAAATGTTCGTATAAATTTCTTAATTATTTCTTTATATAAAGTCTAAATCTCCTAAAAATGTTCAGTATGTGTTTAATAATTGTTCTTTTCCATTACAATTAATTTGTTGTAAGAAGTAATTAATCCTTTTATAACTGATGAGCTAAATCCCTGATGCTCCATTTCATTCAAACCGGATATAGTGATACCCTGAGGAGTAGTGACTTTATCAATTTCTGCTTCCGGGTGCGAATTGTTTTCATGAAGCAGTTGTGCTGCACCTTTTACTGTTTGAGATACAATATATTCTGAGATCTCAGCACTAAAACCTATCTCGATTCCTCCCTGAGTGGCTGCTCTGATAAAACGCAAGGCAAATGCAATTCCACAGGCCCCCAACACAGTAACTGCATCCAGCAAATCCTCCTGGAGGATAATTGTTTTACCAAGCTGTTCAAAAAGATTGAGAGTTTTTTCTTCTTGTTCTTTTGTTGTATTCCTGAAACATATGCATGTCATCGATTCTTTGATCTCGATAGCAGTATTGGGCATTATTCTGACGATGGGTTGTTTCCCAAGTGTATTTGAGATATCTGTAAGATTTATACCTGTAGCAGTAGAAACAAGAATCTGGTCAGATTGCAAAATGGGTTTAAGTTCTTCCAATACAGACGCGAATTGCTGAGGTTTCACGGATACGATAATCATTTCAGCATTGTGAATTGCTTTTTTTATATCAGTATCAACGGTGTTGAATCCAAGATCTTCAAGGTATTTTATTCTTAGTTTCCTTTTTTCACAAATGACCAAATTTTTATTTGTTATGCCTTCTAATGACAGGATTCCCCTGGCAATAGCCGAGCCCAGATTTCCTCCGCCTATAATGGCAATTTTTGTAAAGTTCATTAAGGTAGATTTTAAAAATGCCTGATTGGCAGGTAAAAATAAGTCAAATCAGGCATTAAAAGAAATTTAGTGAAACACAAATTCCAAAAATCCTGTCTGCAGGACAAGCAAGAAAGTGAATTGGAATTTGTATATTGAACAATCCCGATAACGAAGTATATCGGGATAAATAAGTTTATTCTTTGATAGCCTTAATGCCCGGTAATTCTTTCCCTTCTATATATTCCAGCATAGCCCCCCCACCTGTTGAAACGTAACTTACCTTATCGGCAAGTCCGTTTTTATTAATGGCTGCAACAGAATCGCCACCTCCAATGAGAGTATAGGCTCCATTAGAAGTAGCCTCAGACAGTGCTTTTGCAACAGTCGATGTACCAGCTGCAAATTTTTCCATCTCAAAAACTCCCATTGGTCCGTTCCAGAGAATTGTTTTTGAATTTTTAATAACTTCCGTGAAGGTGTTCATTGTATCGGGGCCAATATCTAAGCCCATCCAACCATCCGGTGTTTCTTTTGTATTTGAGATGTTAGTATTTGCCTCCGCATCAAATTTATCTGCATTTACTGCATCTGTTGGGATATATACCTTAACCTTATTTTTATCTGCTTTCTTAAGAATTTCAAGTGCTAAATCAAGTTTATCTTCTTCACACAGAGAGTTACCAATCTTTCCACCCTGTGCTTTGATGAATGTATATGTCATTCCTCCACCAATGATAAGGTTATCAATTCGAGGCAAAAGGTTTTCTATTACCTGTATTTTGTCCGATACTTTTGCTCCTCCCATAATTGCGGTAAACGGATTTTGCGATTTATTCAACACAGTATCCATTGCAATAAGTTCCCTGTTAATCAGAAAGCCGAACATTTTATTCTCCGTGTCAAAATATTGGGCTATTATTGTTGTTGAAGCATGTGCCCTGTGTGCTGTTCCAAAAGCATCATTTACATAACAGTCAGCTCCATCAGCAAGCTTTGATGCAAAGTCAGGATCTCCTTTTGTTTCTTCTTTATAGAATCGTAAATTTTCCAATAAGAGAATTTCACCTGGTGCCAGGGATTTTTTTTGATCCAATGTTTTTTCCCCTATACAATCATCAGCAAATTTCACGGTTACCCCCGGAAGATGTTCTTTTAATTTGCTGATAACATGATTAAGTGAAAATTTTTTTTCGGGGCCCTCCTTTGGGCGACCAAGATGCGACATTAAAATTACTGAACCGCCATCATTAAGGATTTTATGGATTGTCGGTAATGCACCTCTGATTCTTGTATCGTCTGTTACTTCAAAAGTTTCTTTATTGAGCGGCACATTAAAGTCGACACGCACAATGGCTTTTTTCCCCGAAAAATTATAATTGTCGATTGTTTGCATTGCAGTACTATTTGAGGTTTAAAATTGAGCTGCAAATGTAAACAAACTATTTTTATTTACCTTTGAAATCTATCTCACAGAATATAATTGGCTCAGTTAAATACTGAATTAAAACAATGCTTTTTTCCCAAGTAATCGGTCAGGATGAATTAAAGAGAAAACTTATTAATTCTGCGAATTCTGGACGTATACCGCATGCACAACTTTTTTTTGGCCCGGAAGGTTCAGGATCCTTGCCGTTAGCGATTGCCTATGCTCAATATGTTTTTTGTACTAACAGAACAGATACAGATTCTTGCGGACACTGTCCGCATTGCATGAAAATCAAAAAACTCATTCATCCTGATTTGCATTTTTCTTTTCCTGTGAACACTACTGGCAGGGTAGTCAAAGACCCTGTCAGTGATAATTTTATCAATGAATGGAGAGAATTCGTGATCTCAAATCCTTATTTTCTGGCAATTCAATGGTACGAAAAGATTGGTGTTGAGAATAAGCAAGGATTGATTAATAGAAAAGAAAGTGAAGAAATCATTAAAAAACTTAGATTTAAACCCTTTGAATCGGAATATAAATTTATGGTTATCTGGTTGCCCGAAAAAATGAATTCTTATTCTGCCAATGTGTTGTTAAAATTAATTGAAGAGCCGCCGGAAAAAACAATATTTCTTTTGGTAAGTGATCAACCCGAACAACTATTAACAACAATTTCTTCAAGAACTCAACCGGTTAAACTCGCTCGAATTGATAATGAATCCTTATCGCTGGAACTTATCGATAAATTTCAAATTGCGAAGAAAGATTTATCCAATATTGTTAGATTGGCAGGGGGAAGTTATATTAAAGCTCAGGAAATCGTTCAATCATCTGAAGAAGATAATTTTCATCTTGATAGTTTTATACAAATCATGCGTTTGATTTATTTGCGAAACTTCCTTGAAATAAATACCTGGGTTGAAGAAATGTCAATCACAGGAAGAGAGAAATTGAAAAGCTTCTTAAGCTATAGTATCAAATTGATCAGGGAGAATTTTATACTGAACCTGAAAAATCAGGAATTGAATTATTTAACAAAAAACGAAGAAGTTTTTTCAAAAAAATTTCATCCCTTCATAAACGGGGAAAACGTCATAAGGGTCTATGAGGAGCTCAATAAGGCATATCTGGATGTTGAAAGAAATGCCTATGCAAAGATTGTTTTGTTTGATATGGTCCTGCAATTCATGAAACTTATACCAAACAAAAAATAACGGGGAAGTAAGAAACATTGAAATAACCGAATAAGTGAGATTTTAAGTCTGTTGTTTTTTTTAGATTTGCTGTTTCAAAGTAAAATTGAAAATATGAGTGATCAGAATATACAAGATACAAAAAAGAACATCGAATCGGGAGAAGGGCATTTTGAGCCAAATGTTGAAAAGTGTTTGAGATCATGCGGGAAACTTACTTCTTTTGATTGGTTGAAAGACATATCACTGATGAGTGATTTTCCGGAGATTGCAGAGATCAGATTTAAAAATACGAGGAAAGCATATTATCAAAATTCTAATCATTTGCCTTTGAGAAAAGGTGATATTGTAGCAGTGGAAGCTTCTCCGGGTCATGATATCGGGGTAGTATCTTTAACAGGCCAGATTGTTTTGTTAAAATTGATAAATGAAGGTATTGATTATAAAGACCAGGAGTTTAAAAAGATTTACCGCAAAGCAAAACAAACAGATATAGAAAAATGGAATGAGGCGATAGCCCTTGAAGATCAGACAATGATTAAAGCAAGGCAAATTGCTGCTGAACTGAAGCTTGATATGAAAATCGGGGATGTTGAATACCAGGGAGATAAGACCAAAGCAATTTTCTATTATATTGCTGATGAAAGAGTTGATTTTCGGGAACTCATTAAAGTATTGGCTGAAGAATTCAGGGTGAGGATTGAAATGCGTCAGATCGGGGCACGACAGGAGGCCGGAAGAATTGGAGGAATAGGAGCTTGTGGGCGTGAATTATGTTGTTCAAAATGGATAACAAATTTTGTATCAGTTACAACAAATGCAGCCCGCTTTCAGGAAGTTTCGCTGAATCCACAAAAATTGGCCGGACAATGCAGTAAGCTAAAATGCTGCTTAAATTATGAACTGGATGTTTATCTTGATGCCCAGGAAGATTTTCCTGATACATCCAGACCTCTTGAAACAAAACAAGGTAAAGCATTTCATCAGAAAACGGATGTTTTCAAACGTTTGATGTGGTATAGCATGGAATCAGAACATAAACAAAGTATAACCTGTCTCACTGTTGATCATGTAAATGAGATATTAGAAATGAATGAAAAAGGAGAATTGCCTGAACAATTGCAGGGAATAGAAGAGGCATCCATTGCATCGGTTATCGAGTATCAAAATTCAGCAGGAATAGAAAGTCTTACAAGATTTGAGGATACACCAGAAAAGCAAGAAAAAACGAAAAACAATAAAAGCAAACATCATCAGAATAAAAGAAGATAATATCGTACAATGCATAAGAATTTTTTTTGGCATTTTTATAGTATTGAGTTTTTCTACCTGCAATACGGGAGAAATTTACGATAAAACATATGCTATATCTTTCGACATATGGGCTTATGATGAGAGTCTTGCCTTTGAATTTACGGTTCCTGACACATCGAAATCCTATGATCTGTACTTACTTATCAGAAATTCAGGTGCATATCATTATAGTAATATCTGGCTTTTTGTGAAAACCTTCGCTCCTGGTGGAAATATACTTACAGATACTATTGAGATTGCTTTGTCAGATGAAACGGGCAGATGGTTTGGGAAAGGTATAGGTGATGTCAACGAGATGCAGGTTCCTTATAAAGAAAATGTTTACTTTATTAACAGAGGAATATACAAAGTATCACTTCAGCATGCAATGCGAGATTCAATGCTTGAAGGGATTATGGATATAGGATTTAGATTACAATACCACCAATAATTTTTTTTGTGTCGATTGGAAAGTTGCAAAAATTTTCTGAGATGAAATCTTTTCAGAACGTCATTCAACCATCGTTCAGAGAAGTTTTTCATAAAGATTTTTTCCTGAAAGGGAGGTGGAATGCTGACTTTTTTACTGAAGACCTTCCGATTACTGTTGAATTGGGATGTGGAAGAGGAGAATATTCTGTAGAGATGGCCAGGTTGTTTCGTGAAAGAAATTTCCTGGGGCTTGATATCAAAGGAGCAAGAATCTGGAAGGGTGCAAAAATAGCTTTGCATAATGGAGTTACTAATGTTGGATTTATCCGGACAAGGATTGATTTTATAGATTCTTTTTTTTCAAGAGATGAAGTGAGTGAAATATGGATCACCTTCCCTGATCCACAGTTAAAGAAAAGTAGAAAAAGACTTACTTCTGCCAGATTTCTGAACATGTATAAAAGCTTTTTAAAAGCAGATGGTTTGGTTCATTTAAAAACTGATAACCCTGAACTTTATAAATATACTTTGGCTATTGCTGAATACAATAAACTTCAGATTGAGCTCAGCACTGACAATCTATATAATCTCCCTGAAAATGAGAAAGTCCTGATGATTAAAACCTATTATGAAAGAATGTGGCTGGAACAGGGTTTAAGCATTCATTATCTGCGTTTTAAATTAAATGAAAATCATGCCATTGAAGAAGTCCCTGAAATCTGAAAGAAGCGAGAATTTTTTTCAACTGGTATATGATATAACCAAAACAATTCCGGAAGGAAGGGTTACAACCTATGGGGCCATAGCCAGGTGCATAGGATCACCGGGAGCATCGCGAATGGTAGGATGGGCATTGAATAATTCTCATACAAGCAAAGAATATATACCGGCGCACAGGGTGGTGAACAGAAATGGCATACTGACCGGGAAATATCATTTCAGGCATCCCGAATTGATGCAAGAGTTGCTGGAAAGTGAAGGGACTTTAGTAATTGATGATCAGGTAATTGATTTTGAAAAGAAGTTTTGGGATCCTTGTTTCAATTTAATCTGAATAAAAACTCTTATATTTGTTTCTTCTTATTTAGATTAAATATAGACAAATGCAAATTCACGAGAAGGATGTAATTGAAATATGCAAAACTATAATTCATCCCTCGTCCGGAAAGGATATTGTTAGCCTGGGGATGGTTAAAAATATGCATGTAGATAGTAAGAAAATTTCATTCAATCTGAACTTTCCTTCTGTTAACGATCCCTTAAAATCATCAATTAAAAAAGCTTGCGAAACAATACTGAAAGAAAAATTTTCTGATCAGTTAGAGATCGAAGTTGGCATAGAAGCAAATATTAAACCGGTTCGGCCAAAAACAGAAAACGAGCCTTTGCCTGGTGTTAAGAATATTCTTGCTATTGCTTCGGGTAAAGGAGGAGTTGGAAAGTCAACTGTTGCAACAAATCTTGCCGTTGCTTTTGCAAATACAGGAGCCAGGGTCGGATTAATTGATGCAGATATATTTGGTCCCTCGATACCTAAAATGTTGGGATTAGAAAATCAAAGGCCGGCAGTAGTCCGGGTTGAAGGTAAAGATATGCTTGTGCCGATTGAAAAGTATCGGATGAAAATATTGTCCATTGGATTTTTTATTGATCCTCAAGATGCAGCAGTATGGAGAGGGCCAATGGCATCCAATGCCCTAAAGCAGTTAATGAATGATACAGACTGGGGAGAGCTTGATTATTTGTTCGTTGACTTACCTCCGGGCACAAGTGATATCCATTTAACTCTTGTTCAGACGGTACCGGTTACAGGAGCTATTATTGTCAGTACACCACAGGATGTGGCCCTTGCCGATGTAATTAAAGGAGTAAATATGTTCCGGAACAAAACCATAAATGTCCCGGTATTAGGACTGGTTGAGAATATGTCATGGTTTACGCCCGCAGAATTGCCGGATCATAAGTATTATATTTTTGGTGAAGAAGGTGGTGTTAAATTGGCACAACAACTTCAAATTCCATTGTTGGGACAAATACCCATAGTACAAAGTATCCGTGAAGGAAGTGATAATGGTACTCCCGCAGTTATTAAAAATGATATTCCGGGGAAAGCCTTCCGAAGTGTTGCCGAAGCTTTAAGAATAGAAATCATAAAAAGAAATGCAAATATTGAACCAACGCAAAAAGTTGAAATTACAAATCAATCCAGGTCTGAATTAAAAAACAAATAACATGGCCAGTTTAAGCAAAAAACAGGTATTGGAAAAAGTAACTCATGCTATCGAATCCATTCGTCCGTATTTAATATCTGATGGAGGGGATGTTGAACTGATAGAAATTACGGAAGATTTGGTTGTTAAAGTGAAGCTTGTTGGTGCGTGCGCTGGATGTCCGTTTAGTATGCAAACTCTTAAAGCAGGCATAGAGCAAACTATACGCAACGAACTTCCGGAACTGAAAGAGCTGGTATCTGTTTAGTATGCATTCATATTTCATTGATCCTATTTTATTTTCTTTTATTTAATCAACAGAAAACAAGATCTTATTTGGCTTCTTTTTATTTTTTTTGTATAAATCGTTACTATATCGCAGGCAGAATATATTTTTGCACAAAATATACTTAAGCATTTCGAGTTATATCATAATACTATTCGATAAACTGATAAAGTGAGTAAGATTTTTAAATATTCCGTTTGCATATCAATTTTTGTTTTCCTTATTGTTTCTTGTTCGACCAAAAAGAATACAGGCATAACCAGGTGGTATCATAATTTAACCAGCAAATACAATATACTCTTTAACGGTGAGGAAAGTTATAATAAAGGTATGCTTAAGCTGGAACAAAGTTATGATGATGATTTTACAGAAATAATCCCCGTATTTTTATATACACAAGAAGAAGCCCTGGCGGCCATTGCTCCCGAAATGGACAGAAGTATAACAAAAGCTACAAAGCTGATAACCATGCATTCCTTAACTGTTAAACCTGATATTAAGGCGGATAAGGAACTTAGTCCCAAACATAAAGAATTCTACAGTAAGAAAGAATACAACAAATGGATAGACGAAGCTTATTTATTGATGGGGAAGGCTCATTTTCATAAAATGGAATATTCAAGGGCTAAGGAAGTATTCAATTATATTTTATCCAATTACGCAGAAGACTATTCTATTTTTGAAGCCAGGATGTGGCTTGCCCGGCTGGCTAATGAAGAATCAAGATTCAAAGAGTCGGAAGAGTTGCTCAATTCACTTGAGCGAAATATAGAATTGCCCAAGAAACTGAAGGGAGAAGTCCAGGCTACAATAGCAGATTACTACATTAAACAGGAAAAGTATAATGAAGGCATAGAACACTTAAAAAGTGCCGTTGAATACTGTTCAAGGAAGCCTGTAAAAACCCGTTATACGTATTTGCTGGCTCAGTTGTATACACAAATAAATGAAAATAATCTTTCATCAGAATACTACAGCAAAGTAATCCGGATGAATCCCCCTTACAAAATGGCTTTTAATGCGAAAATCAGCCGAGCACTGGCATATCAGTCAGGAGCTGGTATGAAAAAATACATTGAGAAAGAATTAAGAAAAATGCTGAAGGATGATAAAAACATTGATTATCAGGATCAGATTTATTTTGCTCTCGGGAATTTATATTTTAAAGATAAAAATGAAGAGAAAGCAATTGAAAACTATGAATTATCATTGCAGGCAAGTACAGACAATTTAAAACAGAAAGCTAAAACAAATATTACTCTTGCTGATTTGTATTATTCCAGACCAGACTATATCAATGCCCAGGCATATTATGACAGTACAGTTACATTAATTGATGAAGATTATCCGAATTACAAGGTAATCTTAAATAAATCAGTGAGCCTCGGCAAACTGGTTGAATCTATTAATACAGTCCATTTTGAAGATAGTGTTCTTGCCCTTTCTTATTTGTCAGAGGCCAAATTGTATGAGATGATAGATGAAATGATTGACAAAGAAATAAAGGCAGATGAAGAAAGAATGATAAAACAGCAGGAGTTAGCCCAACAACAAATAGATTTTCAGGCCAATAAAAATGATTTCGAATTGGCCGGGCAGGGGAATGCCTGGTATTTTTATAATTCATCAGTAAAAAATATTGGCAAAAAAGAATTCATGCAGGTTTGGGGAAACAGAAAGCTGGAAGACAATTGGCGAAGAAAAAACAAAAGTTCCATAAGTTTTGGTGATTTGGAAATTGAAACTTCTTTGTCTGAAGATGAGCAATTGGAACCAGCAAAGTCTGCTAAAATCATAACAAATAAAAAATCACATGAATATTATTTGCAGTACATTCCATTTAGCGACTCGGCAAAACAGGCTTCTCATAATAAAATATCCACTGGTCTGTATACTATGGGTGAAATCTATGGAGAAGATCTGAAAGACAATCCCAAAGCCATTGAATCTTATGAAAACTTGCTGAATCGTTATCCGAACAATGAAAATCGATTGCAAGTATATTACAGACTTTACACAATTGCCAAAATAGAACAGGATAAAAACAGAGTCAGCAAATATCAACAGAAAATCATCAATGAGTTCCCAAACAGTAATTATGCAAAACTGATGACCAATCCAAACTATCTACAGGAACTGATGGCTCAGGAACATGCAAAAATCGAAGAATATAATAAAACTTACAGCTTATTTCAGGCCGAAAACTATAACCAGGTTATAGACCGGGCTGAAAAAGCAATGAAAAATAACCCGGGACATGAATTGTATGCAAAATATGATTATCTATATACCATATCAGCGGGATTAAGAAAGGATACCCTAAGCTTTATTATGGATTTGCAAAAATTCAAAGAAAGATATCCATCCACTGATCTTGCTGAAAATGCAGAATTGATTATTAAATATTTACAAAACAAAGAACCCAGAATTATAGAGCTGCAAAAAAGAGAAGTAGCAAAACAATTGTTTTCAGAAACTTCTGATGAGGAACATTACTTTGTATACATTATTCCGTCGGAGGCCAGGATCAATCAATTGATCTTCAATATTCTAAACTTCAATCTTGATAATTTTGATGATCTCAGACTGGAGGTAAAAAAAGTAAATCTTGACAATAAAAACAATCTGTGTATGGTAAGCAAATTTAAAAATGGGGAAGAGTCAATGGTTTACCTGAAAAAGATCATTCTTGATGAAAATATATTTAAAGATGTTGAAGTTCAACAGGCTACAGCCGTTGTTATTTCTGAAACGAATTATAAAGCTCTGACCGACTCTGATAAAGCTGAAAAATATATTCTTTTCTTTAAAGACAATTACGGTTACTAACCATTCCGGGGACAATACTGTAAATGCTCTTTTATTCTACTTAAATGGTTTTGTAGTAAAAAATCTAAAGTAACTTTAAGGTTTCATTCATATACCGGAAAAATAAAATCACTGTATGAAGAAGGTGCAAATATTATGGACAGATGATGAAATTGATCTTTTGAAGCCACATATCATATTTCTGAACGAAAAAGGATATTGTGTTACTACAGCAAGCAATGGTGCTGATGCTGTTGATTTGGTAAAAACAAAGGATTTTGATCTGATATTCCTGGATGAAAATATGCCCGGGATGAGTGGTCTGGAAACACTTAATATGATAAAAGAAAACAAACCGGGAATACCGGTGGTGATGATCACAAAGAGTGAAGAAGAAGACATTATGGATGCGGCCATTGGTTCAAAAATAGCCGATTATCTGATAAAACCCGTTAATCCAAAACAGATATTGCTTTCAATTAAAAAGAATATTGATAACAAAGCATTGATCAAATCAAAAACAAGCTCAGACTATCAGGTCGATTTTGGAAATATTGGAATGCTTATTTCTTCTGCAGCATCATTTAATGATTGGGTGGACATTTATAAAAAGTTAATCTATTGGGAGTTGGAACTTGAAAATTCTCAAAATAATAAGATGTACGATGTCTTTAGAATGCAGAAGGCTGAAGCAGATGTAGAATTCAGCAAATTTATCAGGAGAAATTATACTTCATGGTTAAAATCTGATTCAGATACTTCACCTTTGTTATCATCCAAAGTTTTCCAGGCTTTTGTATTCCCGGAAATGAAGCAGCATAAAAAGCTTGTTTTCATACTGATTGATAATTTGCGATTCGACCAATGGAGAATGATTCAACCCTTAATTAATGAATATTATCTTACCGAAGAAGAAATAACTTTTTGCAGTATACTTCCAACATCCACACAGTATGCGAGAAATGCAATTTTTTCAGGTTTGATGCCGGATGAATTGCAGAAAAAGTATCCTCAATACTGGAGAAATGATGACGATGAGGGCAATAAAAACGAGTTTGAAGAAATACTATTACAAAACCAGTTAAAACGTCACGGAAGTAATGTAAAACTTGCTTTTGAGAAAATTTTTAATAACCGAATGGGAGAGAAAATTCTGGAAAACCTTTCAAATATTCTTCAAAATGATTTAATCGTACTGGTTTACAATTTTGTTGATATGTTATCTCATGCAAATACTGATCTGGAAATGATTCGGGAACTTGCAGTAAATGACTCCGCCTACAGATCATTAACTTTATCCTGGTTTGGGCATTCGCACATTATGGAATTATTAAGAGAACTTTCAGAGAAAAATATTCGGGTAGTATTAACAACAGATCATGGAACAATTAGGGTGAACAAAGCAATCAAGGTTATTGGAGACAAGACAACATCCAAAAATCTGAGATACAAATTGGGCAAAAATCTTTCATACAATTCCAAAGAAGTATTTGAAATACAAAATCCGTCTGATGCAAAACTTCCAAAATCAACTGTGAGTTCAAAGTATATTTTTGCATTTAATAATGATTTCTTGGCTTATCCGAACAACTTCAATTATTATGTAAAATATTATACAAACACATATCAGCATGGAGGTATTTCAATGGAAGAAATGATATTGCCTTTCATAAAACTTAAATCAAAAGGATATTAAACAGATTGAGCAGTTGAAGTAACTGTTTTCAAGTGGCAATAATTGATTTAAAAATGAAAAATTACAGTTTCGTTTTTACTCTTGAAGATGTTGATAAGATAGCGAATGAATTTCTTTCCGTAACAGATGGGCTAAAACATTTTGCATTTTTTGGCACAATGGGTGCAGGCAAAACCACCCTGATTACTTCCATTTGTAAAATCCTTGGAAGTGACGATCTTATTAGCAGCCCTTCATTTGCAATTATCAATGAATATTCATCAGAAGCAGGAGAACCTATTTTTCACTTTGATTTCTATAGAATAAACAACCCTGTTGAATTGCTGGATATTGGTTTCAATGAATATTGTTCAGAAAATGCATACTGTTTTATTGAGTGGCCTGAAAAAGGCGAAAGCATAATTCCGGAGGATTTTATAAGGGTGGATATTCAGGTTTTATCGGATAAAAAAAGAATGTTGTCTTTTAAAATATAATCACTTGTTAAGTTTTTTATGTGTGTCAACTAAATAACTGCACTATATTTGGTAAATCGTTCAATTCATTAGTATCTATCTGTTTCAATAATTAAATTTCTACAATTATGGCCGATCAGAATTCAGATACATCCAGTAAACCTTTGATGTATACTGGATTAATGCCACAGGAGGAAATGCTTGAATTAGGTAAAAAGCAGAAAAAACTGGTCATTGGTATACCAAAAGAAGATCATAATTATGAAAAAAGAATATCGCTTACTCCTGAAGCTGTTGAAGTGCTTATTAATAATGGCCATGAGATATTGATTGAATCAGGAGCAGGTGACGGAGCAAATTACAGTGATAAAGATTACAGTGAGCACGGAGGTTTTATTGTTGATACACGCAGGCAGGCTCTGGGGACTGACATTGTTCTTAAAGTTGCTCCGTTTGATGATAAAGATATCGAGCTTCTAACAGGAAATCAGGTGGTTTTTTCGTCCCTTCATGTGAACAAACAAAGTCAGGATTATATTAAGAAATTGATGAATAAAAAGGTAACCTGTGTGGCTTATGAGTATATTCAAAATGAATTTGGCCGTTATCCGGTTCTTCAATCCATGAGTGCTATTGCTGGTAATGCTGCTATTATGATAGCAGCAGAACTTCTTTGTAATACATCAGGGGGGAAAGGGATCATACTTGGAGGAATTTCAGGAATTACTCCTACTGAAGTCGTAATAATAGGGGCTGGCACTGCTGCTGAATTTGCTGCCCGTGCAGCCATTGGAATGGGAGCTTTTGTCAAGGTATTTGACACCTCAGTTCAAAAACTTGAAGAACTTCAACGGAATATTGGCATACGTATGCATACTTCAATTTTTCATCCGCAAGTGCTTATGCGTACGTTAAAATCGGTAGATGTGCTTATTGGTGCTGTTACTTTGCGTGATTCCGGGCCAAGATTTTTTGTTACGGAAGATATGGTTAAGATCATGAAAAAAGGATCGGTTGTGATTGATTTAAGTGTTGACCAGGGAGGGTGTATTGAAACATCTGAATATCGCTCCTTGCAAGAGCCCGTTTACAAAAAACATGGTGTTATCCATTACAGCGTGCCCAATGTTCCTTCAAGGGTTGGCCGCACAGCCTCAATTGCTATCAGCAATATTATTTCACCTGTTATGCTCGATATGGGGAGTATAGGAGGTATTAAACCTTTAATAAAAGGGAAACCGGGACTCAGACAGGGAGTGTATATCTATAATGGCATTCTCACGAATGATTATATAGGCAACAGGTTTGACATTCCATCACAAGATATTGAATTGTTAATGGCTGCCTTTTAAAAAATTGCTCTTCCTTTGTCGCTGCTGTAATGTTTATACTACATTTGCATTTTCAATCAAATCCTGTAATACTATGAATGAGATTTTTTGGGGCATAATGCTGCTTGTTAATTTTTTTTTAGTCATTCTGGCATATAAGTTATTCGGAATCAGAGGACTTTTCATCTGGATACCTATAGCAACAATTGTTGCAAACATACAGGTAGTGCAAACCATTAAATTATTCGGTTTAACAGCAACACTGGGAAATATTGTATATGCAACCTCATTTCTTGTAACGGATATTCTAAGTGAATTGTATGGGAAAAAGGAAGCGAATAAGGCTGTCTGGATGGGATTTTTCAGTGTAATAGCAATGACCGTTCTGATGAATCTGGCCCTATTTTTTAAACCACTTGAAGGCGATGATTTTTCTTTATTAACGTACAAAAGCCTGGATACAATTTTTAGTTTAATGCCTCGTATTGTTCTTGCCAGTTTATTGGCATATCTTATTTCTCAACATCATGATGTCTGGGCGTATCATCTTTGGAAGAATAAATTTCCGGGAATTAAAAAGATCTGGTTAAGAAATAATTTAAGTACCATGATATCTCAATTGCTGGACAGTCTGATCTTTACATTTGTGGCATTCTATGGGACGTTTGAATTAAAAATTCTGGGAGAAATCTTTATTACAACTTATGTGCTTAAATGGATTGTGGCTCTCGCGGATACACCATTTATCTACTGGGCCATTAAGATCAAACCGCTGGTAAATAATGAGAAATAAAAAAGGCGTGCCTGGGAGGCACACCTTTTTTTACTAACCCTAACCACTTAACTTATTTAACCCAAATTCTTTTGGTAATGTTTGTATTGTCGTCAAACGAAATTTTAATCAAATACAAACCAGTGTTCAGCATGCTAATATCTATTTTAAGGTTATTTGACGGTTCCGGCTCATGATATAGTATCTTTTGCCCTACAACATTCAGTATTTCAACATGCGCAATTGTTTTTTCAGATTCAATTGAAATCGTTTCTTCAGTGGCAGGATTTGGGAAAATTATTACCTCCGGATCTTTTACTATATAATCAAATGGAGTATTTCCTTTTAATCCTGCAGTCCATAATCCAAGAAAAAAAAGCAACGCTATTTTCTTTAATGATTTCATATAACAATATTCTTCAAAAAACATGCCATTTGTTAATTATCAATACGCACAATATTTATTACACCGTATGAACAAATGAGTGATCAGTTTAAGTTGAAACCATTCTAATATTGGTAACTGCTTCTTTTGAATTCGAGATTATTTTGATAAATATGCCAACGGAAATTCCTTCCGATGAAATAACTGCATTCTGTTTTCTTTTTCAACGTATTCAAATTATTCCTATACACAATACTCCACTTATTATAAACATTAGACCTCCCAATCCTGTTTCAGATTTTTCATTTTTGTAATTAAAATGGATTGAAATGAGAAAAGTATTTACTGGTTTACTGATTGCCGTCGTTATGATCTCCCGGGCACAGGTATGTGAATTGGATACTTTCAACGGTCCGTCTTATTTTGACACCTATCATGAATACTATAACAATCAGGCGAAATGGTCGTGCTATAATGTGCACGATCCAACGGTTTACAAGGATGGGGACTGGTACTATATGTATAATACCGATGTTGGATTGGGATACGATCCGGGTACAGGTGCATTGAAGCGCCGATCGCAGGACCTGGTAAATTGGGATTTTTTAGGACAGGCTTTCGATGGCATACCGGAATCGGCTCGCGAATTCTTTTTGATCTATAATCCGGATTATACCGATAATGGAATATGGGCTCCTTTTTTAATGAAATACAAGGATGAATACCGGTTGTATTATTCAGCGCCCGGTGGATTGGAAGGGGAAAACCTGGCTTTCATCGGTTGGGCAATCAGCAGTTCGGCTGACGGCCCCTGGGAGGACAAAGGAAAAATTGCTTCCTCTACGCCCGGTGATACTATTAATGCAATTGATCCTACAGTAATCATTGATAGTACAGCCGGCCGGCACTGGATGGCTTATGGTTCATACCAGAATGGATTGTATGTAGTAGAGCTTGATTCGACTACCGGTGGATTAAAAATCATAGGTGACAGGGGTGTACGTATTGCCGGGCGAAGCGGAGGCAGGCATCGTGCTATCGAAGGGCCGGAATTTAGTTATCGGAATGGCTGGTACTACCTGTTTGTTTCATACGATTGGCTGGAGGACTATTATAATGTAAGGGTCGGACGATCGCAAAATCCAAACGGTCCTTATCTGGATATTAACGGGGTGAATATGGCTGAATATTCAGACAATTGGCCGGTAATTCAGAAACCTTACCGCTTTAGCCATCATGAGGGATGGCAGGGAACCGGACATTGTTCGGTGTATAATGATGAAGGCAATTATTTTATGTTTAACCAGGCCAGGCCCAGTACCGATATTTATAATATGGTGCTTCATACGCGTAAAATATTCTGGATCGACGATTGGCCGGTTTTGTCCCCGGAAAGATATGCCGCCGTTCCGCAATGCTCAATTGTTGCCGATTCACTGGTTGGGCGATGGGAACACATGCACCTGGAATATACAGTTGGCATACTCCATTCCACTTCCACGATCATTGAATTAAAGGGTGACGGAACCATTAACGGAGATGTTTCATCAACCTGGGAATTGCAGGATAGTCTGCTGACCTTACGTTGGAATAACGGTGAAACCATTCAAAAAACCATTGTTACATGGGGTTGGGATTGGGAGAATCCCTGCCCAACGATTCTGTATACAGGTATGGATGATGAAGGACTGAATGTTTGGGGGAAAAAAATTAACCAGGAGGCTGTTGATACCTATACAAAACTGGTTTCAGGAGCTGCATACCAGATCAGGAGTCATTATAGCAATATGCTTATCGAAGTTCCGGATGGAGCCGATGAAGACGGCGTTACCATCAGACAGGGAAAAGAAAATGGAGAAAACTATCAATGTTGGAGAATTGCAGAAACAGACGATGGGTATTGGTACTTCTTTGCCGAACACAGTGATGCGTTTCGGGTAATTGAAGTACCCGATGGAAATCCCGATGCCACCTTTCTGAGACTAGGAACCTTTACCGGGGAAGACAAACAGAAATTTAAGATTCAATATAAAAATGACGGATACTTCAAAGTATTTACCAAAGTTAGCAATGATACCAAATGTTTTGATCTTTATGATTTCTCAATTGAAGAGGGAGGATTTATCAGCCAGTGGGCCGATTTGGACGGGGTTAACCAGGCCTGGAGATTCAAAAGAATTGATTCACTGGGAATAGATAATACGCTTGAAGTGCCACAAAATGTATTGCCTGATATTCGCATTTATCCGAATCCCTTTATTGATGAACTTCATATTGATCTGCAACAGGTCAACAGAATTCACCGCATAGAACTGATCGATGCACAAGGTCGTGTAGTAGCTGGTATAGAAGGAGATAAACTGCATGAAGAAATTATAAGTATTCCTGTTAGAGTCGAAGGCAACTTGTTCCTGCTGAAAATCTATAAACCGAATGGTTATCTTGTGAAGAAAGTGATAAGAATTAAACGGTTATAAAAACCGGCTTCTTCCCGGTTTCATTTCAGCTAATTCCCGCAGATCGCCCGGTTTGAAGTCCTTATTGAGTCTATTGTAGAAGAATTGTTGCGGGGGGAAACACAATTTTTAAAGGTAAAAATTACTTTTTAAAAAATTGCCCTTAAATTTGTAACTGTATTCACAGAGTTAATTAGTAACTTGAATTGATTACAGCTATTTTACAAAACTGAGGGTATGTATTCAGGGAGATCTGTCATAATCATAATACTTCTGCTTCTTTTTACGGCTATTCAGGGAGAAGCGCAATACGATGTTTCGGAACCTTTATACAGAATTACTTACCTTACCTCCGATGATGGACTCTCTCAAAACACGGTGGATTGTATATTGAAGGATAGTCGGGGATTCATGTGGTTTGGCACCTGGAACGGACTCAACCGTTACGACGGGTATTCTTTTAAGGTATATAAGCACGAGGGTAAAGCAAACGATGTATCAAATAATTTTATTTATTCAATTTGTGAGGACAGCACTGGTAATTTATGGATCGGAACACGCAACGGACTTAACCTGCTGGAGTTTAAGACAGATCGGTTTATCAGTTTTTTTAACGATAGCCTTGATCCGGCTAGTATTTCCGGCAACTGGATCAACACAGTGTCCTGCGATCCTGAAGGAACAATCTGGGTCGGCACCAATGGCAACGGATTAAACCGGATTGTGCCAGGAACTGTACGGGATAAGTATATTTTCAAGCATTTTAATGCTCACTCGGTTTCATCCTTCAGACTTCCCGGAAATACGATCAATAGCATCTATTACGACAGCAAAGACCGGTTTTGGGTTGGAACAGGAAACGGTCTGACACTGTATAGCAAGCTTCACGATACATCCTTTGTTTTTACTAATATACCCTATGATGACAATAGCCTGACCTCTGATGAAATTCGATGTGTTTATGAGGATCGCACAGGGACCATTTGGATTGGAACCATCTTTGGACTTAATCGTTGGATGGAGGGAACAAATCGTTTTGTCCGTTATTTTAATAGTATAGACGATCCATATAGTCTCTCCCATTCCAATATTAATCAAATAGCGGAGGATCCTGAAGGGAGATTATACATTGCAACCCTTGGTGGGCTTGATTATTATGATCGTGAAAGAGATGGATTTCACCATTTGCCGGTTTACGAACTGGAGAATTTGAGCCTGAATAATGAGTTTATTAATTCGTTGCTCTGCGATGAATCAGGACTTGTATGGGTTGGCACTGAAAAAGGCGGCATTAACCGGTTTAATATATACCAGAAACAATTTGGTTACTACTCGGCAGAATCAGGGAGAAAGCTAAAATTAAATCATAACACAGTAAATTCTATCCTGGAAGAGGATCATCTGTTATGGGTAGGAACTGCAGGAGGAGGATTAAACCTGATCAACAGGAAAACCGGGAAAGAAAAGTATTTTACTTTCAACCCCAGGGCAGACAATTCCCTGAGTAACGATTTTGTCACTTCTCTTTGCAGGGACAGGAATAATAACCTGTGGGTCGGAACATGGGGAGGCGGATTCTCAAAACTTATCTCCACGAATGGTGATGGAATATTCAGGCATTATCAGAATGATGCGGGTGACGAAAAAAGTCTGATAAACAATTTTGTATCGACAATTTATGAGGACGATGAAGGAAAAATCTGGATTGGGACCGAAGGAGGGCTCGATCTTTTTAATCCAAATGATAATCGTATTACCCATGTTTTAAATCAACCCGTTTCGGGTGATCAACTTTCCGAAGTGGGATGTATTCTGCGTGATCATCATGGCAATCTCTGGATTGGTACCCGCAATGGCCTATATTATATTTCGGATGAACATGTTGCCTTAATCAAAAAGTTCCCAAACAAAATTCCATTTATTTGTTTCAGAAGTGATCCGAATAATGCTGCCTCCCTGAATGAAAACTATGTTATTTCCCTGTATGAGGATAATAACAAAAACCTTTGGATCGGAACTTACGGAAATGGATTGAATAGGCTGGACTGGGATGGGATCAACCCAGGCGATATAAAATTTACACACTATACTCAAAAAGAGGGATTATGCAACAACGTAGTCTATGGCATACTGGAAGATAATCATTATAATCTGTGGTTAAGTACTGATTATGGATTGTCTCGATTTCATATAGAAAGCGAAGAATTTAGCAATTATTATGTAGCCGACGGACTGCAGAGCAATCAGTTTTACTGGAGTGCTGCAGCCCATGGAGCAAACGAAATCCTTTATTTCGGAGGGATGAAAGGCATCAACTATTTCAATCCGGAAAACATCGTAAACAACCAGAATCCACCAACTCCCATATTGATTGATTTCAAGATATTGAATAATGTGGTTGAGCCTGGAAAACCTTTCGGAAAACGGATCATTCTGGATAAATTGATCTCAGAAACGGAAGAGATCCATTTAAACTACCGGGAGAATACATTTTCTCTTGAATTTTCAGGCTTAAGTTATCATTTGCCCGAAAAGAACAGGTATGCCTATAAACTTGAGGGAGTTGATGAGGATTGGGTAAAAGTGAGTTCTTCGCGGCGATTTGCCAATTACACCAAGTTGCCCGGGGGAGAGTATATTTTCCGTTTAAAGGCTGCCAATAATGATGGACTTTGGAATGAGAATGCAGCTACCTTAAAGATTATTATTAAACCACCTTTCTGGAAAACCGGATGGTTCCGGATTTTAATCGTTGCTGTTATGATGCTGTTGATCGGCATATATCTCAGATTGCATACCCGTTCCCTGAAGTTGCAAAAACGAAAACTTGAGGAACTGGTAAGGGAACGCACGGCGCAAATTGAGGATCAGAAGGTGAGGTTAGAACAACAAAATACTGAGATCATGGAACAGCGTGACCGGCTGATTCAACTAAATAAAAAGGTGAAAGCGGTAAATCAGTTGAAACTTAAATTTTTTACCAATATATCCCACGAATTCAAGACCCCGCTGACTTTAATGCTGGGACCCCTGGAAAAATTACGGGGAAGATGGAAATCTGAGAACGACAGCATGAAACAGATTAATTTGATTACCCGGAACGCTGAACGCTTATTGCACCTGATCAATCAGCTCATGGATTTTCGTAAAATAGAAAAAGGGAAGATGAGTTTGCATGTACAGGAGGGTAACCTGGGAACTTTTATTAAAGGTATCCTGGAAGCTTTTAACGATTTGGTTATACAGAAAAATATTGATCTGGTTTTTGATTGTTCCATCAGTGATAAATTGGTTTGGTTCGATCATGAAAAGCTTGAAAATGTATTGTTTAATTTGCTTTCGAATGCATTCAAGTACACTCCTGAAAAAGGGACAATAAATGTCCGGGTGAAATTTATCAATCCTGTCAGGTCAGATGTTTCGCAAGGGGCGGATAAGAAAAAGGATGCCAATACGCACGTACACATTGAAATAGCTGATACCGGAGTGGGTATTAGTAAAGACAAATTGCCTAATATTTTTAAACGTTTCTACCAGGCAGAGCAAATAAACGACAGTACCATGGGAAGTGGTATTGGTCTCTCGTTAACCCGCGATTTGATCAAGGTGCATCGTGGTTCTATTGCTGTGGATAGTAAGCCCGGTGAGGGCACTACTTTTACAATACAAATGCCATGTTCCAGGGAGGCTTTTTCCGAGGAAGAAGTGACCCAGACCAACCTCGGTCAGTCAAATCTGAAAAGTCATGTGAATATGCTAAAACATATTCTTGAAAATCAGCTGAGTATAAATGAGGACTTACCCGTACTGAAGTTGGAACAATACGTAGGAAAACCGCTCCTGCTGGTGGTTGAAGATAACAGGGAATTACGAGAGTTTGTTGCTAGCAGGCTGAATCAACAATTTAACATTTTGATAGCTGAAAATGGAGAAATCGCCTTTGAACTGGCAGAAAAGCACAATCCCGATCTTGTAATATCGGATATCATGATGCCTGTGATGAATGGTTTGCAACTTTGCAGTATGCTCAAGGAAAAGATCGAGACCAGCCATATTCCGGTGATACTATTAACGGCAAAGGGTACTGTCGAGAATCAGATAGAAGGCTATAAGACCGGGGCCGATGAATATATTCCAAAGCCTTTCAATATGGAGCTGCTGGAAACCAGGGTGCAAAACCTGATTGATTCAAGAAAACGTCTCCGCAAAGCTTTTGCAAATCCTGACCAGGTAAGTTTGGAAGAAATCACAAAAAATCCCACCGACCAGAAATTTTTGCGCAAAGCGCTTCAACATATCGAAAAAAACCTGGATAATACGGAATTCAATGTAAACGATTTTGCTTCGGTAATGTGTATAAGCCGCAGTCTTTTGCATAAAAAGCTTACTGCCCTGACCGATCAGTCAGCAACCGACTTCATCAATACCATTCGTCTGAAAAAGGCGAGAGAACTCATATTATCCGGGTCCTATAATATTTCGGAAGTAGCCTATACCGTGGGCTATAACGATCCAAAATACTTTAGCCGCCTCTTTAAAAAACATTTCAATGTATCTCCTTCCGAATACATTAAGGAACTTCGGACCAAAGTCGGGTAGCAGGAATAAGGTATAGTTGTCTTTATATTCATGGTGCTGTTTTCTTTCAACACACCTATAATCAAACCTGTAAACAATAGTCCACTTATCTGAAACATATCTCCACCTGTTTTGGTGAGTCCTAACGTATTTTTGGTCTGGCATCTGATAATGCAGATGAATCTTAACCTATACTAATCTAATTCACTAACCTAATTTTTACAACATGAAAGGAGTCGTAATAAAATTGTGCGCTTTACTTTTTATCCTGACCTTAATAAGTCCGGAATTACTACACGCACAAAATACAGTTACCGGTAAGGTAACTGATTCTTCAAATGGCGAACCCTTAACGGGAGTCAATATTGTAATTAAAGGAACTACTCAAGGAACTGTTACCAATTTGGAAGGAGAATTTATCCTTGAGGTTGATGACCCAAATGCCGAATTGGTCTTTTCCTATGTAGGTTACCTTACCGAGACCTATTTGCTCAAAGGAACTACTAATGTTGAACTGGCTATGGTCCAGGACCTGCTTTCACTCGAGGAGCTGGTAGTGATTGGCTATGGTACCGCCAGGAAAAGCGATCTTACGGGTTCTGTAGCAGTGATCAACACCGAAAACTTTGAAAAGATCCAGGCGAGTGATGTTTCCAAATTGATCCAGGGACAGGCAGCCGGTGTATCAGTGACCGGTAGCGGGGAACCGGGAGCTGTTGCAAAGGTGAAAATTCGGGGAATCGGATCTTTTGGCAATACCGAACCTTTATACGTAGTTGACGGGGTACCCCTGGCCAATGCAACTACTGTTACTTTCGGCCATTTTGCAGGACAGTTTCCCCTGGGAGTGCCCTCAGGAGGTATCTCGGATTTAAATCCGGCTGATATTGAATCCGTACAAATTTTAAAGGATGCATCTGCTGCTGCAATATATGGATCCCGGGGAGCTAACGGGGTAGTTATTATTACCACCAAACGCGGGAAAGAAGGTAAAATGAAGGTTACTTACGATGGCAACTTTGGCATTCAAAACATCACTCATCGGATGGATGTATGCAATCGTGAGCAGTTCCAGGAAATGAACAATGTAGCGCGGGCAAACGACAGACAGTTCCCTGCTCCGGCCAATGATCCTGATGATCCTCTGTTCATCGATGATGTCGATACCGACTGGCAGGAGGAAGTATTTACCACAGGGCATATAACAGATCATAACCTATCGTTCCAGGGGGGAAACGAAAATTCAAGCTATTATGCCAGCCTGAACTATTTTGACCAGACCGGAACGATGGTTGGACCTGGTCCGCGCTATACAAGATATTCTGCAACTTTAAACCTGGACCAGGAAAAAGGACGATTTAAATTCGGGCAATCATTCTTCTATAGTTATTCCGATCAGATTCGTCTCACAAACTCGCAATGGGCGAACCCTATATATGAAACTATATCTGCCTTGCCAACGGTATCGGTTTACGATGACAACAATATCGGAGGCTATGGGGGAGGCATCGATGAGATACACGACCAGATTGCCGGTAATCAGGTTGCCTTTAACAATCTGAAGAATAATTTACTGAAACGTTATCGGTTCAAAGGAGTAATCTATGGTGACGTGGAAATTATCTCAGGATTAAACTATAAGATCAGTTTAAGCTACGACCGTTCCGACTGGCTCAACCACGAGTTTTACCCGGTTTTCGAAATTGGTTCCCGGCATGTAAATGCCATTGCCTTCCTGAATGAGTGGAGGGGAGAAAATCCGTACATGTTGATGGAACAAACGCTAACGTATAATAAGAATTTCGCAGGGAATGATATTACTGCTATGATAGGACATTCAGCACAATACGATTATTTACAGCAGAATTATGCTCATTCCGAAGGATATACCGAGCCTTACCTTGAAACCATTAACGCCGGACCCGATAACCAAGATGCATTGGGCAACCTGTTCGAACACCGTATGCTTTCCTATTTCGGGCGACTGGTTTATTCTTACAAAGATCGTTACCTTGCTACCATTAATTTGCGTCGTGACTATTCTTCTCGTTTTGGGCCGAACAACAAATATGGTAATTTCCCTTCCTTCTCAGCGGCATGGAAAATACATAATGAAAACTTCTTTAATGTTGATTTCATCAGCATGCTGAAGATCCGCGGAGGGTGGGGTAAAATCGGTTCCGATGCGATTCCCGATTACCTGTATGAAGCATTTATCAATAATGCTGTTACTTACGTGTTTAACGGGGAACTGCCCCAAGCTGGTATTCAGACCAATATTGTCGATCCTTCCATTAAATGGGAAGAAAGGATCACCAGCAATGGAGGTATCGACATGACCTTTTTAGCTAATAAGATTGAATTTACGGTGGAATACTATCATAACGAAGCCAATGATATTCTTTATGCGGTTCCTGTGCCATGGACAACTGGTACAGTTCTCAACCCGACTGTGAACTCGGCTTCCATGACAAACGAGGGATTTGAATTTGTAGTTGGTTACCGGAAATATGAAGGAGAATTTCACTGGAATATAAGTGCAAATCTTACGACCCTGAAGAATGAGGTTACCAAACTTGGGAAAGACGATGAACCTGTACTCAGATACATGAGCAGAACAGCTGTTGGCCATTCAATGGGTGAACTGTACGGATGGGATATGATCGGGATCTTCCAGACGGAGGAAGAGATAGATGCACATGCTACCCAACAAAATGCACAACCGGGGGATGTTAAGTTTCGTGATGTAAATGAAGACGGTATTATTAACGACGATGACCGTATTTATATGGGAAATGCTTTCCCCACCCTGACAGGAGGGCTGAACTTCAGTTGCGACTACAAGGGGTTCGATTTTTCTTTATTTCTGTATGGAGTTTATGGAAACAAGATCTATAACGGACCAACCAATATACTCAACGAAATGAAGTATGGAAATTATTCCATTGAATCCTATGAGAACTATTGGCGGGGAGAAGGAACTACGAATGAATATCCGCGTCCTACGGTATTGGACCGGAACCAGAACAATCGTATGTCACAACGGAAAATAGAGGATGGTGCCTACCTGCGCATTCAAAGTGTGCAACTGGGGTACACCTTTCCTAAGAATATTATCGATAAAATTCCGGGTGTAGAAACTTTACGGGTTTATATAGGGGCACAAAACCTGTACACATTTACAAAGTATACGGGTTTCGATCCTGATATTAATAACGACGGACTATTTCTTCGTGGTGAGGATTGGGGTTCTTATCCTGCACCCAGAACCTTAAATGCCGGAGTAAAAATTGTCTTATAAACAACTATTAAAACAGACTATTATGAAAATTACAAATAAGCTGCTTATACTGTTGGGATTTATGGTAATAGGGAATTCCTGTACCGAGAAATTTGTTGAATTGACCAATCCCAATGCGCATACCGCAGAATCGTTTTTTACAAGCGAAGACAATGCTATAAAGGGAATTAATTCAGTATATATGACCCTTTTTTACGATGGTCTTTATATGCGTCTCTATCCCTGGATAATGGATGTTCGTGCCGATGATATGCGCAACACTTCGCCCTGGTGGACTACCGACCTTTCCAACTATGTAACTTCTCCTGAAAATCCGTGTTACTTTATTCCCTGGGCGACTCAATACAAAGGGGTATTTTGGGCTAACCAGATATTGGAATATGTGCCTGGTATTGACATGGATGCCGCATTGAAGGCAAGGATCATTGGAGAAGCAAAATTTCTGAGAGGATTGTTTTATTATCACCTGGTAATTTTATATCGGAATGTACCTTTGATAACCAGCCTTCCTGCAAATTCGGATGAATTTTTTCCTTCGCAGGCTGCTCCTGAAGAGACCTGGGCTCAGGTAATTTCCGACTTTGCCGATGCTATGGAAGCATTACCGGTCAAGGAAAACTATGCTGCTGAGGATTTAGGAAGAGCCACCAAAGGTGCTGCAGCCGGCTACCTGGCAAAATCATTAATGATCACTCAACACTGGAATGAGGCAGAGCCTGTTCTTAAGGGGATTGTTGATGGGGATTACGGTTCATACAGCCTTGTTGAGAATTATCGGGACAATTTCACGGAAGCAAACGAGAACAACAGTGAATCGCTGTTTGAGGTACAATTTACGCGTTCGAATGCTCAGGGTGACCCCTTGGGAGGTACCTACCTCGGCTGGGACGGAGATCCTCAGCTCGATTGGAGCAAAACCTCGGGCAAGGCCAGGACATATGCCCCGCTGGGTTATGGCTGGGGGGATATTACACCCACCGATTGGATCTATAATGAGTTTATGGAGGAAACAACCGTAAACGACAGTATTGACCCGCGGGCCAAAGCAAGTATGTTTTTCGATTATCCGGGATGCCTGGTTTATGGAACGCCTTTTAATGAATTAGCACTTCCAAATTTTGTACATGTACGCAAATACCTGAATGATGAGACCGAAGTTGACGAAACGGAATGGCGATCAGGAATAAACGAAAGGATCTTGCGCTATGCTGACATTCTTTTGCTTTATGCTGAATGTCTGAATGAATTGAACAGGACCGATGAAGCCTATCCTTATATACAGGAAGTGCGTGACAGAGCTGAATTACGTGATCTGGCTGTTGTCCGGCCCGGCATGACACAGGAAGAGATGCGTAATCAACTCGACCATGAAAGGGCAGTGGAATTGTGTTTCGAAGCCCACCGCTATGTTGATCTTGTACGCTGGGGGTATTTTGACGATCCGGCAAAAGTGCAGATGTTGATCGAACGGGATGAAGAATATGAGGACTGGACACCAGGACGTGAATACCTGGCTATTCCTCCAACTGAATTGGATGTAAATCCAAACTTAAATCAGAACCCGGGTTGGGAATAATGAATAAATGATACTTGAACCAGGGTCATGAATAGTATGAACATGACCCTGGTTTTGAAAAACTTTAACAGCAGAATGAAACAGTTGATCTGTATGCTGATTGCTATAGGTATATTTCTTATATATGCATGTGAAGGAGACGGACCGGAAGAAGAAATTATTCCGGAAACCTACGATCCGGGTTACGATGATGATTATACCTCGATAGCAGGTATTGAAAATTCCGGACTTTGGGGGCCCTATAATTTGCACGATCCTTCTATTATGAAGTTTGAAAATGAATATCACATCTTTTCAACCGATGTGATGTATGGTGGGACTGCCCGTGCAGGGATCATGCGACGAAAATCCAGCGATCTGGTCCAGTGGTTTTTTAAGGGATGGGTATTTGATGAAATACCTGATGCAGCTTTGGCGCATATCACCAGCCAGGGTGAGACAGCCGAAAATATTTGGGCACCCTATGCTTTTATGGTCGGGGATCAGATCCGGCTGTACTATTCGGTTTCGGTATTCGGGAAAAATATTTCAGCCATAGGCCTTGCTACCGGCGATTCACCTTATGGCCCCTGGGAGGACCAGGGAATTGTGATTTCAACTACACAAAGCAGTACTGTAAATGCCATCGATCCTGCTGTAATTGTTGATGAAAGCAACGGAAAACAATGGATGACCTACGGATCATACTGGTCGGGGATTTATATCGTGGAGTTGGATCCTGCAACCGGAAAGAGGTTGGATCCAGGCGACATGGGGCACAGGATTGCTGCCCGTGAATATTCGGGAGCTTCGATCGAAGGACCCGAGATCCTTTACCATCCCGGCCTGCATAAGTACTATTTATTTGTTTCCTATGGCTGGCTGGAAGATTCGTACAATGTTCGTGTGGGGCGCAGCGATAATCCGGAGGGACCCTATTACGATTATTTCGGTAACGATATGGCCGCTTTGGGTGAGAATTACCCGATAATAACAGCACAGTATAGGTTCAACAATCACCCCGGCTGGCAGGGTTTTGGTCATTGCGGGATCATTCGGGATGCTGATAACTATTATTATGTAAGCCAGGCAAGGTTATCATCCAACATCTACCTGATGGACCTGCATGTTCGCCGTATGCTCTGGACAGAGGATGGATGGCCGGTAATAACCCCTGAGCGTTATGTGAATGTTCCACAATCAGGAAAAACTTCCAGCGATCTGGAAGGAAACTGGGAATATATCTATTTCGAAAAAACCGAATCACGGAATTTTTCAACCTCCATCGAGCTAATGGAAGACGGATCGATTTCCGGTCTGGATAATTCTACCTGGAGTTTTGCTGACGATATTCTTAGCTTAAGTATTGTTGACGGAACTACTATGTTCGATGCCTATGTCTCCGATGAATGGGACTGGGAAAATGATACCCTCACCATTTGCTTCAGCGGTCTTTCAGATGAGGGGCGAACCGCCTGGGGAAAGAAAATGAATGCAAAAGTGAATTAATGAATATGCATAAAAATTATGGACATACAACAAGCTCTCAATACAACCCGGAAATTATTATCAGGGTTGGTCATAATGCTTATACAAACGAATGATTACAAATTAAAATAACCTAATAATAATTCACTAAAACGTATGATTATGAAACGAAATTTACTATTAACAATTACTTTGCTTGCCTTTCTTACGGGAAGTGTTATAGCACAGGTAGCGCATTTTCCTTTCGATGAAGATGCTATGGATGTTTTGTCAGAAATAAACTCGACAGCAGAAGCAACAGGAGTGAGTTTTGTAGCCGATAATGCACGGGGTGATGTTATGGAACTCGACGGTACAAATGGCTTCATTACGTATCCCGGGAATGATGTGTATAACTACGATGCAATTACCTATAACCTTTGGTTCCGTTGGACAACTTCGGTAGCTAACCAGTGGTGGGTACGTATTTTTGATTTTGGAATTCCTTTCGATCTGGATCCTCATCCCGGGAACCACGACGTGGTATTTCTGACAACCTATCAGGACGGACTGCTCAAGTGGCATATTCATTCGGTTGACTGGACCGATGGGATGGATACCATACTTATTTCAAAGGAACCAATTGTATTGGATGAATGGTACATGCTTACCTGTACACACGATGCTGATTCGGCCAGGTTATACCTGAATGGTGAGATTCAGGATTCCAGAAGCGTTAATGGTGTTAAACCAAGTGATCTTGAATTCACCAACATGTATCTTGGCAGGAGCAATTGGGCTGATCCACTTTTCCAGGGTAAATTTGATGAATTTACGATCTATGATGAAGTATTGTCCCAGGAAGCTATCACCGATCTGTATGTATTTCCTGAGCTTCCTTCTTCAACAAACAGTTTGATCATTGAAGGAATTGATATCTATGCGTACGGAAGCAACCTGGTAGTCAGGCTCGATAATGCATTACCAAATGCCGCACTTTCTGTATATAACCTGATGGGGGTTGAGGTAATGCATGAAACCGACATAGGAACTAATCTTGAGATCAGCAGTCTTAACACCGGAATTTACATTGTTCGGGTAGTGAATGGTGCGAAAGCAACAACTGCAAAAGTATTTATCCGATAATTACCGGATCTTGTCTATTGAGTTTAAATGGTTGGTTAGTTATACTAAGGTTTAGTGATTGCAAGACAGGGAGCAGGGAGGATGATCCCTCCCTGCTTACTAAAACTAAAACATAAGTGCCTGAATGGATAAGTGTATGAGATTTGAAATAAAAAAAAATGCGCAGGTGTTTTTCCTGGTTCCGTTCCTGGTATTTGCCCTGATTGATGCAAATGCCCAATCGATGTATGTGCACGATCCGGTTATTATCAGAGAAGGAGAGAAGTACCATTTATACTGTACGTTTCAGGGTATAGCCAGCTTTGAATCCAGTGATCTTTCTCAGTGGAAGTATACGGGCCCGGTCTTTAAGAAAATACCCCAATGGACTTATGAGGCGGTTCCTGATTTTAAAGGACATATCTGGGCTCCGGATATTGTCTATCATAATGGCTTATACTACATCTACTATTCAATTTCCTCTTTTGAAAAAAACACATCCTGTATTGGGGTTGCAACAAATATTACTCTTGATACGGCAGATGCCGATTATCACTGGGAGGATCATGGTATTGTTGTTCAATCGGTACCAGGCAGGGATCTGTGGAATGCCATTGATCCCAACATTGCTTTTGATAAGAATGGAAATGTCTGGATGAGTTTTGGTTCATTCTGGCAGGGACTTAAATTGGTCAAACTTGACTCTACCCTCCTGCGAATTGAAAACCCTGAACAGTGGTATACGATTGCAAAACGAAACCGCAGTTACGATATTCCGGATCATAAACCAGGTGATGGTGCCATTGAAGCTCCATTCATTTTTAAAAAACATGGGTATTACTACCTCTTTGTTTCTTTCGATTTTTGTTGCAGGGGAGTGGAAAGTAATTACAAGATCATGGTGGGGCGATCCGAAGAAATTACCGGCCCCTATCTCGATAAAGAAGGAAAAGACATGTTTGTCGGTGGAGGATCGCTGGTATTGACAGGCGATGAAAAATTTTCCGGAGTAGGTCATAATTCAGCCTATACTTTTGATGGAACCGACTACCTCATTTGTCATGCCTATGATGTCGAAGATGATGGCAGGCCGGTATTACTCATTATGAAAATGGAATGGGATGAGGATCTGTGGCCGCTTGTTAAAAAAGAATCTAAACTGAATTGTAGCATTATAAAATAAAATATGAACCAATTACCTGAGAAACTATGTTGAAAAGAAATCAAATATGCCAAAACACCTGGGTAATTACCCTGCTTATATTAACATCTTTTCCTTTAATGGCGCAGGATGCCAGGATCAAAATAGATATCGACCGAACTATTGGGGAGGTCAATGAATTGATTTACGGAAACTTTGTAGAACATCTTGGGCGTTGTGTATATGGAGGAATATATGATAAAGGCTCACCACTTTCAAATGAAAAAGGATTCCGGACCGATGTACTGGAAGCAGTTAAAGGACTTAATGTGTCCATTATACGGTATCCGGGAGGGAACTTTGTATCCAATTATCACTGGCTCGATGGTGTGGGTCCTGAGCGAATTCCCCGTATGGAACTGGCCTGGGCGCGGCTGGAAACCAACGAATTCGGGACCAATGAATTTATTGAGTATGCAAAAGCTATAAATACCGAACCCTATTTTGCAGTAAACCTGGGAACAGGTACCATCGAGGAAGCCCGGAGATGGGTGGAATACTGCAATGTGAACGAAGGGCCGTATTATGCGGAATTACGCAAACAACACGGTTACCCCGAACCTTATAATATTAAATACTGGAGCCTGGGTAACGAGATGGACGGTTTTTGGCAAATGGGTCATCTCAATGCCGAAGATTACAGTAAAAAAGCGCGTGAAACCGCTAAACTGATGAAGTTAACATCGCCAGACATTAAACTGATCGCTGCCGGATCATCCAACTACCGTCCCAATGCAGATCCCAATGAATGGAATGCAACCATTCTTCATGAATTACGTGATGTGGTGGATTATATTGCATTACATATGTATGTTGGTAATCCGGATGATAATTATTATAATTTTCTCTCAACACCTCTTGTGCTTGAGCAGCGAACGCAAATAGTTAAAGGGATGATCCTGCGCGAAATGGATATTGCAGACCGTGGCGACAGTGATCCGATTTACATTGCATGGGATGAATACAACGTGTGGTATCGGGCTCGTACAGATAATACTATGCAGGGTACAAGGGCACTGGAAGAACATTATAACCTGGAAGATGCCCTTGTGATCGCCGGGTTCCTGAATGTCTTTGTGCGGAATGCCGATATTGTGAAAATGGCCAATATGGCCCAGCTGGTGAACGTGATCGGTCCTATTTTTACCAGCGAAGAGGGGATGTTTAAACAGACCATTTATTATCCGCTGGCACTTTTTGCTAATAAAGTTTCCGGTACTTCACTCGATGTTTTTGTGGATTGTGATACGTACGATACGGAAGAATTTTTTATTGGTCTTGGAGAAAGTACAACAAGACAGACCAATGTTCCCTACCTCGATGTTTCAGCAACCTATGAAGACGATGAGGTTACCATCTGTGTAATCAATCGTCATAAAGACCAGGCGATTCACACCGATATCATTTCGCAGACCGGAAGCTTTGCAGGTGAATTTGAGGCATATGAGGTTAATGGGCCTGATATTAAATCAGTGAACGATTTTGATAAAACCACCGTTAAAACCATAACGAAACACGGAGTCAAGGTTAAGGGAGAGAGCTTTGATTATACTTTCCCTCATCATTCTTTTACACTCTTAAAGGGGAAAATAAAACGTAATTGAGGTTTAAGTCGGATTAATTCAGGGAATTTTAAACCGGGTTTGTCTAATCGTATGAACCCGGTTTTTTTACGGAATGAATCCTTCCGGCTTGCCTGCATATCATGAAGGCAGGGCAGCAATGAATAAAACGGAAGAATATTCCTGAAATAAGGAGAACTGCTTTTATATTAAGAAATACTTTAATAAATTTAATATATGAGCCAACTGAATATTACACAATGAAAAAATTACCACCCGTCTTATTATTATCCCTATTCCTTTTTTTTAATACGGATAGTATTTGCCAGAACTATACGGATATTGTGAATGCGAGGTATTACTACATTCCACCGGTAGCGTTGAAGGATAGCAGCAAACACAATAATATACGCGAATTAAGGTTTGAGACTACTCTTCCAATTGAACTGAACAATGGCAATATCATTGGTTTTAAACCAAGATATAGCAGCTATACGTTAAATACAAATATAAATGAACTAAAGGATTTACGATTGCATACGGTAAAGCTTCCGTTTTTTATTTACTGGAAATTTGCGAATTCGCGATGGTCAATTTATGCTGATATATCACCAAAACTGAATTCTGATTTCAGAAATTTATCCGGGCGTCATTTTCAGATAGGAGGCATGGTTATTACGTATTTTGAAAAAAAGGAGAATTTTGCATGGCAATTGGGTATTGTCTATAACCAGGATACCTACGGTCCGTTTTTTATGCCTTTATTAGGGCTTTATGTGATGAATGAGAAGAATTATTTTGAAGCTCTTTTGCCGGCTTACGTGATCTATGAACGAAAATTGAGTCCAAAATTTTATGCCGGCTTAGAACTGGAATTGCGCGGAGAAACATTTCGGCTGGGAGATTCACAATACCAAAACTCTTTCATTAGTCAGTTAGGAGAAAACAAATTGACCTTTCTCACAGAACCCAAATTATTTGTCGATTATTATCTGACAAAGCATTTGACAGTATTTGTAAAACCAGGGCTGCGGCTCTTTCAAAAATTCGAACATTATACTGAAGATGACAAGAGAGTTGATGACTCGGAATATATTCAGGGTACTCTGAAAAATAGTTTTTATTTGGAAATTGGTATGGCTTTTCGGTTTAGGTATGATGAGGAATGAGAAGATGAGAAGGTGAGAAGACGGGAAGATGAGATTTATAATTATCGGTTTTTATTCAATGTCAAATGTCCAATAACGAATATCCAATGTTGAAGTATAGTCACAGATTTCATTGGAAATTGGATATTGGGTGTTGGTGATTGGATATTGAGTTTTGAGTTGTTTAACTGTGTAACTGTTGAATCGTGTAATCGTTTCTTGTTAAGAAGTATAGTGGTTTAGTTGTTGAGGAATTGATAGAGTGGAACTTGAAACTTGAGACTAGCGACTTGAAACTTGCGACTGACTTTACAGCATTCCCAGTTCAAGCAAAGCTTCTTCCGACATCATGGTCTGATCCCAAGGAGGGTCAAATACCAGGTTGACATTGCATTCATTTATTTCATCAAGAAATTCAATTCTGTTTTTTACTTCTGCAAGGATCTGATCTGCTATCGGGCAATTTGGTGCAGTAAGAGTCATCACGATTTCAACAGTATTATTTTCTTTGATGTTGATCTCATAAACTAATCCCAGGTCATAAATATTAACAGGGATTTCAGGGTCATAAATAGTCTTCAGTACTTTGACAATACCAGTTTCTAACTGCAATAAAGTGTTATGATTCTTTTTTCCTGCCATTGGTCATTCATTCATTTTTTCCTTAGCATGGTAAGCCATTGCGTAAAGTTTCATCTGTTTGATCATCGATAACAAACCGTTTGCACGGGTTGGTGAAAGGTTTTGCTGCAATCCGATCTTGTCAATAAATTCCAGATCAGTTTTCATAATTTCTTCAGGAGTCCTGTTTGAGAGTACTCTGATAAGTAAAGCAATAATTCCCTTTGTAATAATGGCGTCACTATCTGCTGTGAAAATTATTTTGCCATCGGAATATTCTGCATTCAACCATACTTTCGACTGACATCCTCTGATCAGATAATCGTTATTTTTCAATTTTCCATCTATTGGAGGCAGGTCATTTGAAATTTCGATCAGATGGTTGTACCTGTCCATCCAGTCATCAAAGGCATTAAATTCTTCAACAATTTCGTTTTGTACTTCTTGAATTGATAAAACCATTTCTTTTAAAACAACAGGATAAATAATAATGTTCGAAGATCAGGCAAACATAGTTTTCACCTGTTCGATTGCTTTGCAAAGGTAGTCAATCTCTTCTTTAGTATTGTATAGTGAAATGGAAGCCCGGAGAGTACCATCAATATGAAAATGCTGCATAACAGGTTGTGCACAATGGCTGCCAATTCTAACTGCGACTCCCATTTTATCAAAGATCATTCCTGAATCAAGCATGTGAACTCCGTTGATCAGGAATGAAAGGATTGAAGCTTTGTGAGGGGAACGGCCGTATATTGTCACGCCACCTAAATCATCTATTGTTTTTGTGGCATATTCCAAAAGTTCAGCTTCGTAAGCTGCAATTTTTTTCAATCCAATTCCGGAAATATATTCCAAAGCAGCAGCCATTCCAATGGCTCCGATATAATTGGTAGTACCTGCTTCAAATTTAAATGGCAGTTCGTTGTATGTTGTTTTCTCAAATGTTACAATGTCAACCATATCTCCACCTCCCTGGTATGGAGGCAATTTATCGAGCCATTTTTCTTTTCCGTAAAATACGCCAATGCCTGTAGGTCCATAAATTTTATGTCCTGAGAATACAAGAAAATCGCAATCCAGTTGGCGAACATCAATTTTAATATGTTGAACTGACTGGGCAGCATCAATCATGACAGGTACATTCATGTCATGTGCAATCTGAATCATTTCTTTTATTGGATTAATGCTTCCCAGGGTATTGGAAATATAGATTAATGATACAATTTTTGTTTTGTCAGTAAATAATTTTTTGTAATGCTCGATATCAAGAATTCCGTCATCATGAAATGGTATGACTTTCAATTTTGCATTTTTTCTTTCACAGAGCATTTGCCAGGGAACAATATTTGCGTGATGCTCCATTTCAGTAATAAGAATTTCGTCATCTTTCTGTATGAATTGTTCACCAAAGGAAAAAGCAAGAAGGTTGATAGATCCTGTTGAACCGCTGGTAAAAATAATTTCTTCTTTTTTAGAGGCATTGATGAACTTGCAGACTGTTTCACGGGCATTTTCATAAGCATTTGTTGTCTGATCGCTCAGAAAATGAACACCGCGGTGTATATTGCTGTTTAACTTAGAATGATATCGGTTTACAACTTCAATGACCTGAATTGGTTTCTGGGTAGTCGCGGCATTATCGAGATAAATAAGAGGCTTATTGTACACTTTTTGTTCCAGGACGGGAAAATCTGCTCGTATCTTTTTTACATCATACTCATTCATAATGCTCAAATTTATTCCAGCAAAATTAATTTGCATGGTGTGAGAATAAAATGATATTTGTAGTATTTGTTTTTTTAAGGATTTTTAAAGGATTAAAGCAAATGTAACAATGAATTTAATTGAGCTGTACATTGCAGTTTTCACACCTTGAAAGTTCTCCTTTGAGTCTTTTATTCACCATATCATTCATCCGGTCTTTCAGAGGATCCAGATTGATTTTGTCTATTACTTCATTGGCAAATGCAAACATCAGAAGGTGCCTGGCCTGTTCATTGCTGATGCCTCTTGAACGCAGATAAAACAAAGCACTTTCATCGATTTGCCCAACAGTGGCTCCATGACTGCATTTTACATCATCATTATAAATTTCCAATTGCGGTTTGGTGTTCATTTTGGCTTTTTTTGACAGCAATATGTTATTGTTACGCTGATATGCCATGGTTTTTACTGCATATTTGTCAACAAGAATTTTACCGTTAAATGCACCTGTTGCTTCACCGTCAAGGATTCCTTTAAATAGTTGATCGCTTTTACAATGAGGTTTCAGATGATGTATATGAACATAGTTTGCCACATGCTGCTTGTCTTCACAGAAGAATAAACCATGGGTGTAATTCTCGGCACCTTCTCCGGCAAGTTTTGCAAAATAATTGTTGCGTATCAGACCTCCATGTAAGGAAATTGTGTTTGATGATAATTTGCTGTTTGATTCCTGCCGGATAAAAGTATTTGATATCTGCGATGATATGCTGTTCTCATTTTGCATTCTCACATAATCAAACTTTGAATGTTTACCGATATAGATTTCGGTTAAAGAATTTGTTATAAAACTGGCTTTGCACAAAGTATGATCACAAACTAAAACTGAGGCTGCAGAGCCCTCTTCAACTACAAACAGGTTTCTTCTGGTAATACGCAGATTTTTGAAGGAAAATCCCAAATTGATTATTTGAATAGGTTTATCAAGATGAGTATTTTTTGGAATATAGATGAAAACTCCATCCTGGGCAAATAATGTGTTTAATGCTGCCAGACTGTCAAAAGAAGTATCGGCATATTGAGCATAATGTTTGTTGATTATTTCGGGATATTTTAATGAGGCGTCAGCCAGACTACCTATAATCACTCCTTCGGGCAGATCTGTCGTATTATTTTTCCTGTAAAAAAAGCCATTCAGTACAAGCACAATGTGTGTGTTCAGTTCGGGAATATCACATCGGAACAATTCTTCAAGGTTGACAGAAAAACTTGCCGGGGCTATTTCATAAGAATAATCTCCCTTTAAATAAGCCATTAAATCAGTATAGCGATAATCTTCATTTTTCCTGGAAGGGATTCCCAGCTTCTGAAAATCACCAAATGCCTGTGTTCTGTGTTTGTTTATCAAATGACTGGTGCTTTTGGCTATCTTTTTAGCATTCCTGGTATATATCTCAGTCAATTCTTTCTGCAATTCAAATGTTGTCATAGGTTTATAATTATTCTTTCAGCCAGTCGTATCCTTTTTCTTCCAGTTCAAGAGCGAGGTCCTTACCGCTTGATTTCACAATGTTTCCTTTATACATTACATGTACAAAATCGGGGACGATATATTCAAGTAATCTCTGGTAGTGAGTGATAATTATGGTAGCGTTGTCTTTGTTCCTTAGTTTATTAACTCCCTTTGCAACGATCCGCAATGCATCAATATCAAGGCCTGAATCGGTTTCATCCAGAATCGCAAGTTTTGGTTCCAGTATAGCCATTTGAAAAATTTCATTTTTTTTCTTTTCGCCACCTGAAAATCCCTCATTTACTGAGCGATTGGTCAGGCTGGAAGTAATTTCCACGATCTCTTTTTTCTCTCTCATTAACTTCAGAAAATCGGAAGCAGAGACAGGTTCCAGATTTTTAAACTTTCGTTGTTCATTCAATGCAGTTTTCATGAAATTAACCATTGATACACCAGGTATTTCAACCGGATATTGAAAACCCAGAAATATTCCTTTTCGGGCTCTGTCTTCCGGAGGAAGCTCTGTGAGATTCTCTCCAAGGTAATGTATACTGCCTTTTGTAACCTCAAAAGTGTTGCTTCCTGCCAGAACCGATGCCAGGGTGCTTTTCCCTGACCCGTTGGGACCCATAATGGCATGAACTTCTCCAACATGAACTTCTAAGTTTATACCTTTTAAAATTTCTTTTCCTTCTACTGAGGCATGTAAATTCTTTATTTCCAACATTTTTTTGCGATTTCAAGTTAAAGTAATTAACCAACACTGCCTTCCAGGCTGATCTCAAGTAATTTCCTTGCTTCAACAGCAAATTCCATCGGTAGTTTATTCAATACTTCTTTAGCATATCCATTAATAATCAGACCAATAGCATTTTCCGTGTCTATACCTCTCTGGTTGCAGTAAAATATTTGATCTTCGCCGATTTTTGAAGTTGTAGCTTCGTGTTCAATTATTGCTGATTCATTATCGATTTCCAGGTATGGGAATGTATGGGCCCCGCACTGGTCACCAAGCAGTAGTGAATCGCATTGAGTATAATTTCTGACATTGTCTGCAGTTTTTAAAACTTTGACCAGTCCGCGGTAACTATTCTGACTTTTACCTGCCGATATGCCTTTGGATATAATTGTACTGCGTGAATTTTTACCAATGTGTAACATTTTAGTGCCTGTATCAGCTTGTTGATGGTTGTTGGTCACTGCAACAGAATAAAATTCTCCCACTGAATTATCGCCTTTAAGAATACAGCTTGGGTATTTCCAGGTGATGGCCGATCCTGTTTCAACTTGTGTCCATGAGATTTTAGAGTTATTGCCTTTACAAATACCCCGCTTTGTCACAAAATTATATATTCCCCCCTTACCTTCTTTATCACCAGGATACCAGTTTTGTACGGTACTGTATTTTACTTCAGCACTTTCGTGGGTTACAATTTCAACTATGGCAGCGTGTAGCTGGTTTTCGTCTCTTTTGGGAGCCGTACAACCTTCAAGGTAGCTAACATAACTCTCATCATCGGCAATGATTAATGTTCTTTCAAACTGACCGGTATTGAATGCATTGATACGAAAATAAGTGGACAGCTCCATGGGACATCTGACACCTTTTGGAATATAGCAGAAGGATCCGTCGCTGAATACTGCTGAATTCAAGGCTGCAAAATAATTATCGGTATAGGGAACAACTGATCCCATATATTTTTTAACCAAATCAGGATGTTCTTTCACTGCATCACTAAATGAACAAAAAATTATTCCCAGTTCAGCAAGAGTTTCACGAAAAGTAGTCTTTACAGAAGTGCTATCCATAACAGCATCTACTGCTACTCCGGTAAGATGTTTCTGCTCCCCAAGTGGAATTCCCAGTTTTTCAAAAGTAGCCAGCAATTCCGGATCGACTTCATCCAGATTTTGGTATTTGGTAATACTTTTTGGAGCTGCATAGTATATTATGTCCTGGTAATTTATTTCAGGCAATTGTAAATGCGCCCATGTGGGCATTTTCATTGTTTTCCAGTGACGATAAGCTTTCAATCGAAATTCAAGCATAAATTTTGGTTCTTTCTTTTTCTCAGAGATCATCCGAATGATCTCTTCATTCAATCCCTTGGGAAGGCTATCAATTTCAATATCAGTATAAAAACCATACTTGTATTCATTCGAAGTTACCTGATCAAGTATTTTACCCTGTTCCAGATTCATTTCAGCTACGATTCAATAATCAAAAATAACACTATTTAGAAATAGTCTAAATAAGAACAAAGATACAAAAACTAAACGAATTAATATATTTGTAAGGCTTTTGAATTACTAAATCTTACCAGAAAATGGGGGAAAAAAAAGAAAACATGGATTTGGACCAAATAGGTGAATTTGGGTTGATCCGGCTACTTACAGAAAACATCAAACTTAAAAACAAATCCTCCTTACTGGGTGTTGGAGATGATGCTGCTATACTGGATATGAAAGGCAAAAAAACAGTGGTGACAACAGATTTGCTTACTGAAGGGATTCATTTTAACCTGGTATATACTCCGTTAAAGCATCTTGGTTATAAGGCCGTTGTTGTTAATCTCTCTGATATCTATGCAATGAATGCAGTCCCAACACAGATTCTGATCTCCTTAGCTCTTTCTTCCAAATTTTCAACTGAGATGATTCAGGAACTCTACGAAGGAATTCAGATGGCATGTTCTATGTATCACGTGGACCTGGTAGGCGGAGATACCAGCAGTTCAATGACAGGATTAAACATTAGCATTACAGCCATTGGTGTAGCTTCAGAAGATAAACTTGTTTACCGTTCAGGTGCCGGATCGAAAGAGCTTATTTGTGTTACCGGTGATCTTGGAGCAGCCTATATGGGACTTCAAATACTGGAACGGGAAAAGTGCATATATAACCAGAATTCAACGTCGCAGCCTGATTTATCCGGGTATGAATATATTTTGGAAAGACAATTAAAACCTGAAGTACGAGCTAACATTATTACTGCTTTGGATAAAAATGATATCAAACCCACATCAATGATTGATATTTCGGATGGTTTAACATCTGACTTGTTGCATCTTTGTGATGCTTCAGAAACAGGATGCAAAATATTCGCAGATAAAATTCCTATTGCTGCAGAAACAAGAAAAGCTGCTGAAGAAATGAATTTAGAACCTGTAACCATTTCCATAAACGGAGGTGAAGATTACGAATTACTTTTCACATCGCCGGTTAATAATTTTGATAAACTGACATCTATTCCGGGCATATCAGTTATCGGGCATATGACCAATAAGGAAGAAGGAAAACATTTGGTTATGCCTGATGGCAGTTATACGGAAATTCAGTCGATGGGATGGAACAGTTTGAGAGGGAAGCTATAAAGATTTATTCATCATTATCAAAATAACCACGAATAAGACCTCTTTTAGAGTTGTTTATAAAAAGAATAATTTCATCGCGCTCATCGGTAGCCGGAGAATTGGTTTCGATATATCTGATAGCATCTGATATATTCATCCCTCTTTGATAAATTATCCTGTAAATTTCCTGGATTTCATATATCGTTTCTTTTTTAAAATTTTTTCTTCGTAAACCAATCGAATTAATGCCTGTATACGAAAGAGGTTCTCTTCCGGCCAGTATGTATGGAGGAACATCCTTACCTACTTTGCCCGCAGCCTGAACAAAACAATGCTTTCCAATTCTTACAAACTGGTGTACAATTGAATATGGACTTACGATCGCAAAATCATCGACTTCAACTTCACCGGCCATTCCGGCATGACTACCAAGTATACAATTGTTTCCCAGAGCACAATCATGTGCAATATGGGCATATGATTGAATAAGGCAATTGCTACCGACTTTTGTAAATCCTTTTGCTTTTGTCCCACGATTTAAAGTAACAAATTCACGAATTGTGGTACTGTCGCCAACTTCAGCAGTTGTTTTTTCACCGGCAAATTTTAAATCCTGTGGAATACCTGCAATAACAGCCCCGGGAAAGATATTACAGTTTTTACCAATTCGGGCACCATCCATTAAGACAGCACCGGATCCTATCCATGTTCCTTCTCCAATCTCAACATCTTTAGAAATACTTGCAAATGGATCAATAATTACGTTCTTTGCAATTTTAGCTTTAGGATCTATATAAGCGAGTTTGTGTATCATATGAAAAACTTTATACGAATCAGATAATTAATAGATTCTATGCGTTATCAATATCTTATTTCTTTGCTAGCTGGGCCATGAATTGACCCTCCATGACGAGTGTATTGCTGACAAAAACCCGGCCAAAAGTCAGAGCAATACCTCGTTTAACCGGTTCGAGGAGTCGCATATGAATATTCAGTGTATCACCGGGAATCACTTTGTGTTTAAATTTAATGTTTTCAATTTTAAGAAAATACAATACATGATTTTCAGGATCAGGCACTTTGCTTAATAACAAAATACCTCCAACTTGTGCCATAGCTTCAATTTGCAGAACTCCCGGCATAATTGGCTCTTCCGGGTAGTGACCTACGAAAAATGCCTCATTCATTGTGACATTTTTAATGCCGGTAATTTCCCATTCATTCATATAAGTAATCTTGTCAACAAATAAGAATGGTGGCCTGTGAGGCAGTCTTTTTTTAATTTCATTAATATCAAAAAGAGGAGCAGCGGTGGGATCATAAGGAGGAGGCATTGGTTTTGATTTTTCCTTTTTGATGAACTTTCTGATAATTTTGGCCAATTCAGTGTTTGCATGATGCCCTGGTTTGAAAGCTACAATCTTGGCTTTAAGTGGCATACCCACAAGTGAAAGATCTCCGACTATATCCAGCAACTTATGACGTGCAGGCTCATTTTGAAAGCTTAATTCAGTATTGTTCAGATATCCTTCAGGAAGGACCTCAATTTTGGGTTTATGAAATAATCTGGAAAGTCTGTCTAATTGCTCTTTCGATATCTGTTTATCAGCAATAACAAGGGCATTCTCCAAATCTCCCCCCTTGATAAGATTATTCGCTGCAAGAGCTTCCAGTTCGTGAACAAAAACAAAAGTCTTACTTCCTGAGATCTCTTTCTCAAATTCTTTTAAATTGTTCATGGTGGCATATTGGCAACCCAATGTTTTTGAATTAAAATCAATATGAACGTCGATTCCAAAACCATCATCAGGGTAAGCTACTATTTTTACACCATTCTCCTCATTTCTATACTCAATCTTTTCTTTGATTGAATAATATTCTTTTTCTTCATCCTGTTCTGCAATCCCTGCTTCTTTAATAGCATTTGTATAATGCTTAGAGCTACCATCAAGTATGGGAACCTCCGGACTGTTCACTTCAACAATTACATTGTCTATTTCACTACCGGATAAAGCAGCACAAACATGTTCAATTGTCATAACCTGTACGCCATTCTCTTCGATCGTTGTCCCTCTGGCAGTATTTACCACATTCTCAGCTACAGCATGTACCAGGGGGGTATTTTCGAGATCGATACGCTTAAATATATAACCGGAATTTGGATCAGCAGGTTTTAAAGTAAGTTCGACTTCCCGTCCGCTATGCAATCCTTTTCCCTTAAGTGTAACCGGTTTTGAAATGGTTTTCTGCTTTTCCATTATATCAAAAACTGAACGTTTGATTTATTGAAGACGAAAGATATAAAAATCTTATCAAATGGGCTATGATTGATAATACTATGTGTTGTTTTCACGGAGTTCATTTAACATTTTTTCCAGTTCATTTAATCTGGAATACATCTCAGGCAATTTTTTATAAACAATCATTGATCTTTTGGTTTCTGAAAAGTTATGCGCAGGCGAACCAAGTACTATTTCTCCTTTATTCTTCAAAGAATTGGCAACACCGGATTGCGCTCCGATTTTCACTTCATCTGCAATGGTAAGATGGCCAACGATACCTGCCTGTGCTGCAATCATACAATTCTTTCCAATTTTTGTTGATCCGGCTATGCCTGCCTGGGCAACAACAACAGTGTTCTCACCAATTTCAACATTATGGGCAATTTGAATCAGATTATCAAGTTTAGTACCTTTCCTGAGAATTGTCGATCCAATAGTTGCACGATCAATGGATACATTTGATCCTGTTTCCACATCATCTTCAATGATCACATTCCCGATTTGAGGAATTTTCTGATAGGTTCCCTCACCGGGAGCAAAGCCGAAACCATCAGATCCAACAACAGTACTGGCATGCAAAATGCAGTTTTTCCCGACAACACAATCTTTATAGATCTTGACTCCGGGGTACAATATTGTATTGTCTCCAATAGCAACATTATCTCCCACGTAAACCTGGGGATATATTTTTACATTGTTTCCCACTGTTGCATTGTCTCCCAAGAAGGCAAATGCTCCGATATAACAATCCTTTCCATACGATGCTGTATCGCTAATGTAACTGTTAGGATCAATTCCTGTTTTCTGAGGCAACTGGCTCGTGTAAAGATTTAAAAGTGAAGCAAATGCCTGATATGCATCTTCGACTCTGATCAGGGTTGGAGATACTTTTTTATCAAGTTTTAGATCTTTGTTAACCAATACAATTGATGCTCCGGTAGTATAAATATATTTTTCATATTTTGGATTTGCTATAAACGCCAGTGTTCCTTTCGTCCCTTCTTCAATTCTTGAAATATTGTTAACTTTTTCCTGTGGATTCCCTTCAATACTGCCTTTAAGGAAATCAGCTATCGTTTGTGCAGTAAATTCCATAGTTTAAAATTTGGATGCAAAAGTAGAGAATATAATTTATACTCCACAATTCTTGGGAAAACATATAAAATATTTTTTTTCGGACTTCTGAAGATAAGGAACATTCAGAATGTCAGAAACTTCAGAAAGATCTTTGGTTTCATTATTGCCCATTGAAATCTGGATCATATCATCAATGCTGCTGAAGGCTGAATTTGAAATTTCACCGAAGATCAATAAGTATGCTGTTTCTTCTTCTGAAAAGCCAAACGAATTCATAATGTTATTTTTTATGCGGGACGCCATTTCTTTCTTAGGCCTATTTTCAGTCAATATTACTGTCGGCAATCTTCTGTTCAACAGGTTTTGTGCAAGAAAAGACAACACTTTGTCATTATGTGTTGTCCATACTTTTGCAGATGAAAGGATATCGGAATCATCTAGGTTGACAAAATTCGTAAGTATTTCATGTTGTTGCTCTTTAAAGTTTTCGGCACTAACCTGCTGGTCAAGAAAAAAAGAAAGCGACGGAGTAGCAAATATTTCTGTACCCATATTGGCAAGGCTTTTGGCACGTTGTAACATTTTTACCAGCAATTGTTCAGATGCCATAACGGTTTTATGCAAGTATACCTGCCAATACATTAATCTGCGTGCAATAAGAAATTTTTCAACCGAATAAATACCTTTTTTTTCAATTACCAGATTATCATTCAAAACATTAAGCATTTTTATAATACGGTCGGTTCCGATAGTTCCCTCAATTACACCTGTAAAGAAACTGTCTCGTTTGATGTAATCCAGACGATCCATATCGAGCTGGCTGGATACCAGTTGATGAAGAAACTTTTTAGAGTACTTGTTATTGAAAATCTGTATTGCCAGATCCAGTTTGTTTTTGAATTGCTTGTTAAGCTCATTCATCAGCACATGAGAAAGCATTTCATGGTTTATTCCTGAAATCAGACTTTCTTCCAGTGCATGAGAAAACGGGCCATGTCCTATATCATGCAAAAGAATTGCTGACAGCACTGCTTCTTCTTCTTCAGGTTCAATATCAATGTCTTTGTTTTTTAAGCTTTCCAGGGCAAGGGTCATGAGATGCATAGCTCCTATAGTATGTTGAAACCTTGAATGTGTTGCTCCGGGAAAGACATAATGAGTTAATCCTAACTGTTTAATTCTTCTTAGTCTTTGTAAATAGGGATGCTCAATAATATCAAAAATAAATTCAGAGGGAATAGTTACAAATCCATGAACAGGATCATTTATGATCTTTTTTTTATTGGGGGTTTTTACAGCCAATTTCAATTCTGGTTTTCTAATCACAAAACTATGAGTTTCGCAGGTAAATTTTAAAAAAAATATAAACTCAATGAAGATGAATTGATTTATTTCCTGATTCTATAAGAATATTTTGTTGTTATTGTGATATTTTATAATTTTGCATCGCCAGGAGAATTAATAATGGTTGCTAGGATAGGGGACAGAAGTCCCCTATTTTGTTGCGGATAAATGATTGAAAAGGAAGTCATATTAGAATTAATTCATGATCTGATAGAGGAGAAAGAGTATTTTATTGTGCAACTTGATATCACAAAAACCAACTCTATTCATTTGCTTGTGGATAACATGAAGGGAATACAAATTCATGAGTGTGTTGAGTTGAGTCGTACGATTGAAAAGGGATTGAACAGGGGAAAGGAGGATTTTGAACTTGTTGTATCTTCGCCGGGACTGGATAGTCCATTTAAAGTAGTGCAACAGTATTTTAAAAATATTGGAAGGGAAGTGGATGTTTCTCTTAAAGATGGGCGCAAATTTAAGGGTAAATTAATTGAGGCAGATCATAATGCATTTTGTATTGAAGAGAAAAAAAAGATGAAGATGGATGGCAGAAAAAAAAAACAAACAAGAATTGAAAGGCGTGAATTTTTATATAATGATGTAAATGAAGTAAGAATTGTCGTTAAATTTTAAAGCAGGAAATAAAAAAACAGAATATGGAAAATATAAATCTGATTGATACTTTTTCGGAATTCAAGGAGTTGAAGAATATTGACAGGGCAACCATGATATCGGTTCTTGAAGATGTCTTTCGCGGTATGCTTCAAAAAATGTTTACTACCGACGAAAATTTTGATGTTATCATCAACATTGATAAAGGGGATTTCGAAATCTGGAGGAACCGGGAGGTTGTGGAAGATGGTAAGGTTGAAGATCCGAACCGTCAGATATCATTATCTGAAGCAAAGAAAATTGATGGTGATTATGAAGTTGGAGAAGATGTTACTGATGAGGTGAAATTTGCAGATTTTGGACGAAGGGCGATATTGGCACTACGACAAAATCTTACGGCCCGAATTCTTGATCTGGAGAAGAACAATGTATACCTTAAATATAGTGACAAGGTTGGTGATATCATTACAGGTGAAGTATACCAGGTTTGGAAAAGAGAGATTCTCGTGCTTGATGAAGAAGCCAATGAATTGATCCTACCAAAATCTGAACAGATACCTTCAGATTACTTCAGAAAAGGAGATACAATTCGTGCAGTGGTAATTAACGTGGATATGCGTAACAATACACCTTTAATTGTTTTATCACGTACCTCACCTATTTTCCTTGAAAGGCTTTTCGAACTTGAAGTACCGGAAATATTTGACGGCCTGATTACAATTAAAAAGATAGTTCGTGTGCCTGGCGAAAGAGCAAAAGTCTCAGTTGAATCCTATGATGAACGTATTGATCCGGTCGGAGCCTGCGTTGGAATGAAAGGATCAAGAATTCACGGCATTGTGAGAGAATTGAAAAATGAAAATATTGATGTAATTAATTTTACCAACAACATCCAACTTTATATTACCAGGGCATTAAGTCCGGCAAAGATCTCAAGCATAAAAATAGATCAGGAAAATAAAAAAGCTGAAGTATACCTGAAACCAAATGAAGTCTCACTTGCAATTGGGAAAGGAGGATTGAACATTAAGCTAGCCAGTCAACTTACAGATTATGAAATCGATGTTTATCGTGAAGCAGATGTAGATGATGAAGATGTAAACCTGGAAGAATTTGCTGATGAAATTGATGGCTGGATACTTGATGAACTTAAAGCTGTTGGTTGTGATACTGCAAAAAGTGTCTTGGAACTTACAGTTGAAGATTTGGTGAAACGGACTGATCTGGAAGAGGAAACCATTAAAGAAGTGGTTAAGATATTAAAGGCTGAGTTTGAATAATAAGCAGTATATTAGCGAAGTATCATTTATTAATAAACAGTGATAGATTAGAAAACAGAATTTTTTTATGGCAGATACCAAAGCAACAAGATTGAGTAAAATTGCACGTGAGTTTAATGTTGGGATTTCCACCATTATTGATTTTCTCCATAAAAAGGGCGAAAAGGTTGATTCAAATCCCAATACTAAAATTACACCCGAACAATACGAGATGCTATTGGAAGAGTTTAGTTCTGATCTTTCGATAAAAAAAGAGTCGGAGAAACTTCATCTCAGACATTTTGGAGATAAGCATCATGCTGTTTCAATTGACGAAAAAATATCAGAAGAAACTGAAGAATCAACTGAAGATCAGGAAGAGCTGATAATAAAAGATACTGCTGCTAAAGCTCCTTCAAGTGAAATAGAAGATTCCAAGGTGAAACTCAAGGTTATCGGAAAGATAGATTTGAAAGAAAAAAGTAAGGACGAGAAAGCCAAAAGTGATGAGTTGGCAGAAAAAGAAAAAGCAAAAGAAAAGGAGAAAAAAGAAACTGATATTGAAGACAAAAGTATACCTGAGCCTAAGGAGAAAGAATCTAAAGTAAAAGTAGTTGGTAAAATTGATCTTGATTCCAATGAAGATAAGAAATCTCTGAAGGAAAAGGATGAAAAGGAAACTGAGAAAGTAAAACCGGAAGAAAAAGAAAAGGTTTTGATAGAATCAGAGAAAGAATTGGAAGAAATCATTAAGGAAGAGATAGAAATCCTTCATAAAGAAGGAGTAGATGAAGATATTATTCGTGCTACAGTTGAAAAACTCAGGGGGCCTACTGTGATTGGGAAGATTGATTTGCCTGAAAGAGTTAGAAAAGTAGATACTAATGGTGATAAAGGGTATGATAAAAAGAAAAAAAGGAAGAGAATTCGAAAGGAAAAGGAAAGGATTAAACTTGAAGAAAACAAAACAAACAAAGACACTGATATTGAATTCGTAAAGGATAAATCAAAGAAGAAACGCAAGAAACGATCTCTGAAACAGGAAGTTAGTGAAGAAGATGTACAGAAACAAATAAAAGATACTCTTGCCCGTCTGACAAAAAGCAAATCGAAAGGAGCCAAATACAGGCGGGAAAAACGTGATGCCGTAAGTCAGAAATTACAGGAAGAAACTCTCAAACAGGAAGAATCCAAAAATATTTTAAAGGTTACGGAATTTGTGTCTGTCAATGAATTGGCAACAATGATGGATGTTCCTGCCAATGAAGTTATTGCCACCTGCATGAACCTTGGTTTGTTTGTTTCCATAAATCAGCGTCTTGATGCTGAAACCATGTCACTTGTTGCTGAAGAATTTGGGTATAAAGTAGAATTTATAAGCGTGGAAGTACAGGAGGCCATTAATGAAGATGTTGATAAAGAGGAAGATCTGTTGCCCCGGCCTCCCATTGTTACTGTAATGGGGCATGTTGATCATGGTAAGACGAAATTGCTGGACTATATCAGGCATGCAAATGTTATTGCAGGAGAAGCAGGAGGAATTACACAGCACATAGGAGCTTACAGTATGAAGCTGGATGACGATAAACAAATTACATTTTTAGATACTCCCGGCCATGAAGCATTTACTGCTATGCGAGCAAGAGGAGCACAAGTTACAGATCTGGCTATCATTGTTGTTGCGGCAGATGATGGAATTATGCCCCAGACTGTTGAAGCAATAAACCATGCTCAGGCAGCAGGTGTTCCAATGGTATTTGCTATCAATAAAATTGATAAACCAAATGCAAATCCTGAAAAAATCAAGGAAGAGCTGGCCAATATGAACATTCTCGTTGAAGATTGGGGTGGCAAATACCAGTCGCAGGATATTTCAGCTAAAAATGGTGTCAATATTGAAGAGCTTCTTGAAAAGGTGTTGCTGGAAGCAGAATTACTTGAATTAAAAGCAAATCCGAATAAACCCGCCATGGGAACCGTTGTGGAGTCTTCTCTTGATAAAGGCAGGGGGTATACCACAACATTGCTCGTTCAGGGAGGCACATTAAGAGTTGGAGACATATTGCTGGCAGGAACACATATGGGAAAGGTGAAAGCCATGTATAATGAACGTGGCAAACCTGTAAGTGATGTAGGTCCGGCTACGCCTGTGCTTATACTTGGTATGAACGGGGCACCCCAGGCTGGGGATAAGTTCAATGTCATAAGCAGTGAGAAAGAAGCAAAAGAAATAGCTAATAAGCGTGAACAACTACAACGTGAACAGGGGATGCGAACCCAAAAACATATTACGCTTGATGAAATCGGCCGACGTATTGCCATTGGAAATTTCCAGGAACTAAACATTATCGTGAAAGGAGATGTGGATGGTTCGGTTGAAGCTCTCTCTGATTCACTGATAAAACTTTCTACAGAAGAAATCCAGGTAAACATTAAACACAAAGCAGTTGGTCAGATTTCTGAAGCTGATGTCCTTTTAGCTGCTGCTTCAAATGCAATAGTTGTTGGTTTTCAGGTACGACCGTCTTTGAGTGCCAGAAAATTGGCTGAAAAAGAAGCAATAGATATACGTTTATATTCTATCATTTACGATGCTATTGAGGAGATAAAGTCCGCTATGGAAGGGATGTTGTCTCCCGAGATTAGAGAAGAAATTACAGCTACTTTAGAAATCCTTGAAGTATTTAAAATTACAAAAGTCGGTACAATCGCCGGGTGTATGGTAAAAGAAGGCAAGATACGCCGCGATGCAAAAGTCAGGGTAATACGTGACGGTATTGTCATTTATACCGGCGACCTGGGATCTTTGAAACGGTTTAAGGACGATGTCAAGGAAGTTGTTAGCGGACAAGAATGCGGATTGAACATTGAAAACTTCAATGATATTAAAGTCGGAGATATTCTTGAGGCATTTGAGGAATTTGAAGTCAAGAAAAAACTATAATTAAGAATAGGATTTTAGAAAATAAAGGCTCAAATTGTTGAGCCTTTTTTTTGATACTATGAGCATCAATAAAAAACTGTTGTCTGAACAAATAAAGCAAAAAGCTAAATCCATTGGTTTTACAGATTGCAAAATAGCTCCGGCAGAATTTCTTAAGGAAGAAGCAGAACATTTGAGAAATTGGTTAATGAACGGCATGCATGCCGATATGCATTACATGGAAAATCATTTTGAAAAAAGAACTGATCCTGCAAAGTTAATGCCCGGAGCAAAATCTGTTATCGTTGTCTTATTGAATTATTTGCCGGAGAATCCATTGCCTGAAACAAACAACCTGATTATTTCCAAATATGCTTATGGCGATGACTATCACAAGGTGATAATGACCATGCTTAAGAAATTACACAAAGCAATTGATCAGGAAATCGTTGAGTATGAGGGAAGAATTTTTGTTGATTCAGCACCTTTGCTTGAAAGGGCTTTGGCAGCAAAGGCTGGTTTGGGATGGATAGGTAAAAATGCAAATCTCATTTCTCCTGAATACGGATCTTTTGTTTTTATAGGGGAACTTCTAACAAACATTGAACTGGAATATGACAAGCCTATCAGGGACTTTTGCGGCAGTTGCACAAAATGTTTGCAGGCTTGTCCTACAAATGCAATAATTCAACCTAAAACAATAGACAGCAGACTTTGCATTTCTTACTGGACGATAGAGAATAAGGGATCTATTAAAGCGTCATTCAAAGGGAAAATCAGAAGCAGAATTTTTGGGTGCGACATTTGCCAGGATGTTTGTCCCTGGAACCGAAAAATAAAATCGCACCTTGTTGATGCATTCAGGCCTTCCCTTGATCTTATGAATATGACAAAAAAAGACTGGAGAGTCCTCTCCCAAGAAAAATACAATCACTTGTTTAAAAAATCTGCTGTGAAACGTGCCAAGTATGATGGACTGATGAGGAATATAAAGTTTGCCGGAGATTAGGTTACTGGGTGCTGGGGATTTCCCGGTTCATTCAATTTGCATCCGAACTTCTGACTTCGGACTTCCGATTCCCTTCTTCTGCCTTTTACTTTTTGCCTCCGGACTTTCGTCTCCTAACTTTCCATCTTCTCACGTTCTCATCTTCTGCCTTACGGCTATTCCCCATTCACCACCGTTACAACAATGTTTCTCCTGTCTCTGGGGCCGTCAAACTCGCACAAAAAAATATTCTGCCAGGTCGACAGTCCCATTTTGCCGTTTACAACAGGAATGGTTTCATTGGGGCCAACAAGGCCGGCTTTCAGATGTGCATCGCCATTATTGTCCTGTGCATCATGCTCCCAAACACCATGAGGAATGAGTTTACGAAGCAATGCAATTACATCATTTTGCACTGACTGATCCCAGTTTTCCTGGATCATTATGCCCGCTGTAGCACCTTGTGCATAAACGTTTACAATACCGGTTTTAACATTGCTTGCTGACACAATGGCTTTAATTTTATCGGTAATATCATACAAGCCATTTTGTTGACTGGTTCTTATTTGTATAACTTCCTGCATTTTGCTAAATTTGATTGGTTAAATTATGGCTGTTAACTCGTTATTTCAATTATAATAATAGTTAATTTGTTTACGAAATTATATTTTGAGTATTAAAAATGTTGAAGAGTGAACTTTTAAGCAAGGAAGAAGGGTTTGATTTTTCTGAAAATTACTGGAAATCTTCTGATGGTTTGAATCTGTTTTCACAATCCTGGCATCCTTCAGGGAATGCAAAAGCTGTTATACATCTTATACATGGATTAGGTGAACACAGCGGAAGATTCAGTTGTTGGGCAGAAAAACTCGCTGGTGAAGGATTTGCAGTAAGAGCATTTGATTTACGCGGACATGGCAGATCGGAAGGGAAAAGAGGGTATTCTTCAGACTATAACAAATTATTAAACGACATAGATACCTTTCTGGAGATAAAAGAAGAAGTATATTCCTCGATGCCATCTTTTCTTTATGGTCATAGCCTGGGTGGCAACCTTGTCCTGAATTATGCTATTCAGAAAAACAGTACATTAGACGGCCTGATTGTAACCTCTCCATGGCTTGAATTAATAAATCCTCCTTCAAAACCAAAACTGTTTGCAGTGCATGTTATAAGCAATCTATTACCCGGGTTACTCGCACCCAACGGATTGAAACCTGAAGATCTATCAAGGGATCTTCGTGTAGTCCACTCTTATAAACATGACGATCTTGTTCATGACAGAATAGGAATAAAACTATTTGCACAAGCTTATGAAGCCGGTATCAGAGCTTCTTTAAGTATTTACAAAATCAATGTGCCTTTGCTGATAATGCATGGCAGTGAAGATAAAATAACTTCCTGCAAAACTTCAAGAAATTTCGTTCGGAACTCAAGCGATAAAACTACATTTATTGAATGGCAGGGAGGATACCACGAACTTCATAACGACCTGGACAGGGAAAAAGTGTTTGAATCGGTGGTATCCTGGATTAACAGAAATATTTAGAAATCTTTTTAACAAGAATGGCTGAATTTGTTACCAGGATTAAAATAATCAAACCGGAATTTCAAATTGATTATAATTCCAGGTTATTCTTCCTGGGATCATGCTTTTCTGATTATATCGGAAAGAAAATGCAGCAGCTTAAATTTACTATTTGCCATAATCCGTTTGGAATTGTTTATAATCCGATTTCTATTTGCAATAGCATTTTGCAATTGCTATATAAGGAAAAATTCATTGAGAAAGATCTGAATTTCCATAATGAATTGTGGTTTAGTTATTCTCATAACACTCAATTTTCAGATGTGGATAAATCACTTTGTCTTAAGAGAATAAACAAGAGCTTTGAAGAAGCAAGAAATTTTATTCAAAAATCTGATGTACTTCTTTTTACACTTGGCACATCATGGGTTTATGAATTGAAGGAAACCGGTGAAGTTGTTGCAAACTGCCACAAGATACCTTCAGCCAAATTTAACAGGCGTTTCTCACCTGTTGATGTTACAACAGAGAACTTTTGTAATGCAATACAAGAATTAAGAAAATCAAATCCTTCTGTGAAAATTGTCTTTACTGTCAGTCCGATCAGACACTGGAAAGATGGAGCTGTTGAGAATCAAAGGAGTAAAGCAGCATTACTGCTGGCCATTGCAAAAGTACAGGAGCAGCTCGAAGATGTTTTTTATTTTCCTGTCTATGAGATTTTTATGGATGAACTTCGTGACTATCGTTATTATGCCGATGATATGCTGCATCCTTCAGTTAGCGGTATTGAATATACATGGGAACGTTTTGCAGATACCTTTTTAAGCGAAGAATCAAAAAAAATAATTTCCAAAGTTCAATCTATCCTGAACAAAATTAACCATAGGCCTCTGCATGAGAATACGAATGCGTATCTGAAATTTGTCTCTTCTTTACGCGAAGAAATTATTCATTTTCAAAAGAATTACCCGGATGTTGATTTTAGTAATGAGCTTTTAGCAACAGATAAAACTGTTTAACATTTCCCAGCTTTGATTAAACAAAATAATATGCTGCTTGTTATGATTCTGATATCATTTGGATAATTATGCACAATATGAGGTTTATTATACTCTTTATTATTGTACTTATACCAGGGTTTTCTGCTTCAGGACAGCAATTAAATGCCGGTGTGATAGAAGGCAGGATTTTTAATGGTGCAAACAATGAACCATTGCCATTTGCTAATTTAATTATCTGGGGCACCAATATAGGTTCTGTAAGTGATCTGGATGGCCGGTTCATTTTTACCGGGATAAAGCCTGGGTATGTAAGAATTGTTGCCAGTTCGGTCGGTTTTGAACAATATGTATCGGAAGAATTTCTTGTCACAAATGCAAACAAAGCATTTATTGATGTTCCGATGAAAGAATCATCTGTTGTCATTGATGAAATCGTTATAAAATCTTCTCCTTTCAGGAAAAATGAAGAAAGTCCTGTATCTCTGAGGCGAATAGGAATTGAACAGATTGAAAAGAATCCGGGAGGAAATCGTGATATTTCAAGGGTAATACAGGTACTTCCTGGTGTTTCATCTGCACTGTCTTACAGAAATGATGTGATAGTGCGTGGTGGAGGTCCCAGTGAAAACCGATTTTACCTGGATGGTGTTGAGATACCCAATTTGAACCATTTTGCCACTCAGGGAGCTTCAGGCGGACCGGTTGGAATCATTAACGTTGATTTTATTCGGGAGGTGAATTTTTATTCCGGAGCTTTTCCCTCGAATTTCGGCAATGTCATGAGCTCAGTTCTGGATATGCGTCAACTGGATGGAAACAAAGAAAAATTGAAATTTCGTGGTTCTGTGGGAGCAAGCGACTTTGCTCTGACGCTTGACGGGCCGATTTCTGATAACACCTCTTTTATTCTTTCTGCAAGACGATCGTATCTACAGTTTTTATTTGCAATACTGGAATTGCCTTTTTTGCCAACCTACAATGATTTTCAGTTCAAAATGAAAACAAGGATCAATGAAAAAAATGAAATTTCCATCATAGGCCTGGGGGCGATCGATAATTTTCAGCTAAACCTTGATGCCAATGAAACATCAGATCAAAAATATATTCTCAGTTATATTCCTGTGAATGAACAGTGGAATTATACCGTCGGATTGGTATACAAACATTACAGGCAACATGGTTATGACACCTGGGTTATGAGCAGAAATTACCTGAACAATATATCGTATAAGTATTTGGATAATGATGAAACCTTGGGAAAAACTTTCGATTATTCTTCCTCTGAAATTGAAAATAAATTTCGCTACGAAAGATATTCGGATTTATGGGGTGGATATAAATTTACTATCGGACTGGGATTGGAATATGCCAAATATTTTAATGATACATACAACCAGGTATATATAGAAAATTCACTGGAAGAGTTCAACTACAATTCTTCGATAGAAATGTTTCATTACAATGCTTTTGGACAGGTTAGCAAGGGATATTTTAATGATAGATGGACTCTTTCCGTGGGTTTGCGAATGGATGGAAGCAGTTATTCAAAGGAAACGCAAAATCCTCTTCAGAATTTATCGCCTCGGTTTTCATCTTCCTATCTGATAATACCTAAACTTGCCTGGAATTTTAATGCGGGAAGGTATTGCCAGAGGCCACCTTATACATCATTGGGATACAAAAACAATGAAGGGGAATATATTAATCGTGATAATGGGATAAAATACATAGCTTCCGATCACCTGGTAACGGGTTTTGAGTTCCGCCCGGATGATCAGTCGCGAATAACGATCGAAGGCTTTTACAAATGGTATTCCGATTATCCGTTTTCAGTAACAGATTCGGTGCCTCTGGCAACCAAAGGTGCAGATTATGGAGTTTTTGGCGATGAAGAATTGATACCCATTGCACAAGGAAGAGCCTATGGATTTGAAATTCTTGGACGCTGGCAGAACCTTTTGGGATTCAATACAATTATTTCTTATACATTTGTGAAAAGTGAGTTTAAAGATTACAGGGCTGCCTACAGGGATAATTATGTTCCAACTTCCTGGGACAATAAAAATATTCTGAATATTTCAGCTACGCGCACATTTAAAAACAACTGGTATTTTGGATTCAAATGGAGATATGTTGGCGGAGCACCTTACACTCCTTTTGATGAAGAAAAGTCATCTGTAAAGGCAGCATGGGATGCGCAGGGTGGCCCTTACCTGGATTATTCGCAATACAATACCTTACGTCTGGAACCATTTCATCAACTGGATATCAGAGTGGACAAGCAATTTTATTTTACAAAATGGTCGATTAATTTTTACATTGATATTCAAAATATTTACAATTTTAAGGGGGATGCACCTGATCGGCTTGTCAGGAGATCATTTATTGACCCTGAATATAATGATATCAGAATTGATGAAAATGGCATTGAAAGATACGAACTCGAAAAAATTACTCCCGATGGGTCAGGAACAATACTTCCGACCCTGGGAATTATTGTAGAATTTTAGTTTGCTTCAGGATGAAAAAGAAAACATTTTTTTACATATTGCTCTTGCTTCTTTTTGCCGGTAAAATCTCTATGGTTGACAGTTGCAGAAGTTCCCGTGTTAATACAAGTTACCAGGCAGACACATTGTATACAAATCCTGATGGTAAGGGTGATTTAATAGAGATAAACTTTAGAAAAGGGACAGAACATAATCATCCTCTTATGGCAATATGGATTGAAGATACTGCGGGAAATTATACACAGACTGTCTATGTTGCAAAATCTATAGCTAAAGGTATTTTTGAGTTTGGCGATAAATCAGCTGGGAAATGGCAGCCGGGGTCTCTTCGTCGACCGGCGGCTCTCCCTGTTTGGTCGCACAGCAGAGGCGTTCAGGAAGATGATGGTTTATTTATTCCCAAAGAGGAAACGGCTATACCTGATGCATATACAGGACCTACTCCACAATCAAATTTTGTATTGTATGCTCGTACTGATAACACCTTGCCGGACCAGTTTTATGTGTATTTCGAAATCAATCAGTCGTGGGACTGGAATGAGTACTGGACGAATACAAAATACATAGAAGATGAAGAATATAAAACTTCTTCACAGCCGGCACTTGTATATCGTGTGCTTTTCGATAAAAATGTTACGAATTCTAAACCTGTGTATCTTAAATTGATCGGGCATAGCCATTATAGCGGCCAAGATGGTACGATCTACACAGATACAAATACCATTACAACCGCACAGAAAATTACCGAATCAGTATCCGTGAGAATCTCAGAACATTAATCAGAGCCTTATTATTCATTTTCAATATCCCGGAAAGACGGGAAAAGATTATTCATTGCTCATTTATTGATCTTAATCACCTTATATCGGTGATGCATGTCATCTTATCATTATTATCCAAATCTTTCATCCTTCGTATCTTAAGTAAAAAAAGTTAATGAACGTATTTTCTCTTCATCAGATCAGGTTCCTTATTGTAATCACTTTTCTATTTTCCTGTTGGATTCGGGAAGATATCAGGGCCAATGATATTCAGCAACAGATTGAACAGTATAAAGCTGCAATAAAAAAGTATGAAAGTGAGAACAATAAGACAGAACTGGCAAAATACCTTAACAAACTTGCTTATCTATATTGGCATATTGATGCAGACGGAGAGGCTATTGAATACTTTGAGAGATCAATTGATATTAATACCAAACTCGGCAATGAGAATGCCCTGAGAATAATTCATAATAACCTCGGATTGATATATTCTGAGAGAGAGGAATACCAGAAAGCCATTGATCATTTTAAAAAAAGTCTGGAAATCAATCTTGCAAAAGGAAACAGGAACGAAGCAGCTTCGGATAATCTGAATATAGCCCTTGCCTTTCAGGCTCTTTCCTATTATTCCGAATCGAACAATCGTGCAGAACAGGCTTTGGAAAAAGCCCTGGAAATGAACAACCTGAGATTGGTAAAAACCTGCTATGGAGTTTTGGGAGAGAACTTTGAAAAGCTTGGGCAGCCTAAAAAAGCCGGTGATTACTTTGAAAAATTCAATTCCATTTCAAAGCATCTTCAAAAGAAAGAAATGGATGCCATGGCGTCCAAAACCAAAGAATATGAACAACAGGTTCAATACAAAGAAAGAGAATTGCGTAATACACTTGATACTTTAGGTGAGGTATTGGAATTAAACCGTGAAATGCAGTTGCAAAATGAATTGTTGAACAAAGAAAATCAACTCAGAGAAGAGCAGGAAGCAAGACTAAAGGCACAACAGGCGAGGTTGGAAGCACGCGAGAAAACACGAAGAACCCAGATTTTAGGGCTTATTGCAGTTCTTGTATTGTTATTGTGCATTGCTTTGCTGGTTTACTGGCAGTTTACTCAGAAGAAGAAAGCAAATCAGTTGCTTAAAAAACAAAATGCTGAAATTGAAAGACAAAAAAAGGAAATAGAAAACCAGCGCGATGTTGCCAATAAGCAAAAGAAAAGAATAACTGATAGTATTCAATATGCTCAAAGAATTCAAAAAGCGGTTCTTCCCCGGGAGGAAGCACTTGCTCATAATTTCAGAGACTATTTTGTTCTGTATCGGCCAAAGGACATTGTTAGCGGCGATTTTTACTGGTTAAACAAGAAAGATAACATATTGATTATAGCGGCTGCAGATTGTACCGGACATGGGGTGCCGGGAGCGTTTATGAGCATGCTTGGTGTGGCGTATTTAAATGAAATTGTAAATAAAATTGCTATCAATAAGCATATCAATGCGCTCAATACCGATGAGATACTCAACCAGTTACGCGACATGGTTATTACATCATTGCATCAAACCGGTAGCATTGATGAGCCTAAAGATGGGATGGATATCTCACTGGTAATTATAGACCTTGAGAACAAAAAAATGCAATTTTCCGGAGCGCACAATCCTTTGGTTATTATTAGAAATAATGAACTTGTTAAATATGATGCTGATAAGATGCCGGTCAGCTATCATCAAAAAAATGACATTCCCTTTACCCGTCATGAAATAAATCTGAAAACAGATGACAGGATTTACTTGTTCTCGGATGGATTTATAGATCAATTCGGTGGCAAGCAGGGGCTCAAGTTTCTGGTTAAAAATTTCCAGGACCTTTTAGTAAAAATTCATCAAAAACCAATGAACGAACAGCTTAATATTCTTGAGAAAACGCTTGATGAATGGCGCGGAGAAAGGGGCCAGCTCGATGATGTTCTGGTAATTGGTCTGCGATTTTCACCCAGGGTGCCATCAGATCTTCCTTCAACAAAAATCGACTGGCAGTCAAGGACTATTCTTATTGCAGAAGATACAGATGTAAATTATTTTCTTCTTGAAGCGGTTTTAAAGAATACAAAAGCCAACCTGGTAAGGGTGAAAGATGGACAGGAAGCCATTGATTTTATTCATAACAATGAAGTTGATCTGATTCTTATGGATATAAACATGCCCCGCATGAATGGGTATGAAGCGACACAAGCTATTAAAAAAATCCGTAATGATATTCCTATCATTGTTCAGACAGCCATGCATTTTGAAGATGAGAGTGAAAAGGCATTTGAAGCAGGAGCTGATGATTATATTACCAAACCCATCGATTTAAAAACTTTTATACATAAAATGGAACGTTTCCTTAGTTAATGTGCTACTATGAGAATACTGAAATATAATTTGACAGATTTGTGACAGAAAATAACATTACAATCAAAATTCTACTCAAAAAATATAACTTATCTTTATTAGATAAAAAGCAGTAATACTATGGATCCATTAATTATTTCAGGAACAGAAGACACTCCCGAAGTTATTTTTAATAAGAAAGAGGGAAGATTTCAGATCAATGGCAGATCGTTGCCGGAAGATGTGATCGAGTTTTATACTCCTGTTTTTTCCTGGTTAGAGCAATATGTTGCCAATCCGAACGAAGAAACAAAATTTAAGGTGAAAATAGACTATTTTAACTCTGCTTCACAGAGAGCTATAAACGAGATTTTTAACATTCTTACCAGAATCAGTCTGAAAGGGAAAAAAGTTCTTGTAGAATGGTATTTTTACCAGGATGATGATGAAATGCGCGAAGCAGGCCAGGAATATGCTGAGATTACAAACCTTAATTTTCAGTACATTAGTAATGTTCCTGATTAATTTCTTTTGGTATTATTTGATTTTTCTTAATTTAAGGCAAAGAAAAACTCCGGAATTATGTTTAAACTTAAGCTAATAGTTGGTTTGATGGGTATTGGTGTTGCCATGTTTGCGCAGGAACCACTTCACCACCCAAAAAAAACTTTTCTAGCATCAGATGGGAAATTGTACATTCAAAAAGAACTTCCCGTATACATTTGGATGTCGACATCTACAAATGGCGAATCTGAAAAATATCGTTTGGAAAGTGAGGTAACCTATAAGTATTCCAACCCGATGTATTTTGATACGGAAGGATACAACACGGTTCGTTCTCCTTGGGCTGTTGATACATCAACACGTGTAGTTGTGTATCCGAAGCGCGATATTATTTTTGAAGTCTATGCCGATAGTGAATCTCCGGTTACAAAAGTTGATTTTGGTGAAGGAGTACTTTATGAAGAAAGTGGAAAGTTGCATTTGGGATCTGGTACGCTCATTACATTAACAGCGGAAGATAAGTTATCAGGTGTAGAAAATATATTATTCTCAATCAATGGAGCAGCATATCAGCCTTACAGAGAGCCAATACCTATCAACGAGGAAAAAGAATATACACTGAAGTATTATTCTGTTGACAATGTTGGGAATGTTGAACCAGTGCATGAACAAATACTTATTTTCGATAGAACTCCTCCTGTTTCTGCACTTGAAATTGACAAGGATCGTTACGAAAACATTATATCAGGACGTTCAAAAATACTACTCCGTAGCGAGGACAAAGGTACCGGTACAAAATCTATCTTGTATAGTATTGATAGTGGAAATGAAATAGAATACAGAATTCCTATTCTGGCGACAAATTTTACACAGGATGAACATACAATTGCTTTTTATGCTGTTGACAAGGTGGGTAATGAGGAAGAGATTCAGACATTTACTTTCTATGTGGATAAAACCCCTCCAACAATCATTGAGGAAATTATAGGGAAAAGTTTTTTCACAGGCGGCAAGGAATTTTCCTCGGGCAAAACCAGGCTTAAACTTACATCATTCGATAACAAAGCGGGAGTTAAGGAAGTTCGCTACTCAGTAAATGAAGGCGAATATGAATTGTATGATAAACCCGTGTTTCTCACTCAGGCATCAGGAGTCCTGCGAATTCTATCATATGCAGTTGACAATGTAAACAATCGTTCAAACAGTCAGACAGCAAACGAAAAAACATCAATTCCTTACATTGACCTTACAGGACCTCAATTGAGCCAGACTTTTCGCGGACCACAATTTAAAACGCGCGATACAATATTTATTAATAACAAAACACTGGTGCAATTAACCGGAATAGATAAAGAATCCGGAATAAACAGAATTGAATATTCTCTGAACGGGAGTGATCCTTCTGATTATTCCGAACCCTTCAATGTTGAAAATGAAGGGTATTCTGCTGTGGATTATACCGGTTTTGATAATGTTGACAATACCAGCTCAGATTCATTTGGTTTTAAGGTGGATAATACTGGACCTAAAATCTCACATACCTTTGGTGCATCATCAATTAACAGGATTAATGGACTGGATGTATATCCGGCACATGTTGTGTTGTTTGTGGCAGCAACCGATGCTGTGGTTGGATTTAAAAAAATGGATTATACTTTGAATAATGGACCGGCAAAAGAGCTTACCGGTATGATGAAAGCTCTGCCTAAAGGTACAAATCAGCTGGTTATTACAGCTTATGACCATTTAGGAAACACACAGAATTATGAATTACAGTTTATTATTGAATGATGGCTGAACTTTTTAAGACTCCTTCCATTGTAAAAGCAGCAGGTAATAAACCTAAAGAAATCAGGGAATATTTCGGGCATGTAAATTCTAAAAGTGAAGAAATAAGTATAGCTTATATGATAAGTCCCGGGGGTTGGAAAGAACCGGCACAAACTCCCGATTTTAATGAATACACACTCGTATTAAAAGGAATACTTCGGGTTGAAACAAAAGAAAATACTCTTGAGGTAAAAGCCGGTCAGGCTGTATTGGTGAGGAAAGGAGAATGGGTACATTACAGCACTCCATATAAATCAGGAGCGGAATACATTGCAGTTTGTCTTCCGGCATTTTCAGCTGATATTGTCAACAGGGATAGCGAATGATTTTGGGAATTGCAGTTGACAAATCAGTAGTTGATTGTTTATAGTTCAGAGTTTAGAGTTTGAAGTCGGAAGGCCGAAGTTGAATGGATTATGCGAAGGTTGTATTAAATGAAGTTTATACTCTCAACTTCCATACTGCTCAACTAATAAACAACTTAACTACTAAACCATTCACCAATTCACGAATCACGAATTACAGCTTAAAGCTTACAGATCACAACACACGATTTACCAATCACGAACATAAAAAAAATCCCTTCCTTGGTAACAAAGAAGGAATTGTATCTTAAAGTCGGTGTATTTACATCATACCGCCACCCATTCCTCCACCACCCATCGGAGGCATCGGAGGATTTTCTTCAGGAATTTCTGCAACTACACATTCGGTAGTCAGGAACATACCGGCAATGGATGCGGCATTTTCAAGTGCAATACGGGCAACTTTTGTAGGATCAATAACTCCTGCTTTCAGCAGATGATCGTACTTGTCTTCATTGGCATTGTATCCAAAGTCGTCTTTTCCTTCTTTGATCTTTTGAACAACGACTGATCCGTCAAGACCTGCATTTTCCACAATCTGCCTCAGAGGTTCTTCCAGGGCTCGCCTTACAATTAGAATTCCTGTATCCTGATCCTCATTTTTTCCTTTCAGATTATCCAGGGCTTGCAATGACCTGATATAGGCAACACCACCACCAGGAATAATACCTTCTTCAACAGCAGCACGTGTAGAACTTAAAGCATCTTCCACACGGTCTTTCTTTTCTTTCATTTCAATTTCAGATGCAGCACCAACATAAAGAACAGCAACTCCTCCGGCCAGTTTTGCAAGTCTTTCCTGGAGTTTTTCCTTATCATAGTCGGAAGTTGTAGCGTCTATCTGTGTCTTAATTTGTTTTACTCTTGAGTTGATGTTTGCTTTGTCTCCTGCACCATTAACAATGGTAGTGTTTTCCTTGTCAATGGTAATCTTCTCACATGTTCCTAACATATCCATTGAAGTACCTTCAAGAGTAAGTCCTTTTTCTTCAGAAATAACTACACCACCTATCAGAATTGCTATGTCTTCAAGCATTTCTTTTCTGCGGTCGCCGAAACCGGGAGCTTTAACAGCAGCGATCTTCAACGATCCGCGCAATTTATTTACTACCAATGTAGCTAAGGCTTCTCCGTCAATATCCTCAGCAATGATCAAAAGCGGGCTACCTGACTGAGCAACGGGTTCCAGAATCGGAAGCAGGTCTTTCATGGTGGAGATCTTTTTGTCATGAAGAAGGATTTTCGGGTTTTCAAGCACAGCTTCCATTTTGTCTGTATCTGTTACAAAATAGGGTGAAATGTATCCACGGTCGAACTGCATACCTTCCACAACTTCCACTGTGGTTTCGGTACCTTTTGCTTCTTCCACCGTAATTACTCCTTCTTTCTTGACTTTATTCATGGCCTCGGCGATCAACTTTCCGATTTCCTCATCGTTGTTGGCTGAAATGGAAGCTACCTGCTTGATTTTTTCACTGTCTTCTCCAATTTCCTGCGACATGCCCTTGAGGCTTTTGATAACAGCAGCAACAGCTTTATCAATACCACGTTTCAGATCCATAGGATTTGCTCCTGCAGTAACATTTTTTAGGCCTACTGCTACAATGGACTGAGCCAAAACTGTAGCAGTAGTAGTTCCATCACCTGCATCATCTGCAGTTTTGGAAGCAACTTCCTTAACAAGCTGAGCACCTATATTTTCAAAATGGTTTTCCAGTTCAATTTCTTTTGCTACGGTAACTCCGTCTTTTGTTACCCCGGGGGCTCCGAATTTTTTCTCCATGATTACGTTTCGACCTTTAGGTCCAAGGGTGATTTTTACTGCATTAGCCAGCTGATCCATTCCTTTTTTTAACAGATCGCGGGCTTCAATATTAAATTTTATTTCTTTAGCCATATTGTTTGTTTTTTACTGTTTACATTTTTTCTGATTATACTATTGCGAGAATATCAGATTGCTTCATGATAAGATAATCTTTACCATCAACGGTAAGTTCGGTGCCTGAATATTTTCCATACAGAACAGTGTTTCCGACTTTTACTTCCATGGTTTCATCTTTTGTTCCCGGTCCTGTTGCTATAACAGTTCCTTTCTGAGGTTTTTCTTTAGCAGAATCAGGAATAATGATACCACTGGCCGTTTTTTCTTCAGCTGCTTGTGGCTCAACAAGTACCCTGTCGGCCAAAGGTTTGATTTTTACTACTGACATTTTCCTATTATTTTTTAAGTTAAACATTCGGATTTATATACTGCTTGGCGAGTTGCATATTTTATGCCAATTCATAATTTTTCAATTTTCGTTGTTTTATCAAGACATAATTGCATATTTTGATATCTTCAAAATACGTCGTGATTTTTGGTTTTTTACCTAAACAATAGAATTTCAATACGTTATCTTATAAAGGCTAAAGTTACTGAATGCAAAAAAAAGTGTCAGGAATCTGACACTCTGACATTTTGTATTGAAATAATAAATGAATTACTCGGGTTCTTCTTCGTCTGGCAATCCGGCCGGTATTGAAGGCATAGACTGATCAAAATCAGCAGGCGATTCAATTTGTTGTTCCAGTCGGGATTTTGTTTCTGTGGGTTTCTCAATTGCCCAGCTTGCCAGTATACTCAATGCCAATAATATGGAAGCCAGCGTCCAGGTTGCTTTCTCAAGAAAATCGGTTGTCCTGCGAACTCCCATAACCTGGTTTGATCCGCCAAATGATGCGGATAAACCGCCTCCTTTTGAATTCTGCACTAACACAACCATTATAAGAAGTGCGCAGACTATGAGTATTAACACAGAGATTAAACCAAACATAACAAATACTTTTATGAGTTATTAATTAGTTTTTTTATTTTCGAAATTTGACCTGCAAAGTAAGTACTTTTTTCCGGATATTTCAAGCTTAATTTCTCGTAAGCAAATATTGCCTTCGCATAATGTCCCTGTTTGATGTATATCTGTGCGAGCGTATCGGTGAAGAAGCTCTCATGTTCCGTAACACTTTCCTTTGAAATATCCTCGTTTACAATATTTTCTGTTTTGGGGACTATTCTCGGATTGGTTTCGATAAATTTATCAATAAGAGATCCCTGTAAATTCTTTTTTGCTGTTCCTGTTTGACCATCCTCAGAAATTCCATCATGTTCATCAGTTTCGGTAGTGTCAGCTTCTGATAATTCCTGTTCGGGAATATCGTTTTCAATTGATACCTGTTCTTCGTCCTGAGAATCTTCGGCAGTTGGAGTTAATTGATTGTCAATGGCATCAAGCCAGGAGGTAAAAGAAAGAGAATCCTGAACAACTGACTTATCTTTTTTCAAAGGTTCTTCCTCAATAGAACTTGCTAAAGTATCTTCATGAAATTCGATAAGATCGGATGATGTGTTTTGTTGGACAGTTTTATCTTCAATTGGTTCCTCTATAGGAATTTCATCAGATTGTTTTGACAGCTCAAAAAATTCTTTTCCTTTAACAATATTCTTTGTGGAGCTATTTAAAGAGTATATTTTATCATCCAACAGAATGCCATTACCATATTCTTTTCTAACATCAATAGCTAATCCCGGTATCAGTTCAATTTCAGCCGAAGGAGCCATTTCATAATAGCTTAGCTGGTCATTGATCGTGCTGGATATGTTTTCTTTCAGTGAATCTTTGATCTCTTTTTCAACGGTAGGTTGTTGAAATTCGACTGATCCCGAATCTTTGCTTTGCGTACTGCCTGGTAATTTATGGAGTAAATAATACAGTATCTTTCTGTCTGAAACATAAGTAGCTGTCAGATGGAGAATGTTTTTAGTAATTTCTGAAGTTACATTTTGAATGTTTTTAATATGCAACAATCTGGCAGTTTGAAAAAAAGGGTATTTCTCGATCAATTCATCAAAAGCTTTTAAACTTTCTTTATCGAGTTTTTCCGGAGTTCTTATGTATCTATTTATATCTGGTAACATCATAATTTATAGTCTACCAGTTTACAAAAGCTTTGTTGTAAATTTTATCAAGAATCTCATCGATAATTTCTTCCGTTAATTCTTCTTCAACAGATGTAAAATTCTGAGAGCTGTCAAATACTCTGAAAGCTGAAAAGCTTGTATCGAAATTGTCATCCGGATTAATAGAATTTGTATACTTTACACGAATGGCAATTGTAAACCGGGTTTTTGCTGCAATGTCTCCCGCAGCAATAGCCTCAAGGTTTATCTGGTAGTTTTTAATTTCTCCGGAAAAATCAACATCGCCCATTGTATTTACTACTCTGAGTTTGGTATTGCTTTCAAGGAACTCTTTCAAACCGTCAGTGAATTTCTGGCTGAGTGTTGGATTTACCCTGGTAGCACGATTTGCAAAATACTGCACTGAGACTGTTTCAAGATTCGGGTTGAGACTCCCTCCTTTTGTGCTGTATGATATCGTGAAACAACCTGAAAACAGAAAGAATATCAGAAGAGGAGATACAAAATATAGTTTCATCTTAATCTTCATTTAAATTGTACTCTTTAATTTTTCTATACAATGTTCGTTCCGAAATCCCCAATTCTTGAGCAGCATACTTTCGTTTTCCTTTATGTTTTTGCAAAGCTTTAAGGATCAACTCTTTCTCTTTTTCTTCAAGTGACAATGATTCTTCGATTATTTCTTCTGTATCCTGAATATTTGCATCTTCTTCTTTTTTTATTTCAATTGGTTTATCGGAAATGCCATCGGGATGTAAACCCGGAGACTCTTCCTGGTAAAGCTTTTGAATTATCCTGGCATTGTTTTCATGAAGGTCATCGTCTATTGTTCCTTTTTGCATAAGATCAAGTACCAGTTTTTTTAAATCCCCCATATCGCTTTTCATATCAAACAGGATCTTATATAAAATCTCGCGTTCGGTATTGAAAGTTTTCTGGTCAATGGGAGAATCATACAATGCGGGCAACTTATTCTCATAATAATCGGGCAGGTAACCCCTGATCGTATTGGTATCAATTTCCCTGTTGGTCTCGATCACTGAAATTTGTTCGGTTATATTTTTCAGTTGTCTGATATTGCCAGGCCATCTGTAATTTAACAAAACCTGTTTGGCATCTTCGGTCAATGATATGGGAGGCATTCTGTTGGTTTCAGCAAAATCAACAGCAAACTTTCTGAACAGGAGATAAATATCTTCTTTTCTTTCGCGTAAGGAAGGAATATAAACAGGAACGGTGTTCAGACGGTAGAACAGATCTTCACGAAATTTTCCTTCGCTAATGGCTTTTTGAATATCAACATTTGTGGCGGCGATTACGCGTACATTGGTTCTAATGGTTTTTGATGAACCAACACGCAGGAATTCTCCTGCTTCTAAAACACGGAGCAGCCTTACCTGTGTTGACAATGGCAATTCAGCTACCTCATCAAGGAATATTGTACCACCGTTTGCCACCTCAAAATAGCCTTTCCTGCTGTCGTATGCCCCGGTAAATGAACCTTTTTCATGACCGAATAATTCCGAATCGATTGTTCCTTCAGGAATCGCGCCACAGTTAACAGCTATATAAGAACCATGTTTACGGGAAGAAAAATTATGGATGATCTGTGGAAACACTTCCTTTCCAACACCACTCTCCCCTGAAATAAGCACCGATAAATCGGTGGGAGCAACTTGTACTGCAATATCGATTGCCCTGTTCAGACCCACTGAATTTCCTATGATTCCAAACCTCTGTTTAATACGCTGAACATCCATAATTATTCAAGAAAAATTGTCAGTTAAACTCAATACTTCATAACACTTTTCGTACTATTAGTAAAGTAGTCGCTGAAATTGAAATAACTGACAAAATTACAATATTAAAAGATTTTTGCATATTTACTTTCGCTTAAATCAATACTTATACACATGTCTGCATTTGTAGGAATAATTCCATCGAGGTATCAATCGAGCCGTTTTCCGGGAAAACCCCTGGCAGATATTGTCGGAAAACCGATGATTCAGAGGGTTTATGAGCGAGTAAAAAAAATATTGGATAGTGTTGTTGTAGCCACTGATGATGAAAGGATATTCAATGCTGTTGAAAACTTCGGGGGAATAGCAATAATGACCTCGGCAAGCCACCGGACAGGGACTGAAAGATGTGCAGAAGCATTAGAAAAATTTGAGACAATTGCATCGAAAATATTCGATGTGGTCATCAACATTCAGGGGGATGAACCATTCATCAAAAAAGAACAGATAGAATTGCTGATGTCAAATTTTGCTGATGAAAATACACAGATAGCGACGCTGATTAAACCGATTGAAAATACGGAAATACTATTTGACAGCAATCGCCCCAAAGTTGTGATAGACAAACAGGGCTTTGCCATGTATTTTAGTCGATCACCCATTCCACATTTAAGGAATGTTGAAGAGGATAATTGGCAAAAGAAACATACATATTTTCAGCATATTGGTATGTATGCATATAGAAGCGATGTACTGAAAGAAATAGCGAAACTACGGCCAACGGTACTTGAAAAAGCCGAATCGCTGGAACAACTTCGGTGGCTTGAACATGGATATAAAATAAGAACAACAGTAACCGAATATGAAACTTACGGCATTGACACTCCCGAAGACATAGAAAATGCTATTCGTATGGGATTTGTATAGAACAAACGCTTAATCCAGCGTAATGAATTCCTGTTCTATAGAATAAAATAAATAAGTTAACATGAGTTCGATATAAGTTATAACTACTTGAAATATAGATTGTCAAATAATTTAACTTGTATTATCTATTTATTAAAAATGTACTTGTGGTTTTGTCGCAAACAATGTCAAATCCTCTGAATAACATGGCAGATGCGACAATTCATAAGAACATACATTATAACCTGGTGCGTTGCACCAGGCTGAATCCCCTTTATGGCATTGACTTCGTCGAGCTCTCTAGCCTGATGCGGGTAAACAAATAAAACAAAAGTACTATTCCTTTTTTGGGATCGAAGGTTACTCGCTATGCTCGTGAGAATAGTTCCGCGACAGCCTGCTGCGCGGAGCTTCAATTCATAAAGGCTTTCAGCCTTAACCTGGTATCATTTTGCCTGTAAGGCAAAAATAATTCAGCCCAGGGCATCGCCCTGGGTAATATGAAAAGAAGAATCTGGCGCATTCTGTTTGTTATTTCAAAGAATTTAGTCTGTATGCGCCACAAAGACATTGCATCTGCATGGAAGATTCCCATTTCTTATGTCGTACTAACGTTAAGTTAAGATTGCCTTTCGATTTAATACCTGGATTGAATTACATCCCAGTCAAGGATATTCCAGAATCCATTTACATAATCGGGCCTTCTGTTCTGGTATCCCAAATAATAGGCATGTTCCCAAACATCGCATGTAAGAATAGGAGTAGCGCCATTTTTAAGCGGGTTACCGGCATTGCTTTCCTGAACAATATCGAGTTTTCCATCGTCCTTTTTTATCAGCCATGCCCAGCCTGAGCCGAATAAGGTAGTTGCTGCTTTTGAAAATTTTTCTTTAAGATCAGCAAAGGAACCAAAATCTTTTTGGATCTGTTTTGCAAGATCTCCTGAAGGCTCACCTCCTCCATGCGGTTTAAAAGAAGAGAAATAAAAGGTATGATTCCAAACCTGGGCACCGTTGTTAAAGATCCCTCCATCCGCTTCTTTGATGATGGTTTCAAGCGAGGCGTTTTCAAATTTTGTTCCCTGTACCAGGTTATTCAGATTGTTAACATAAGCCTGATGATGCTTTCCATAATGAAATTCCATGGTCAGTTTATCAATTACAGGTGAAAGAGCATCCATGGAATAAGTCAGTTTAGGGAGTTCAAAAGCCATGATTTTCAATTTTTAGTTTAACAATTTCGAAATGAATTTAAAAAACGGAACAAACTTATCATGAATAATTGCTTGTCCTCAAAATGCATATACAAAAATAAAAAAACCCGTGATATTTTTCACGGGTATCATCTATTAGAACTAATTTCTATCTAAGGTTATTATCTGAATCGCTTGTTTACCTCATCCCAGTTGATTACATTCCAGAAAGCAGCAATGTAATCGGGGCGGCGATTCTGATAATGCAGATAATAGGCATGTTCCCATACATCAAGTGCGAGTATGGGTGTTCCTTTTGTATCGCTTATATCCATTAACGGATTGTCCTGGTTTGGCGTTGAGGTTACTTTTAATCCTGAACCTGTTTTTACCAGCCATGCCCAGCCAGAACCAAACCGGGTTGCCGAAGCATCTGAAAATTTTTTCTTAAAACTGTCAAACGAACCAAAGACTTTCTTGATTGCATTGGCGAGATCTCCCGAAGGCTCGCCTCCACCGGCCGGTCTCATTACTTTCCAGAATAAATTGTGATTGTAATATCCACCACCATTGTTTCGGATGGCAAGAGGTAATGAAGATACTTTTGAAAGAATTTGTTCAATGGACTGATTTTCAAGACCAGTTCCTTTAAGAGCATCATTCAGTTTATCGGTATATCCAGCATGATGTTTTGTGTGGTGTATTTCCATTGTTCGCGCATCAATATAAGGTTCCAGTGCATTGTATGCATAATCCAGTTTTGGTAATTCAAATAACATGGTATTTTGTTTTTAATTTGTTAATCTGTTTATTTAGAATCAATATAAATAATATCTTTAACTGGTAAACCAGAATTTCTGCTAATTGTTCAATAAGGATCAGGTTTATTTATATTCACAGGACTATAAAGCATAATGCCTGATTTGCAGCATCAGTAGTATTTTTTCTGATCCGTTTTTTTAAAGGGATATCTTTGGGAATTACGTTTGTTACTGACACAGCAAGCTTTTCCCGGAATTCGGTGAATTGTGCAAAGAATTTACTTTAAAACTGTTATCTTGGTGCGATTTTTCAAAAAAGGATATCTGATGACAGTATTGTATAACCTGGGGATTAGGATTTTTTACCTGTTGCTGATCATAGCATCATGCTTTAACACAAAAGCCAGAAACTGGCTTCATGGAAGAAAGGGGCTTATGAAGAACCTGACCGGGAAATTATCAGGAAAAGATCCTGTGATTTGGTTTCATGCTTCTTCGCTTGGTGAGTTTGAACAGGGCCGACCGTTGATGGAAGCGCTAAAAAAGAATATGCCGGGTCATAAAATACTGCTCACTTTTTTTTCTCCTTCCGGTTATATGGTCCAGAAGAACTATGAAGGCGCCGACTTCGTGTTTTATCTTCCTCTCGATACAAAGGGAAATGCAAGGAAATTCCTAGAAATTGTTAATCCGGAAATAACATTTTTTATCAAGTATGATTACTGGTATCATTTTTTACATCAACTGAAAAAAAGGAAAGGCAGGGTATATCTGATCTCAGCCATATTCAGGCCGCAACAGTTGTTTTTTAAATCGTACGGGGCATGGTACCGCAATCTTTTACAGTATTTTGATCTGATCTTTGTTCAGGATACTCGTTCTGTCGAGCTGCTTGCTACTATCTCTGTAACGAATGTCAAGCTCAGTGGGGATACACGATTCGACAGGGTGGCACAGATAGCATCGGAATCAAAACGCATTGAAACCGCAGAAAGATTTACCTCGGGTAAGTTTACCTATGTGTGTGGCAGTACATGGGAAAAGGATGAAGATATCATTGCAAAATATATCAATCAGACTTCTCCGGGAAGTAAATTTATTATTGCACCTCATGAAATTTCAGAATCGCATATAGAAACTCTTCAACGTAAAATTGAAAAGAAAACCATACGGTTTTCAAAGGCAGGAGAAAAACGTGAAGAAGCAGATGTATTGCTTATTGATAATATTGGCATGCTGGCAGCAATTTATAAGTACGGGAAGGTGGCATACATCGGTGGCGGATTTGGTGCAGGCATACACAACATACTGGAAGCAGCGGTATATGGAATGCCGGTAATCTTTGGCCCGAATTACAAAAGATTTAATGAGGCTGTTGAATTGATTAAAGACGGAGGGGCATTCTCAATTACTTCTTTTAACGAATGCAAGCAGATATTCGATGAACTGTATTCAAAGAAGTCAGATTACCAGGGTGCTTCGGAAGCAACCAGGGGTTTTGTGACCAGAAACCTCGGAGCAACGGCTACGATTCTGAAATATTTAAAAAAGGGTTAACATAAAATTAATACCTGTTTCTTTTTTAAATTTCACTTTTACATCAGAAAATTCTCCAATACCATCTCTTAGGAGATGTCTCCACATAGAATCAGCATTGTGACGGTTTAAGGTAGCCCCCCCGGTCGGTGCTTTTTTATTACATTGCCTGGAACATAAATTACTTAAATAAGGAATTAATTAACATTTTTTAATTAAACATATTGATAATTAATTTGTTAACTATATGAAATCAAAAAAATGTTCAGGAAATTGTTGCATATTATTCTCGCTATTTTCCTGTTTGCATCAACTGCCCAGGTTACAATTCATGTGCATTATTGTGGAGGGAAGCTTATCTCTGCATCTGTCAACCATAAGGCAAAGTCTTGTTGCAAAATGGACGGATGCTGCAAAAATAAGAGCATTCATTTTG
>CAYORG010000002.1:0-144421 GCA_964406315.1 uncultured Bacteroidales bacterium | reverse complement strand
AAAGTCTTCACCATCTATTCCTGAGGAACAGAAATTACAGGTGATTTCAGAAGCTCGCTTCATGCGAGCCCTGGCATATTTTTACCTGGCACGATTGTGGGGAGATGTTCCGATAATCACGGATAATATTGCATTGAAAGACGATTATATTGTTCCTCTGAACAGGGCGGAAGATGTCTATCAATACATCATCAATGATCTGAACTTTGCAATCAGTAATTTGCCTGATTCAGACCCTGAACCCGGCAGGGTGACTTCCTGGACGGCGAAAGCTTTACTTGCAAAGGTATACCTTACCTTTTCAGGATTTAATTCAACAGAAGGGACCCGTGATGAGGCAATGCTCGACAGTGTAATTTATTATGCAGGGGATGTTATTCAAAATGGCCCTTATGACCTTATGGAGAATTATCCCGACTTGTTTCTTACAAAAAATGACAACAACATAGAATCCATATTTGCCTGGCAGTGGATTGCCAACAATTATGGAGACGGAAATTCATTCCAGGCATATTTTGCAGTGAGCAGTGATGTTACGGGTTGTGAGGATGGCTGGGGAGGTTCGGTCACAGCGACCAAGGGACTGGCTGAGATGTTCACTGCATCAGATCAGATCCGTCGTAAAGCCACTTATATGATGCCGAATGACACCTTCCCGGAAATCATGTCTTCCGAAGGAGGGTATGTGCATACCGGAGAAGGAGCGAACATTAAAAAATACGTGGTTGGTGGTCCGGAAGATAATGACGGACAGGTTCATACTATGTCTGCCGGCAACAATACTTATATTCTTCGTTTTGCCGAATTGTTGCTTATTTATTCGGAAGCAATTCTTGGGAACAGGGCCAGTACAACTGATGCGGAAGCTGTTGAAGCATTTAACAGGGTGCGGCAAAGAGCGGGAGTCTCAACAAGGACTTCTTTGAATTTCATGCAAATTTTTGATGAAAAACGCAGGGAACTGGCACTTGAAGGGAATACCTGGTTTGAGATTGTTTCCTGGTGGTATTTTCAGCCCCAGGAGGCGTTGGATTATATTGCTACTCAAAATCGGGGAAGATATTTACCGGGAGCAGATGAAGAACCTTCTGATGATTATTTTTCACCTCCCAATTCCAAGATGCAAATGCCTTATCCGGAATCAGAGGTTTTGCAAAATCCATTATTTAATGAACCTCCGGTTCCTTATGATTTTGGTGAATGATATTACAGAATGTAAAAAATGAAAATTACGATTATGAAGAATTACATAGTATATAATAGAAAGAAAGAATGGTTGTTGGGAATATTTGCATTATTTGCAACATTTCTTATCCCTCTTGGTTGTGAAAAAGAAAATACTTCGGCACCTGTAATTTCCCGTGTCAGGTATATCGATCCTGAACTGGCCGATGAAGATCTGACGGGAGCAGGACTTGGATCCTGGATCGTAATACAGGGAGCAAATCTTGCCAGCACGCAGGAAATCTATTTTAATGAATATTCTGCATATTTCAATCCGGCTTATGTTACGGAAACAGACATCGTTATTCAGATTCCTGAAGAGACTCCAAATATAGGTACTCATCCGAATGCTCCGAATACGATAAGACTGGTAAATAAACACGGTCAGACTACATTCAGTTTTATCATATTTGCCCCACCGGTGCAGGTTGAATACATTTCAAACGAATTTGCTGCCGATGGTGAAACCATAATTCTAATCGGCAGGTATTTCTTTCTGGTAGACTCTGTGATTTTCCCGGATGAAGTACCGGCAACAGTTTTTGAAACAAGTGCCGATGGGAAATCCTGTAGTGTTGTTGTTCCTGACGGGACAGGGTCCGGACCGATAAGAGTGGTGTCAGCCGGTGGTATCGGCGGATCCATGTATGGAGCAAACATGCGGGAGACCACCGGAATGATCTGTGACTTTGATGGATTGAATACCTGGGAAGGCTGGGGAGGCACGGTTGTGAGTACCTCAGGGCATGCTGTTTTACCCGAGCTTACTGGAAATGCATTTTTTGCAGAAGGCACAAACATTTTAACGGGGACATACTGGGTTCAGGAAATGGCTATGCCCATTGTAAGCGGTGTGTACCCGAATTATGATACCATTCCATCCGCTGAGAATGTATTCGTGAAGTTTGAATTGTTTGCCAGGGGCCCATGGAATTCAGGGGAATATGATGTTCGTTTGGTGGAGAGAGACGAGGCAAGTGAATGGGTAGATTATTATAGTTTTTATTTAAAACCCTGGTTGCTTGAAGATGGATCCATTGTGAATTATGAACCCGATACATGGATCACCATTGTTATTCCTTTAAGTGAATTTACTTTAAATAGTACGGGTGAATCTCTGTTGAGCTTCAATGAAATAAAGGATTATAATTTTTTTGGATGCTATTTCCAGAATTCGGGGACCATTCCCGGCGAACAGGATATACCTTTGATCCAGTTGGGTGTTGATAACATCAGGATGGTGGGGTGGAAACCATAGAAGAACTGATTTACAGGAAAGAGCTTCAATGGTGCGATCGTTAAAAAAGATGGAGATTAGAAAAATTCTGACTCCGGCGGTTTAAAAACGGACTGAATTATATGATCTGTACTAAGCCGGAGATCCAAGTAGGATAGTTTACTATTTGGCTACCATCTTTACTACTCCGGTATGGATCATTTCCTGCAACTGTTCCAAAAGGACTTTTTCATGGGGATCAACTACTCCGTCTTCAAACGCAGTATGCAGGATCATGTCATATTCTTCACGGGTGATCTGATGATCTTCAATGGCTTTATTTATAAGCTTGTACAATTCGTTTCCGCTTTCACTAACTTTCATTTTATCTGCTTGTTTGATTAATATCCTTATTATTTCTTTCCCGATTGAATTGATACGATTTCTGATAATTCAAATACGTGTGCAATTGCTACAGATCGCAAATGCAAAGTGTGAAATTAGCAATTCAATGGCAGATTAATAAATATTTCACTAGATTTAATTGATAATTCAATTTCTTAATTAAAGTTTAACTATTCATGAAAAAACTGTATGTTCTGGTATTATCGGTTTTAACACTGGCTACCTATGCACAAAAATTTGAAAATCTGGCACCCACTCCCCCTATGGGATGGAACAGCTGGAATTATTTTTCCTGTAATGTCAGTGAAGATCTGATCAGGGAAGCGGCTGATGCTATGATAGAAAGCGGTATGAAGGATGCCGGATATGTGTATATCAACATTGACGATTGCTGGCATGGAGAAAGGGATAATCAGGGATTTATTCATCCTGATCCCGATCGTTTTTCTTCCGGTATGAAAGCATTGGCCGATTATATACATTCAAAAGGATTAAAACTGGGAATATACTCCGATGCCGGGTGGAAGACCTGTGCCGGACGTGTTGGCAGTCGCGGATATGAATTTCAGGATGCCATGACGTATGCTTCCTGGGGAATAGATTATCTGAAATATGACTGGTGTAATACCGAAGGATTGCAAGCTGAAGGAGCATACTTGACTATGCGCGATGCATTGTACAAAGCAGGACGACCTATCGTATTTAGTCTCTGTGAGTGGGGGAATGACAAACCCTGGGAATGGGGACCGGAAATCGGACAACTTTGGCGAACTACGGGGGATATTTATCATTGCTTCGATTGTATAGTTGATCATGGAACATGGAAACAATGGGGCGTTGAGCAAATACTTGATCAGCAGGACGGTTTGCGTAAATATGCAGGGCCAAATCATTGGAACGACGCAGATATGATGGAAATTGGGAATGGCATGTCTGTAAATGAAGACAGGGCACATTTCAGCATGTGGTGCATGCTGGCTTCACCCCTGATTGCCGGAAATGACATCAGAAATATGTCGGAAGAAACCAAAAACATTTTAACGAACAAAGAGGCAATTGCCATTAACCAGGATCCTTTAGGCATACAGGGTTTTAAATATTATTCATCTGACGAGCTTGAGCTTTGGTTTAAACCTCTTGAAAATGGAAACTGGGCTGTCTGTTTTCTCAACAGGGACGAAGATGCAAAATCCATCGATTTCGATTGGTCGCACTGGTATGTTAAGGATGATCTGAACAGCCTGGTGATCGATTTCAAGAATGAAGAATACAACATCAGGAATGTCTGGTCTCACAAAAATGAAGGAACAACAAAAAAAGCATTTCAGGTTGAGTTGCCGGGCCATGATGTAATTATGCTCCGACTAACACCTGGTAAATAATAATTGGATTGCTTCAGTATATTGAATAGAAATCTGTAAAGTTTAATATCATACTAATTTCAGGAGATTGTCTATAAAGTATGTTTACATTGTAACCGCAAACCTGCCTGTCCGGCAGACAAGTTCGCGGTTTATTTTCTTTTTAGACAGTTTCTTTTAAATAACAGCAGCATGATCAAGAAAAACAGAGAATTTGCGTGGAGAATAAATTTGCATTCCCTGACGTCGGTTTTCATAGTTGTTCTGTATTCAGCATGTGTTCCTGTTCATCAGGATGAATTGCCCACTGTAAAAGAATATGGTTTTGATGACAAGTATGAACCCATGGTAGACAGCATTCTGGAGTTGCTGACTCTTGAGGAAAAGATACATATGATCCATGGAAACGGAATGTTTGTATCGGGAGGTATTGAACGACTTGGCATTCCTGATTTAACTTATACAGACGGACCAACAGGAATCCGTGAGGAACTCGAAAGACACTCATGGGATCCATTGAATATGGATAATGACTCGGTAACGTTTTTCCCAACCGGCACTGCGCTGGCAGCAACCTGGAATACAGATCTGTCTCTGCAATATGGAAAAGCAATTGGAAATGAAGCCAATGCCAGGAGGAAAGATATTTTGCTGGGACCGGGAGTAAATATAATTCGTACCCCTGTTTGCGGACGCAATTTTGAGTATTTTTCCGAAGATCCGTTGCTTGCATCCGATATAGCAGTTGGGTATATCAGAGGTTTACAGGAGCAGGATGTTGCGGCATGTGTAAAACATTATGCACTCAACAACCAGGAATACCAGAGATGGATAATTGATGTTGAAGTGGATGAAAGGGCACTCAGGGAGATCTATCTGCCTGTGTACAAATCGGCTGCAATTGATGCCGGAGCATACTCATTTATGGGATCTTACAATAAATTCAGAGGCGACTATGTGTGTGAAAACGATTACCTGTTGAACCGGATATTAAAAGATGAATGGGGATTTAAAGGGATTGTTGTATCTGACTGGGGAGCTACACATTCAACAGTGAAGGCAGCAAAGAACGGATTGGATGTAGAAATGGGGGGGAAATCAGGCCAGCATTTTTTTGCACTTCTTGCCGATTCAGTTCGGGCAGGGTTGGTTTCAGAACAGATCATTGATGATAAGGTACGCCGGATTCTGCGTGTAATGTACAATTGTAAAAAAATGGATAGCACGCGTTTTCAGGGGAAAACAAATTCACCGGAAAATATTCAGGTAGCGTATGATGTTGCGTGTGAATCTATTACTCTGTTAAAAAATACGAAAGGACTTTTGCCTCTGAATTCACAGGAAATAAAGAGTATAGCTGCAATTGGAGAAAATGCTGTAAATCAATATGCTAAGGGAGGATTTACGGCAGGTGTAAAGGCACGCTATGAAGTTAGTTTGCTGGAAGGGTTGCAGAAAAAGGTTGGAGATAAAATAGCCATCCATTATGCCCGTGGATACAAAGAAGAATTTGTGGTTGTTGATACCGGTGGCAAGTGGCCATACAGGTATCCGGATCCTGATGCTGATGAAGCACTGATACGTGAAGCAGTAGAAGTGGCAAAGAAATCTGACGTAGCAATCATTTTTGCCGGAAATACACGTAACGTCGAGACTGAAGTCGTGGATCGTGAAACCCTGAAATTTCCGTTCGGACAGGATGAATTGATAAAAGCAGTATCGGAAGTCAATTCAAAGTTAATCGTTGTTGTTGTTGCAGGTGCAGCATGCGACTTAACTTATGCCGACAGTTTATCATCCACTATAGTATATGCCTGGTTCAATGGTTCGGAGGCAGGGAATGCTCTCGCTGATGTTCTGTTTGGTGATGTCAATCCGTCAGGGAAATTGCCATTTACAATTCCTGTAAAGTTGGAAGATGTAGGAGCACATGCCATGGAAACCTATCCGGGAAGAAATTTTAAGGTAAATTATTCGGAAGGTATTCTTGTCGGTTATCGTTGGTTTGATACAAAAAATATTGAGCCAAAATATTGCTTTGGACACGGTCTTTCTTATACTACATTTGAATATTCCAATTTGGAAACGGACAAGGTAAATTATTTATCCGACCAGGATATAATACTACACCTTATGGTTGAAAACACAGGCAATTCTCCAGGGAAGGAAACGGTTCAGATTTATGTTAAACCGTTGGGATCATCTGTTGAAAGAGCAGAAAAAGAGTTGAAAGCATTTCGAAAAATTGAATTGAAAGCTGGAGAAAAACAAAAAGTGAAGATGGAAATTGATATTCATGACCTGGCATATTATAATGCTACCGTGAAAAAGTGGGTGATTGAGCGTGGTCCCTATAAAATTATGGCAGGATCTTCATCAAGAGATATCCGGGAAGTGGCAGTAGTTAATATTAAGTAAAACATTTGAACGATCTGTAATATCAGTAACAATGAAAAAATTTCTTTCTTTACCGGCATTTATTTTGTTGCTTGCATGCAATATTCCCAGAACACCCATCTATAAAGATTCTTCAAGACCAGTAGAAGAAAGAGTTGAAGATCTTTTGAAAAAAATGACTCCTGAAGAGAAAGTGGCGCAGTTGTATCCTCTGAGAATTGTTGATTCTCTTGCCTGGGATGAGGAAGGAAATTTTATCAGCACACAGGATACTACTCGCCTAAAACAAGGTATTGGGGCATTTTGGGCAATGACTATTTATAGTAAAGCACCCCGGGAAAGAGCTCTGTATATCAATAGTCTTCAAAAATACATGGTTGAGAAGAGTCGTCTGGGCATTCCGGCTTTTGTTTTTGCTGAAGGATTGCATGGGTATTTAGCCCCTGGAGGAACCAGTTTTCCGCAGGCAATAGCTTTGGGAAGTACCTGGGACACAGCATTAATCCGACAGGTTTATTCTGCTGCATCCCTCGAAGCCAGTGCATGTGGTGTCACGCAGTTTTTATCGCCCGTTGTAGATCTTGCCCGTGAACCTCGTTGGGGCAGAACTGAAGAATGTTTTGGCGAAGATCCCTACCTTGTTTCACGTATGGGCCTTGCTGCTATTTATGGATTTCAGGGAATCGGAGATAGTATTGATACCAATCATGCGGCAGTGACACTAAAGCATTTTGCCGGGCATGGCCAACCTGAAGGAGGTCGAAATATAGCCCCTGTAAACTGTTCTGAAAGAGAATTCAGGGAATCACATCTTTACCCGTTTGAAATAGCTGTGAAAATGGGGAAAGCTCAGTCAGTCATGGTGTCTTACAACGAATGGAATGGTGTTCCGAATCATATCAATCACTACCTGTTAACGGAAATTCTTCGTGATGAATGGGGCTTTGACGGTTTTGTTATGAGCGACGGAGGAGGTTTGGATGTCACATACAAAGATCATCTGGCAGCAAAAGATTCTGCCGAATCAGGAATTTTATCCTTGCTCGCCGGCATTGATTATGATCTTGGCAGCAGGGGTTGTTTTGCTGCTTTAGACAAGCTGGTTACTGACAGCCTTGTGCCTATAGAGGCTATTGACAGGGCAGTAAAGAATGTATTAAGAGTTAAATTTCGCTGCGGGTTATTTGATAATCCCTATGTTAATTTGGACAGGATAGAGGAAATTATGAATTGCAATGAACACAAGGCTTTGGCATTAAAAGCTGCCCGTGAGGGGATAATTCTTTTGAAGAATGAAGGTCATATTCTTCCCCTGGATTCAGCAAAGATCAAAACTCTTGCAGTAATAGGTCCAAATGCTGCCGATATTCATTTGGGAGGATACTCCGGTATACCAATGAAAGGTGTGAGTGTACTTGAAGGTATTACAGAATTTGCAGAAGATAAGATAAAGGTTTTATATGCTGAAGGATGCAAGATCACATTGAATGAAACTGTAAACTGGATAATTAATGAAAATCCGATACTTAGCACACCTGATATTGATGAAAAACTAATAAAAGAAGCTGTAACAATAGCAAAGAAAAGTGATGCGGTACTGCTGGTTCTGGGGGAAAATGAACTGGTAAATCGTGAAGCATGGAATGAGACTCACCTTGGCGATGTTGATCATTTGAAACTTGTTGGCCGACAGGAGGAGCTGGCCAAGGCTATTCTCGCTACCGGAAAACCTGTTGCAGTATTGCTTATTAATGGAAGGCCTTTATCAATAAACTACCTTGCTCAACATGCACTTGCGATACTTGAAGGATGGTATCTTGGGCAGGAGACAGGTCATGCGGTTGCTGATGTATTATTCGGAGAAGTTAATCCGAGCGGCAAACTTTCGGTAACCATTCCGGGAAATGTAGGTCAACTGCCTTGCTATTATAACAGAAAGCCAAGCAGATTCAGGGAATATGTAAACTCAAATTCAACACCATTGTTCCCATTTGGTTTTGGCTTAAGTTATACCGAATATAAATACAAAAAGTTAAGGCTTTCCCGCAAAGAGATTGCTGTTGGAGATAGCCTGGAAGTATATGTAAATATTACCAATGTCGGATCGAGAAACGGGGATGAAATTGTGCAATTGTACATACATGATCTTATAAGTCTCCCGACAAGACCGGTGAAAGAACTAAAAGACTTTGCCAGAATAACACTCAAAGCGGGAGAATCAAAGAAAGTAACTTTTCTTATTACGTCCGAAAAGCTGGGAGCTTTTAATCTTGATATGGAACGAGAAGTGCAACCCGGTGAATTTGCGATTATGGTAGGGAAAAACTCATCGGACTTTCTTTCGGATACTTTACTGGTCAGATAATTAATTATTTAGCAATAAGAAATCATATTGCTATATTTAGGGAAAAAAAGCATGAATGAGATACTGGAAAAAATAACAAAATGTGTAGAATTCGGCAAGGTTGACAAAACTTCTCCGTTTCCTCCCGATCTGAAAGGTCAGGATGGTGCGGATGAACTAACAAAAGCAGCACTTGAACAGGGAATTGATGCCGATACTATTTTGAAACAGGCTCTTGTGGCAGGTATGGATCGTGTAGGACAGAAATTTTCAGAAAAAAAGATCTTTATTCCGCAGATGTTAATGGCTGCGAAGGCTATGAATGCAGCAATTGAACATTTAAAGCCATATTTTCAAAGTGGAGCAATACAACACAAAGGAGAAATTATTTTGGCTACTGTAAAGGGGGATCTACACGATATTGGTAAAAATCTTGTTAAAATGGCTATTGAAGGCTCGGGCTGGAAAGTCATCGATCTGGGGGTTGATGTGAGTGTGCAGAAAATTATGGCAGCTCTGGAAGAGCATCCTGAAGCTGCAGTTGGTCTTTCAGCCCTGCTAACGACCACCATGCAAAATATGCAGGAGATCGTCACGGAAATTAAAAATCAGAAGCCGGATAATAAAATATTAATTGGAGGTGCACCGGTGAATGATAATTTCAGGAATAAGATCGGTGCTGATTTTTATTCCCCTGATCCCCAGGGAGCAGTTAAGTTTTTAAATGAACAAGTGAATTAAGCAGAATTTTCAATTCAATGACAGGGAAAGAACTAATTAAGGAAGCATTTGCTCTGAAAGAACCGGAGCGTATTCCATGGATACCGTTTGTTGGTTGTCATGGAGGAAATCTGATCAAAAAGAAGGCAGATGAATATTTGAAATCTTCTGATCTGATGATCCGGGGATTGAGTAAAGCAATTGAACTATACAACCCGGACGGTATACCTGTGGCCTTCGATCTGCAAATTGAAGCCGAAGCACTGGGATGCAAGTTGCAGTGGGCTGATAAAAATCCTCCCGCTGTAATTTCTCATGTTCTGTCTGAAAAGTCCATTTCTGATTTGAAGATACCTTCACAAAAAGATGCACGGATTCCAGTGGTATTGGAAGTTGCTACGACAATACGGAAAAATTATCCGGATATCGCATTATACGGCCTGATTACCGGCCCTTTTACGCTGGCATTGCATCTGCTGGGAACAGACATTTTTCTGAAAATGTATGAATCACCCGATGAAATAAACGAATTGCTGGAATTTACCAAAGAAGTGGCAAAAGCAATGGCATGCTATTATATCGATGCGGGATGTGATGTGATTGCAGTCGTTGATCCAATGACTTCGCAGATAGATACTGGTTCGTTTGAAACCTTTATTAGCGAGCCGGAAACAGAAGTGTTTGAGCTGATCAGGAGTAAGAACGTCCTGAGTTCCTTCTTTGTTTGCGGTCATGCTCAGCATAACATTGAACTCATGTGTGCATGCAAACCCGATAATGTGTCTATTGATGAAAACATTCCTCTTGAATACGTGCGTGACATAGCCCTGAAAAACAAGATCAGTTTTGGAGGAAATATGAAGCTTACAGTTGTATTGCTTATGGGATCTGTTGACGATGTATATCAGGAGGTAATAGAATGTTTGGATCGTGGAGGGAAAAAAGGATATATCCTTGCTCCCGGATGCGATCTGCCTATGAATACTCCACAGGAAAACCTGATGGCAGTAAAGAACCTGCTCCATGATCCTTACCAGCAGGATGTGGTAAGAACTCTTGAGAAACAGGAAAATGTAAGGGAATTGCTGAATATGAAGGATTATGGTATTACGGATAAAGTCATAGTCGATGTCATTACTTTGGATTCTGAATCTTGTGCTCCCTGTCAGTACATGGTGGAAGCCGTGAAGCAGATAGCCCCACATTTTGAAGGAATTGTCGAATGGCGGGAGCATGCCATTAAAGAGATGGACTCAGTTACATTTATGAACTCCCTGATGGTGAAAAACATTCCTACCATATGCATCGACGGAAAGATAACTTTTGTATCTAAAATACCACCGAAAAATGAGCTGATCAATGCCATTCAGAAAAGGATCAATGAAAAATTGCGCTTAAAAATATCTTCAAAAAGAGCAAGAATTTATGTGATTGGGAAATCACAAAAAGAATTTGAACAGATCAAAGAACATATCAATCTTGCAATAAAAGAAACAGGTCGTGAGCTGGAAGTAAAATATACAACCGATAAAGAAATGCAGTTATCTTTTGGTGTTTCTGTTACTCCGGCGATTGTTATTGCAGATTATAAACTGAAATCCCAGGGAGAAATCCCGAAAGTCGAAATAATCAGGGAATGGATCAAAGAATTGGATTAATTTTGTTCCGGACGAAAGGCAACAAGCTTTGTCAGTATTGATTTGTAAAAACAAAATTTATTATGAATACAATTGTATCAGAAATAAAAAATGGAAAAATTCTGGTTTCGGATGGTGCCTGGGGAACCTTTTTGCATAAAAAAGGACTTAAAGGCGGAGAATGTCCCGAGTTATGGAATATTGAACGTTCCGATGATGTGTATGATATTGCCAAAAGCTATCTCGATGCAGGTTCTGATATGATCCTTACCAACAGCTTCGGTGGAAGCAGGTATAAGCTGGAACATTATGGACTTGGGAGGCGGGTTGCGGAACTAAACAGGGCAGCAGCACAAATTTCAAGGAAAGCTGCCGGATCAGATAAACACGTGTTGGGGTCGATGGGACCAACGGGAAAATTGTTAATGATGGGAGATATAACCATCGAAGAGTGGTATGAGGCATTTAAAGAACAGGCTGTTGCTCTTGCTGATGGCGGAGCAGATGCAATTGTTGTTGAAACCATGTCTGATATAGATGAAGCCAAAGCAGCTGTGAAAGCTGCGAAAGAAAATACTTCCTGCGAGATTATTTGCACCATGACTTTTGAAAAATCTGCGGAAGGAGAGTATCATACCATGATGGGAGTAACTCCACAACAAATGATACCGGAAATTATTGAAGCCGGAGCTTCGATCATTGGTGCAAATTGCGGGAATGGTATTGAACGTATGATTGAAATTGTCAAGATCATAAGAGATGCTGATTCTTTCACTCCGGTCTTAATTCATGCCAATGCAGGAATGCCCGTTTATAAAGACGGTGAGACTCTTTTTCCGGAGACGCCCGAGCAAATGGCAGGGTTTGTAAAGGCTCTTATTGATACCGGGGCAAATATTATCGGGGGATGTTGTGGTACAACTCCGGAACATATAAGGCAAATTGCCGAAATTGTAAGGAAAAATAACAAGTAAGAATTGTTGTGAAGATTACTTCTGTATTTTTGATAACCGGGTTCCTGGGTAGCGGCAAAACTACTTTTCTTACCCAGGCGATCAGGTACTATAACGGGAAGAAAAAAATCGGTGTGGTTCAAAATGAATTTGCCCCGGCAAGCCTGGATGGAAAAGAACTTTTACGTACCGTAGATCAGAAATTCGATCTCCTTGAAATAAATAATGGATCAGCATTTTGTGTGTGCCTCCTATCAGATTTTCTGAGTTCACTTGAACAGTTCATCAATCAGTATCAGCCTGATATTCTTTTTATTGAAGCGTCAGGCTTATCTGATCCGATCGCTATTGGGGAAATACTTACTTCTGAAAAACTAAAAGATAAAGTGCTTTTTTCAGGTTCTGTATGCATAGTCGATGCATTGAACTTCAAGAAAATAAGCAGGATGCAAAAGCGTGTAGAGCATCAGATACGAATTGCAGATAAAATGATTTTAAATAAGACCGATCTGATAGAACAGACGGAGGAGCTGATAAATACATTGAAAAAATACAATCCCTTTGCAAAAATATATAGTACTTCTTTCTGCAATGTTCCTTTGAATGATATATTAGCTCCTGTCACCGAAACGGAAGGGATGAAAGTATTGAAAACCGAAATGATGCCCAAACCTTCCGGAAGACCTGATATTCATTCGGCTGTTTTGCGTACCACAAGAGCGTTTAATAAGGAATACCTTAAATCATTTCTGGATGCGGTAACAAAAATAACGATCAGGATCAAAGGATATATTTTTACTAAGAGTACTGAAGTATATGCTGTTCAATCATCATTTGGTACATATGAATTAAAACCTATTCATTCGGATCAGCAACAAACCGAACTGATTGCCATGGGATATGATATCAATGCCAAACTGCTTAGTGATCTGTATAAAAAATATACCTGAATCTTGAAGTTCAATTCCTTTCAAATAGTTCAGATACCTTCTGATGTTATAAAGATCAATAAAAGGGAAGTTATACGCCTTCTCGAATATGAGAATAAGAAATTGGAATCTCATTTTGATAAACTTGTCGGGGAAAACATTAATACAGCGGCTTCTCTGGTAGAGCCGCAGGCCGGATTTATTGTTAAGAAGATAAGCGGGACGAACAAGGAAACAGGAACCATTCATCTGGAAAATGAAAGCCTGGAAGTCGGCAGGATTATTTTCTCGCAGATAAAGGATGCCGAATACATAACATTGTTTCTGTGTACGATTGGAAATAAGGTGGAGTTGTATTCGAAAGAGTTGTTCCACAAAGGAGATAACCTGGAAGGATATATAGTAAATCTCTCGGGCTCTGAAGCTGCAGAATCTGCAGCAGAATTCGTACACCGGGAAATTGCAAAATTGGCCGCAGACGATCAACTAAAAATTACAAACCGGTTTAGTCCGGGATATTGTAATTGGAATGTAAAAGAACAATTTAAACTGTTTTGTTTTTTTCCTGATAATTGTTGTGGAATTTCCCTTACGTCTTCGGCACTGATGAGTCCGATAAAATCCGTAAGCGGACTGATGGGCATTGGGAAGAATGTTAAATTTCGCGGATACAACTGTTCTTTATGCGATGACGAACATTGCATTTACAGAAGAAAGGCGCAGAAATAATTTTTCAGGCAGATGGAAAAAATCAAACCGGAAAAATCGCTGATAAGAGATACCAATCTCCAGCTTATATTTCTGGTCACACTTTTTGCTGTAATGGGTGTGGCAAGTCTTGCCCCGGCATTTCCAAAAATCATTGAGTTTTTCCAGATCACAAAAAAACAGGTGGGATTGCTCATAACTGTATTTACTTTACCCGGTGTTTTTCTCGCCCCGTTTATGGGTATTCTTGCCGATCGGCTGGGCAGAAAGAATATTCTTATTCCTTCTATGCTTTTGTTTAGCTTGGCAGGTTTTTTATGCATGTTTACCAAAACATATGAGACCCTGCTGTTGTTGCGTTTTTTTCAGGGTGTTGGAGCTTCTTCTCTGGGATCGCTAAACGTCACACTTATTGGTGATTTGTATTCAGGCAATCGTCGTGCCGAAGCCATGGGGTATAATGCCAGTATCCTGAGTCTCGGAACAGCTACCTATCCGGCCATTGGAGGGGGTCTTGCCATGGCAGGATGGAATTATCCTTTTATTCTTCCTTTGCTGGCAATTCCTCTGACTATTTTAATTGCACTTAAATTAAAGAATCCCGAAACGCGGAACAATGCCCATTTTTTTGAATACCTCAGGAATACATGGAAAAAGATCAATCAGAAAACGGTATGGGGTTTGCTTATACTGAACATACTTGTTTTTTTCCTTATTTACGGGGCTTTCATAACATTTTTCCCTTTGATGCTTAAGGATAGATTAGGCGCGAATTCCTTAGTTATCGGGATAACCATGTCGCTGATGTCTTTTACAACTGCTCTGACTTCCTCACAACTGGGAAGAATTACAAGACGATTCAGGAGCCGTATGATCTTAATCAGTAGTGTATGTTTTTATGGTATTTCAATGATTCTTATCTCGGTTGCCTGGTCATTTCACATGCTAATTCTGCCTTTGCTGCTTTTTGGGATCGGACACGGATTGTTTATTCCCACCATTCAGACTATGCTTTTAGGTTTTGCTCCCATTCAGGAACGTGCTGTTTTTATGTCGGTGAATAGCATGGTATTACGTACCGGACAGACTATTGCACCTGTACTTATGGGTATTATTTTTGGTTTGGGCGGGTTTACCTTAACATTTCTTGGAGGAGCCGGCATTGCAGTTTTCATGGCTGTAACAATTCTTATTATGGTGAAGGAAAAACAGGATTAGCAAGATAGGTTTGTTCTTTCGGATGATCCTTTTATTAATTTGTAATTTTGTGTTTCAATCCAAACCATAAAATCATGATATACAAATACGACGACATAGCAAAAATGATCGACCATTCACTTTTGAAACCTTTTCTTACTGATGAGGAAATCGTAAAAGGATGTGAACTGGCAGATCGGTATCATGTGGCATCAGTATGTGTCCGGCCGGGGGATGTACGACTTGCCTGTGGAATTTTAAAAAAAAGCAGTGTAATTGTTGGTACAGTGATAGGCTTTCCGCATGGGAGCACTACAACAGTAGCGAAAATGGAAGAAACAAAAGATTCCATTGAAAACGGAGCCATGGAATTGGATGTGGTTTTGCATTTTGGCAAGCTGAAATCGGGAAAGTTCGACTATGTGAAAGAAGAATTAAAACTCATCACATCATACTCACATCATAGAAATGTCAAAATAAAAGTGATTTTCGAAAATTGCTATCTTACTGATGATGAAAAAATAAAGGCATGTGAACTGTGCAATGAAATCGGAGTGGACTGGGTGAAAACTTCCACAGGTTACGGGACAGGTGGTGCCGAAGATCATGATCTGATCCTTATGAGAAAACATGCCAGACCTGAGATCCAGGTGAAAGCTGCCGGAGGAATACGAACACTTGAAAGAGCCATCGAAGTAAAAGAACTTGGATGTACACGTATTGGTGCAACTGCAACGGCAGAAATACTTGACAAATTAAAAAATATCGAAACAAATAAAAATCCATGAATACTATGAATGTAAAACTTTTTTCCAGAGTCATTTTGCTTTTAATGGTTGTAGTTGGGTGCAATACTCATCGAGATACTTCCCTGACCAGTCCTGACGGTAAAATAGTTGTTATGATGAATTTAACAGCATCTGGAGAGCCTTTCTATTCCATTGCTTTTTTGGATAGTGTGTTGTTGGAAAACAGTGGGTTGGGATTGCTTAGAGAAGATGCCGATTTTACAAACGGATTAATACTTAAAGCAGTTTCGGATGTCAATACCATCAACGACAACTATACTTTATTGTACGGAAAAAAAAGAATAGCGACATACCACGCAAATCAGAAAGTATATCACCTTGAAAATTCACAGGGTGAAAAGATGGACATAATATTCCAGGTATCGAACGATGGTGTGGCCTTCAGGTATTTTTTCCCTGGTAAATCTGATGACAAACTGAAGATAGTAGAAGAGAAGAGTTCCTTTAGTTTTCCGGCAAACACAAAAGCATGGATACAACCCCGGGCCAGTTCAAAATCCGGATGGAATCAGGGAAATCCTTCCTATGAAGAGCATTATATAAGCGATTGCTTGTTGAATGATATTCCGGCCAGTGATTCCGGTTGGGTGTTTCCTGTTTTGTTTCATCATGATGGATACTGGATTCACATCACTGAAACCTGGCCGGAAAAGAATTATTGCGGAAGTCACCTGCAACTGGGAGAAGACCTGACAGAATATGTCATTGCCTTTCCTGAAGCTACAGAGGGATTTCCCGGCGGACCTGTTTTTCCGGAATCGACTTTGCCCTGGGCTACTCCCTGGCGGGTAATTACCATAGGGGATGATCCCGGAGACATAGCAGAATCGACACTTGGTACTGATGTAGCTCAACCTTCTGTTTTGGATGATATTTCATACGTAAAACCGGGAAAAGCCTCCTGGAGTTGGGCTTTAATGAAAGATCCTTCAATAAACTATGATACCCAAAAGGAATTCATCGATTATGCTTCTGAGATGCATTGGGAATATTGCCTCATTGACATTAACTGGGATACGCAAATAGGATGGGACAAGATCAAAGAGCTCGCCCGGTATGCCAAAGAAAAAAATGTGGGGCTTATTCTGTGGTATAATTCAGCTGGCAATTGGAATACGGTGCCCTATACTCCAAAGGATATACTCCTGACGAGTGAAAGCAGGCAAATGGAATTTGCAAGAATAAAAGATATAGGTGTCAAAGGCATTAAAGTTGATTTTTTTGGCGGTGACGGGCAGTCGATGATGAATTACTATATTGACATTCTCGAAGATGCTCATAAATACCAACTAATGGTTAACTTCCATGGAGCAACACTACCCAGGGGATTACACAGAACATACCCAAACCTTGTATCCATGGAATCAGTGCGTGGTTTCGAATATGCTACGTTTGACCAGGGATCTGCCGATAAATTGCCAAAAAAAATCACCATTCTGCCATTAACCAGAAATTCTTACGATCCTATGGATTTTACACCGGTTTGTTTCAATGAATACGATCATAATAACAGGGTAACCGGAAATGGGGCTGAACTTGCCCAGACAGTATTGCTACTGTCCGGTGTGCAGCATTATGCCGAAATTCCCTCCGGCATGAAAAAGGTGCCTGATTATGTGAGGCAGGTAATGCGTGAAATACCTGTTGACTGGGATGAAACACGTTTTGTTGATGGATATCCCGGGAAATACGTGATCATTGCGAGAAGAAAAAATCAAACCTGGTACGTTGCAGGAATTAACGGAGAAGTGACATCCAAAGATCTTACGGTTTTTCTCCCTTTTATTAAACAGAAAAAGGGGATTATGATTTCTGAAGATGATACTTTGCGTTCCTTCAGGCAGGAAGAAATTCTGTTGGATGAACAGGGAAGATACGAGATATCTCTATTGGGTTATGGCGGATTTCTATTGATTTTTAATAATACAAGCAGTATGTAATATAAACATGCGAAATTCAGATCTGATCAAATGTGATTTGAAATAGCAGGCAGGTTATTCTTTTACCATCTGTAACCTGATGTTCTTATTATCATCAACAGATAGTTTTATATTTTCGTTTTCAAAGTTATATAACCAGGATTTCACAACGCCCAAATCTTTGAATTCCATCTCAATTTGCAATTGTTCCTCCAACATTCTAACCAGATCTTCAGCATTCATCTGATTAGCATCAAACAGAATATTCACGGTCTTGTATTCAAAAGTGATGGAATTTGCTATTCCTTCATCGTCGTACATAATATCAATTTTATTGCTCATACTGCTGAACTCATTGTCAAGGGTAATCTGATCCCGGTAAGTTTCCGTTTCAATATCAATATAAGCCGCAACAGCATTCTCCTTGAATTTATTGTACAGGGCGTTAACTTCTTCTTTGGGCATACCAATATAAAAACCTTTGAGTTTCTTTATTGCAGGTTCTTTGCCAGAGAGTTCAAATACAAAGAACAATGCGGTCAGGAAAAGGAAAATATTTTTTTTCATGTTATAGTGGATTTGCTATTCAAATAAGGAATAGAGATTATTATGCAAATTACCAATTTATAAGCATGATGTCAATAGATAAGGGATGGTTCTCGTTCATGCATGCAGAATCAGTTTTATAGAATTCCGATAGAGCAGGTATTATTTTTGAGGAATCGAAAACATTGTAAATAACAATTGAATCACTCGAAATATTGATACTCTTCCTTTTCAGAAGTCCGGAATGTATGTCATTTGTTATTATAAATTCTGTCTGTATGATTTACTGAGTAAGAAAAAAACTATCTGGTGTTTAACACAAGTATTGAAGTATAAGATCTGATTATAGCAGATCGAATTTTTGTATTTGGCTAAATATATAATATTAGTAATATTGCATTTATTGCCATGGATACAAGTAATCTGCGTAATAAGAAATATATTTATTTGAATTGGAATCTGTAGTATACAAATAGCTAAATATCAATTAAAAAAATGATTATGACAAAAAAAAATATAAAGCTATTCTTTATAGCATCAGTTGCAGCACTGGCTTTATCATGTTCTCAAAAGAAAGAGGCGAATCAGACAAGTGATGAGTTTATTCTAAGAACCGGAGTGAATGTTAGTCATTGGTTGTCACAAAGCGAAAAACGGGGTGAAGAAAGAAAAAAATACATCACCAGGGCTGATTTTGATACAATTGCATCATTAGGATTTGATCATGTCAGAATTCCAATTGATGAAATTCAGCTATGGGATTCACTCGGAATTAAGGAAAAAGAAGCTTTCGGATTGCTGCATGATGCGATAAACTGGGCACTCAGTGCTGAATTGCGTGTAATAGTGGATTTACACATTATTCGTTCGCATTATTTTAATGCTGATTCAAACTCATTATGGACAGATCCGGCAGAACAGGAGAAATTGGTTGATTTGTGGCGTCAACTATCCAAAGAATTAGGGCAGTATCCAAATAACATGCTGGCTTATGAGATCATGAACGAAGCAGTAGCAGAGGATCCCGATGACTGGAACAAGCTTTTTAGTAAAGTTTTGACAGACATCAGGATATGGGAACCGGAAAGAAAAATAGTGATAGGTTCGAATATGTGACAGGCACCCTATACTTTTCCTGATTTAAAGGTTCCGAAAAACGACAGGAATATTATACTGAGTTTTCATTTCTATACCCCGAATGCTTTAACGCATCACCTGGCTCCATGGGTTGAAACGGCAGAATATACAGGACCAGTCAATTATCCCGGTTGGATTGTTGATACTTCATATTACAAAGGACTTCCCGAAACAACCGTTTCTGCAATGAGAAGATATGCGAATGGATATTTTAACAAAGAATTGCTTGAAAAAGAGATGTTGCCTGCAATACAGGTAGCCAAAGAATACAATTTGCCTTTGTATTGTGGTGAGTATGGTATATACCCAACAATTTCCGAAGAGATAAGTTTACGGTGGTACAAGGATATGTGCGAGATTTTCAGGGGAAACAACATAGCCTATTGTCATTGGGCATACAAAGGAGATTTCCCTCTTGTAAACGAAAAGAATGTGCCAAATTATTTACTCACTAAGGTTCTGACGGCAGAATAAACCAAACATGCTTGTCAATTGGAATTATACTGGTATAATTTAATGCTTTTGTTTTTTCTGTTATAACTTATAAAGTAATCACCGTATTTTATTGTATTATTAGACACATAATGTTAATGGACTGAAGACACGCTCTGTTTTTCCTATCATGTCGGGTCTGTCCGCGAGTAAGAAAAAAAAGAAGATCAGAAAATTCACCTTAGTATAAATTTCTCAATAACTCGCTGATTCCGGGAAAAGACGGAAATAAGAATAATTCCTTTTGGAATATCATTTTTATCGATTTGCATATCAGTATATCCACCAATAGCCCCAATCCTTTCTGATTTTAAAATTTTCCCACTGCTATCAAATATGCGTACAGTAAGCATATCTCCATCAAAACATTTAATACCTATGATAAGCTTGTCTTCTGTTTCAATAAAATCGAATTGCAGGGAATTGACATCTTCTTTAGTCAGTTCAGCAGGAGTGATATCTGCCTGTATCATCATTGAAGAGGCAGGCCCCTCACCAAAACCTTCTCTTGCGGCTTTAACAGAGATTTCACCCCCCATAAAATCAAGATCAAAATCTACTGCGATACTATTCGATGTGCTTATGCCTGCGGCTCCTTCAGGTAATTCCCAAAGGTAGAAGTCCGCATTAAACACCTCCGGCACTGAAAATTCAACAGCTTTTCCTCCCTGGGGCACTAGCTCGGGACCAATAATGGCTTCCGGAGCAGGGGGAACGCTGTAGAATTCAATATCAGGAAGGCTTAGATCACTATTTAAAGGAACCAATCGAAAAGTAATAGAATCCTTATTGAATACCTGAACTAACAGGTAGTTTTCATCAGCCACCTCACCCATACCTGATGCAAGGAACGTAACATTATCCCAAATATCATAAAATGCTGCTATAGCATCCGGGTTTCCACCAACATCACCTGCAACTACAAAAAAGTTTTTATCCGTCTTCTCTAATAACATAGGGTGTACGTCTTCCCAATAGTTTGAATAATTCACCATCTGATCATATCTTGACCGGCTGTTGCTCATTACCCCAATGTATTTCTCATGACTATTCCACAGGATTTCATGAAAGAACATAAAAATATTCCGGATGGTATCGCCTGCCTGGTTTATCTGTTCTTCTAAAAAATTAACCTGGTTGGAGGAAATGGACCGTTCTTCCTCTGTACTATTCAGAACAATACATAACTCACTCTGCGAATAGAATGTATAATATGTGCTGCCATATTTATTTTCAAATACCTGCAGGCCAATATCGTTGGCATCGTGATTCCCCATCACGTAGTAGTAAGGCAATGAATAATTTGTCAACTCATCTTCAACTTTCAGCCAGCTTTCTGAAGTACTCTGATTGACAATGTCACCTGTAAAAACAATAAATGCAGCCATTGAATCATATCCGGAATTCAGGCTGTTTAGAAGCGCAGGATGCAGACCAATATTTCCTCCATCGTGTGCACCATAGGCATGTCCGGCGACCAGAAAACTATATGAGGTATCAATCTGAGCATTTACTGGGGAATGAACAGAAAAAAGGAAAATGGATATTATTCGCAATGCCCAACAGACTATACTTCGACTTACTTGTCGATCGATATCTTTTGATCTTACTGTTGTTTTCATAAAACAATCATTCGAACTTCGAAAGTAGTAAATTCTGAACCTATTTATTCATATGTTGAAAGAACTTAACGAAGTGATCTCATAATCCAAACAGCACAGCGTATCGGGGATAAATGAGATTGACCTGTCTGCAGACAGGTAAATGATTCCTTGATTATCGCTTCTACTATAGTTGCAGTAACGAAGCACGGTGTGAAAAAAGAAATTCTACAATAATACCTCTTCAGTATCCTGTGCGGTACTTCAATCTTCACCTATCCAAATTCTTGTATCACTTTATTTTTCCGTTCTTAAAATATGTTATAACTTTACTAATAAGGTGATTATTAATTCAGTCGGCCATTAGTACTTTGAAAATTTACATCAAAAATATGGTTTGTATACGCTGCCAGATGGTAGTGAAGGCCGAGCTTGAAAAGCTCGGCTTGCATTATTTTGATGTAAGAATCGGGGAGGCAAATATTATTGAAGATGTCATTCCTGAAAAATTAGAGAAACTTAATGTTGCTTTAAAAAAATCAGGATTGGAATTGATGGACGATAAAAAAAGTATCCTGGTTGAGAAAATAAAAAGTGCAATAATCGAATTAGTGCATTATTCAGAGGAACAAATTAAAGTAAATCTTTCGGATTACCTTAGTGAACAACTTGACCATGATTATACCTATCTGGCCAATCTTTTTTCAGAAGTTAAAGGGATTACCATTGAAAAATTTTACCTGACCCATAAAATCGAAAAAGTAAAAGAACTGATTGTCTATGACGAGCATAATCTCACCGAAATAGCTTACAAAATGCATTACAGTAGTGTTGCCCACTTGTCAAATCAATTTAAAAAATTTACTGGTCTGACGCCTTCGCACTTTAAAAAGCTCAAAGGTAAAAGGCGAAGAACCCTTGAAAATGTGTGAATTATGTAAATATTATCTTGAATTCTGTAATGCGACTTCAAACTCATTTCACGAATTTCACATTCTCATTAACCTAACAAATAGTTGAATATAGGCTTTTACTTTAGCGGGTTTTCAACCTTAATGATAAGTTTTAGCTGAAGTCTATACCTGAAGTCCCTGGTTATTTTTTTGATAATCAATGATATAAGGTTATTGAATATTATAACATGAAATAAGGTACCATGAAAATACTATTAGTATACCCGCAATACCCTGATTCCTTTTGGAGTTTCAAGCATGCATTAAAGTTTATATCCAAGAAGGCAGCGGTTCCTCCCCTGGGTTTGATCACTGTATCAGCAATGTTACCATCCACCTGGCAGAAAAAACTGGTTGATATGAATGTTTCTGAACTTGAGAAAAGCGATATAATTTGGGCCGATTATGTTTTTATTAGTGCAATGTACATCCAAAAGGATTCGGTTAATAAAATAATGGAGACATGTTTACTGCTTGGAGTGAAGATAGTTGCCGGTGGGCCTCTTTTTACCCAGGAATATAGTAATTATCCTCAAATTGATCATTTTGTTTTAAACGAAGCCGAAATCACCTTGCCATTATTCCTGGAAGATTTAGCCAAGGGACATGCTGAGAGAATATACAAGACCAATGAATATGCTGATCTTTCTTTGACTCCTGTCCCGGATTACCACTTACTCCAAAGGAAAAAATACGCTTTTATGAATATACAGGTTTCACGCGGTTGCCCATTTTCATGCGATTTTTGTGAAATCACCTCACTTTTAGGCCATAAAGTCCGGATGAAAAATTCTAACCAGATTGTTAAGGAACTTGAAACATTGTATAATCTGAATTGGCGTGGATCCGTATTTATCGTGGATGATAATTTTATTGGCAACAAAAAAGAAGTTAAAAATACTTTGCTGCCGGTGATGAAAAACTGGATGCAAACGCACAAATTCCCATTTACATTTAATACGGAGACTTCCATTAATCTTGCCGATGACGAAGAACTCATGTCGTTAATGGTTGAAACAGGATTTAATTCCACATTCATTGGTATCGAAACCCCGGAAGAAAAATCACTTCACGCTTGCAATAAAGTACAGAATAAAAATCGTGACCTGTTGGGAAGTGTTAAAAAAATTCAAAAAGCCGGATTGCAGGTCTCAGGCGGATTTATCGTGGGATTCGACAGTGACAGTCCGTCTGTTTTTCAACATCAAATCGACTTTATTCAGCAAAGCGGTATTGTTTCAGCTATGGTTGGCTTATTAAATGCTCCCAAAAACACCAAATTGTATGATCAATTAAAAGCAGAAAACAGGTTAACTACAGAGGCGACTGGTAATAATACCGATTTATCCATGAATTTTATCCCTAAAATGAACTACGATGAACTACTGGAAGGATATAAAAAAATAATTGAAAACATTTATACCTCTAAGCCTTATTATAAAAGGTTACGACGACTCCTGTTAAATTATAATAATCTTTACAAAAGGAAAACAAAAATTGACTTTCCGCTTCTCAGAGCATTTTTTAAATCAGTTTTTATCATTGGTTTTCTTAACAAGGGAAGAAGCGAATATTGGAAATTGATTGTTTGGACCCTTTTCCATCGGCCTGAATCAATTGTTGATGCAATTACATATACTGTTTATGGTTATCACTTTAGAACGATATACGGACTAAGAAATAAAAATACCTTTTAAAACTATCAAATGTGTGAATGATGTAAATTAAATCCTCAATTGTATAACACTTAGGCAATTCAACTGAAGTACCTTTAATGGTATTACATACATAAAGTTAAATCATGCAAAACGCCGAAATTGAGAAATCGAGATCCCATATTCTGATTGAAATTATCGAGTATGTACCAAATTCGGTAGTAAGTAAAACCATAATCCGAAAAACAACCGGGAATATTAGTGTTTTGGCTATTGATACCGGTGAAACACTGGCCGAAAAAATTTCTCCATTCGATACTTTTCTTCAGATTATTGAAGGCAATGCAGAAGTGGTGATAGATACCAAATCGAATATGCTTCAAACCGGACAGGCCATAATAATACCTGCCCACACCTCGAATATTGTAAAAGCCAATGAACGGTTCAAAATGATCTCGACAATAATAAAAAGCGGCTATGAAGGCATTAGTATATAGAGGAGACAGTCATACAATTCAAAAATAATTATAAACCTAAGGATCATGTCGAAAGAAAAAGAAATAAAGACAAAAAACAAAAAAAAAGCGCCGGTTAGAAGCCTGAAAGAGAAAAGAGCTGCTAAAGAAGCCAAGCGCAAAGAGAAGAGCAACGAAAGTAAGATTATCGGGTAGTATACAGTATTGTTCTCTTCATTTGATCAGTATCCGACCAGGGATTCCTTAGTTTGGTGGGATTATCTGTTAATAAACTGAAACCCAGGGGAAAAATGAAATTGGCATTTATCAGCACATACCCTCCCAAAGAATGCGGTATTGGTACTTTCACCAACAACCTGTTTAACTCAATGATAGTAAAACGGGGAAGCAGAGAGAATAAGTTCGAGGGTTTTGTGATTGCATTAAACGACAACGACCTTTTGTATGAGTACCCGGAAGAAGTTAAACTGAGCATCAGGCAGGAACAACAGGGAGACTATTTAAAAGCCGTAAAATTTATTAATCTAAGTGGCGCCGATCTTTGCATTCTGGAACATGAATTTGGTATTTTCGGTGGTCAGAACGGGGTATATATTCTTCCTTTACTCCATAGATTGGAAATTCCTCTGGTTGTAACATTGCATACCATACTTAAAACTCCTTCCTATAATGAAAAGGCTGTTTTACGGGAAATATGTAAGATGGCACATAAAATAGTTGTAATGAGCCATAAGGCAATCGAATTCTTAGTGAAAATATACAATGTACCGAAAGATAAAATTGTATTTATAGAGCACGGTGTGCCTGATATTCATTTTAATCCCGAAAAATCGAAAAAAGAGTTTAAACTCGAAAGTAAGAAGGTGATACTGACTTTCGGTTTTATTAGTCGCAACAAAGGAATCGAAACAGTGATAAGAGCATTGCCAGAAGTGGTTAAAAAACATTCCGATGTTTTTTATATTGTATTAGGCAAAACCCATCCCAATGTAATGCGCCACTCGGGCGAAGAATATCGGATTTTCTTAATGCGTTTAGTTAAAAGTCTTCAACTTGAAAAGCATGTTACTTTTCTTAATGAATTCATAAATGAGCATGATCTGTTCAAATACTTGTGCGCTGCAGATATTTATATAACCCCATATCTGAATGAAGCTCAAATTACCAGTGGAACACTTTCGTATGCTGTAGGTGTAGGCTCGGCAGTTGTTTCAACACCGTATTGGCATGCAACAGAATTGTTGGCAGAAGGAAGAGGAAGGCTTTTTGACTTTAACGATTCCGACAAGCTTATTTCCATACTAAAAGAACTATTAGATAAGCCTGAAGTGTTAAATGAGCTTAAAGAAAAAGCATTTGAATATGGTCGGAAAATTACCTGGCCGAAAATAGGAGAAAAATATGTTGCGCTTGCTTCAAGTGTGCTAAAGGACGGGCAAATAGAAATTATAAAGAAAGATACTATACTGGATTTACTGATTCTGCCTCCTTTTTCTCTAACGCATATTAATCGCTTAACTGACGACACAGGCATTATCCAGCATGCAAAATACGGTATTCCCAACTTAAAAGAAGGCTATTGCCTTGACGATAATGCAAGGGCCTTGCTTATGGTTTTGATGACATACAGGCAAATGAAGGATACCAGGGCACTTGAATTATCACCTGTCTATTTAAGTTATATACATTACATGCAGAATCCGGATGGCACTTTTAGAAATTTCCTGAGTTTTAGCAGAAACTACCTGGATGAGGTCGGATCCGAAGATTCTTTTGGCCGGACAATTTGGGCACTGGGATATTTATTGGGTAATGCCCCCAACGACTCATATTATCAAACAGGCCGGTTAATTTTTTTTAATGCGGCTCCCAATTTCGAAAAACTTAAATCTATAAGAAGCATTTCAAATACCATGATAGGTATTTGTTACTATCTTAAGAACAATTCCTCGGATGATTCAATGACCGAAAGGTTAAGAAACATGGCCCGCAATTTAATCAAACATTATGAAGAAAATAAATCCCCTGATTGGAATTGGTTTGAATCTTTACTAGCATACGATAATGGCATATTACCTTTAGCATTGTTACATTCGGCAGAAATTCTTAACGATGATAAAATAAAAGAAATTGCTCTTGGTGCTATGAATTTCCTGACCAAGCATACACTTAAAGAGAATTACTTATCGATAATAGGAAATGAAAAATGGTATAAGAAAGAAGGGGAGCGTTCGATATTTGCCCAACAACCCATAGATGCCATGGCCATGGTATTAATGTACCATCAGGCCTTTCATGTAACCAAAGATAAAGATTACCTGAATAAACTGTACACTTCGTTCTTATGGTTCCTGGGCGAAAATGACCTGAGAATGAGTCTGTATGATTTTGAGACAAAGGGATGCTGTGATGGTTTTGAAAGTTATGGAGTAAATCGCAACCAGGGTGCAGAGAGTTCACTGGCTTATTTAATATCCCATTTAACCGTATTGCAGGCTTATGAAGAATTTCATAAGTCCGATAAATAAATAGTATGTTAATCAACAGGTACAAGTATAACCCAATTCTCACAAAAGATGATGTGCCCTACCCTGTAGCAACGGTACATAATGCTGCTGTGGTAAAGTACGAGGGGAAGTATATCATGATATTTCGTTCTCATAAACTGAATGGAAGAAGTATACTTGGGAAGGCTGATAGTGAAGATGGATACCATTTTAAGGTGAATAAAGAACCTTTTATGATTCCGGCTACTGAGGGGATATTTCAAGAATACGAAACCTATGGAGTAGAAGATCCTCGTATTGTATTCATCGACGGCGAATACCTGATTACATACAGTGCCTATTCCAGGCATGGTGTGCGTATCGGACTGGCCAAAACGAAAGATTTTAAAACGATAGAAAGATATTCTCTGATCACCGAAACCGACTATCGGAACGTAGTTATATTTCCTGAAAAGTTCGGTGGACTCTATGCAAGACTAGACCGACCTCATTCTGAAATATCGCCATGGGCTATCTGGATATCGTATTCTCCTGACTTAAAATATTGGGGTGAATCGAAACTTATTATGAAACCATTACAATACCATTGGGATGAGATGAAGATTGGCCCGGGAGCACCACCAATTAAAACAACACGTGGCTGGTTAAGCATTTATCACGGTGTTTTTCCAACCATGGATGGCTGTGTTTACAGATTAGGAGTAGCATTGCACGATTTGGAGGATCCCTCAATAGTTTTAGCTGTTGGTGATGAATGGATCCTGCAACCCGAAGAAGTATATGAAATTACAGGGTATGTGCATAATGTGGTGTTTTCCTGTGGTGCGGTTCCGGAAGATGATGGTAGTATAAAGATCTATTGGGGAGGCGCTGATAAAGTTATATGTGTGGGTACGGCAGATCTGGAAGCTCTGGTCGACCACTGTTTAAATAATCAACGTCAGGCACTCTAGGTGCCAGGTTTTAATCTAAGCTTAAATGCATGAAAATTGCAATACTTTCCTCTATCGCCTGGCGAACACCACCCAGAAAATATGGTCCCTGGGAGCAGGTAGCATCTAATATTGCAGAAGGATTGATTGAAAGAGGCTTGGAGGTTACACTATTCGCCACAGGCGATTCAATTACAAAAGGAGAATTAGCATACGTTTGTGAGCATCCCTATGCCGAAGATTCTACGATCGACCCAAAAGTTGCGGAATGTCTTCATATCAGCCATTTAATGGAACAGGCAGACAACTTTGATATCATTCATAACAATTTTGATTTTCTGCCACTTAGTTATTCCCGTTTGATCAAAACCCCCATGGTGACAACTATACATGGTTTTTCTTCCCCTCAAATAATACCGGTCTATAAAAAATACAACAATACATGTCATTATGTATCTATCAGTAATTCCGACCGCAGTCCTGAACTTAACTATATTGCAACCATATACAATGGTATTAACATTGATGAATTTATTTTCCGTCGCGAACCGGAAGATTATCTGCTCTTCTTTGGCAGAATCCATCCGGAAAAGGGGGTTTATGAATCAATCAAAATTGCAAAGGGATCAAAAAGGAAGCTTATCATTTCCGGGCTAATTCAGGATCAGGAATACTTTGACCAGAAGGTGAAGCCATACATTAACAATAACGATATATTATATGTGGGAAATTCCGGACCTGATGAAAGACTTAAACTTTTGGGTAAAGCCTGTGCTCTATTACACCCGGTTAATTTTGAGGAACCTTTTGGTCTGAGTGTAGTGGAAGCCATGGCTTGTGGTACACCGGTAATAGCCTTTAACAGGGGCTCTATGCCTGAATTAATTCTTGATGGAGAAACCGGTTTTTTAGTTAATACTGTTGACGAAGCGCTGGAAGCAGTAAAAAAAATTAAAACAATTAACCGGAAGAATTGCACAGAATGGGTTTCTTCAAAATTCAGCCGGCAAAAAATGACAGAAGGTTATTTGAAAGTCTACAAGAATATTCTAAATGTATAAAATAAAGAGGGGTAGTTGCCTAAAGTGGGAATTTGTTTTTTACCTTTGGCTAGGTTAAGCATCCCTTAAATTTTATCTTTGACCGGGGATTAAAACAAATAAGTCCCGCTATTAACGGGACTCAATATTTTATATGCTTAAGATATATACACTATGCAAGTTTAACGTTCACTGCATTTAATCCTTTTTTACCTTCCTCCAAATCAAATGTAACTTCGTCATTCTCCTCAATACTTTCTTTTAAACCTGATGAATGCACAAAATACTCTTTTGGTGAGTTTGCGTCTTTAATAAATCCGAATCCTTTCGAATCATTATAAAATTTTACTGTTCCTTTGTTCATAATTTTTGATTTTAATTGTTGTTTTAAACTTCTTTTTGCTTTTGTTTTAATGGCATTATTCCTGCCATTTCCCCAATAATATTTACTAATTCAGTTCCTGTTGGGATTACAATTTTTGCATTCTTTTCGAGTGATGCTTCCATTGCCTCTAACTTCCTTAACAATTGGGCATTTCCGACAAAATATTTATCAGCTGCTGCATTTACCAGTTTAATGGCTTCGGCTTCTCCTTCGGCATGCAATATTTTCGATTGCTTAAAGCCTTCTGCTTCTTTGATCTTAGCACGCTTTACGCCATCTGCAACTGTTTCTGCAGCGGTGGCGGAATCTATTGCTGCTATTTTTTCGTTTTCGGCTTTCACAACTTTATTCATGGTTTCCTGCACATCTTTAGGCGGATCTATTTCTTTTAATTCGGTACGTACAATTTCAATACCCCAGCTTTGAGTTTCATCATGAAGGGTTTTATAGAGTTCGGCATTGATTTTTCCACGTTCACTGTTGGCCGATTTAAGTGTAAGTGTACCGATAATATTACGAAGGGTAGTGCGTGCAAGATTTACAATCTGCCATTTGTAATTATTCACATTGTAGATCGATCCTTTAACGCTCTCTTCATCGGCTTTCACCCTGAAATATACCTGAGCGTCCACACTCGCATTCAGGTTATCGTTAGTGATTATTTCCTGTGGTTCAGCGTCTACCATTTGTTCGGTTACATTGACCATGAATATTCTGTCGATAATTGGAATTATCCAGTGAAATCCGGGTTTGGCAAAATTATGGTACTTCCCAAGTCTTTCAATTAAGCCTCGCTGAGTTGGGCGAACAATTCTGATTCCGATTAGAAATAGGATAAAAGCTGGAATCAAAAAATACAAATAATTCATTTCAATTTCCTTTCATATATTAGTTACTTTATTGTGAACAGGAAACAGGCTAAAGATCTGCAATTATTTCCTTCATTTGCTCTTTCGACTTTCTGAGTTTATATTCTATCATTCTCAACATGCTTTCTTCTTTACCCTCCTTATGTTGAAAATCAACATCTGTCAATTGCGGATATTTTTTTCTAAGCTTCATTTTAAGCTCATTCCAGTATTCCGGGTTTAAATTTAAATTCATACTCATTAGATTAGATTTACGAAAGTAATGACTCGATAGCTCTTAAACATTCTGTTAAAATAGTCTGAATCAGCCCTGCCTGCTAGATAATAGTTTATCAAAGACAAGTCTTGCAAGTACGATTATTCCTGCTAGTACAAGAATTAAATGGACAGCTCCTGATGCGTTAAATCCAAAAAATATTATACCCCATATCACCAATAGTAATAGAGCAATTATGTACAATGAATTTTTCATAGCGTTAAATTTATCTGAGCCCTGAAATTAGAGCCCAGTAACTTATGTTAAAGATACTCATAACGGCTACAGAATACATTACACTATTCAGGATAAGAGTTACATCATTCACACATTTAATAATGTATTTAGAATTTCATTTAAATATACCTAACTTCTTTTCCTATTATTCTTTTTTATCCAATCTTCTGAGTTATATCTGTATAAAATATTGTTGTAATTGCCTATTAATTTATTATTAGTAACTATTTTTCCTTTTGATGACAACTGCTCTGAGTATTGCTACAATAATTGCCAGAACAATAAGCACAGGTAAAATGATTCCTACATTGTAGCCAACAAATCGTAATGACCAGGCTAAAATTGTAAATATTATAATTATGAAAAGTAGTTGTCCCATTGTTTCTGTTTTAAGTATTTACCCAGTCATATTATCGATTTTCAGTACTGATGCATCGGGTTTTTTAAAGGTGTCGATGTTGTTTCAAGTAATATATCTCTTGTTTTTTCTTTTAGTCAGAAAGTCAAATAGCCGACAACTGCTTTTTTGCAAGTTCACGGGCCTGATTAACCCAATTATCACGATCGATACGACCCGGGGAAATTTCTAAGATCTCGGTGATGGTTTCCACATCCTGGGGTGTAAGCTTGCTGATTTGTTCAAATGTATATATATCCAGTATGTTAAGCCTTTCTTCGATCCATAAACCAATGCCTTTAATCAGGGTCAAATTATTTGCCTCGTGTTTGTGGGCAACTCCCAGTCTGTCGTAGTAAATTCTATCCCTCCTTTCCCTTATTCGGTTAAGAAGTTCAGCCTTTTTACCTGCTATCCGGACAAGTTCCTGGGCCTGGAGTATCCATTCATCTCTTTCAATCCTTCCGGGAAAGTATTCAATTACTTCAGTAACCAATTGAATATCTTCATCCGTAAAATTACTGATCTGTCGAAATGTATAGATATCCAGCGCATTGAGTTTTTCCTTAATCCATCCGCCAATGCCGCTTATGATGGTTAAATCATCGGCTTCTTCTTTTTTGGCAATACCTATTCTATCGAAGTATATTCGCGTCTTTCTTTCCCTGATTCGATTAAGCAGCTCCATCCTTTTTTCTTTGGTATGAACAAGTTCCCTGGCTTGTGCAACCCATTCGTCCCTTTCAATCCTTCCTGAAAAATACTCAATGACATCATTAATAGTATCAATATCCCGGGCAGAGAATTTACTGATCTGTCTAAAAGTATAAATATCTATTGCATGTAACCTTTCTTCAATAAAAGGACCAATACCACTGATCATTTTCAGGTCATTCTTTTGGGCTATTGTGGCAGTTCCAAAACCCTTATAATCCAGTAAGTGCTTGCGTTGTGTAATCTGATACAAAGCCTCATCTTTTTCATACAACAATTGCTTCGTTCTTTTATTTTTTAATGTCACATCGTCTGTTTCCTGAACAGCCTCTGCATGAAGTGCTTTAAGCGCATTAACCTCCAATGTAAGATCTTCTATCTGATGATCCTTTTCAATAAGATTTTTATGCAGACTATTACTTTCGGCTTTAAGCTTGTCTACCCGGCTATTCAATTCACTTTTATCGGATTCAATAGCTTTAATTCTCCGTATATAAACCGACTTATAATAAAGCCATGCGGTTAAATACCCAATAAGTGACGCAACCAGTAATAATAATAGTATTTCAATGGCTGCTGCGACTTTTGTTTGTGTTAAAAGAATAAGTAGAGTGTTCATGATTTTATTTTTTTATAGATATTTCTGTTCTCCTGTTTTTTGCTCTTCCTGATTTTGTAGAATTATTTTCTGCTGGCTCTTCCTCGCCCTTTGATTCTATTATTATCTTATTTTCAGGCATACCCTTACTTTCAAAATAATGCTGTAAACTTTGAGCCCGCCGGTAACCCAGGGCCTGATTATAAACATCCGATCCAATGGCATCGGTGTGGCCTGTAATGCTGAGCCTGGCTTTTGAGTTTTGGTCCAGGTATGCATTTGACACATTAAAGTACTTGTCTGTTTCTGCATCAGCATTGAATTCAGATTTGTCAAATGCAAAGTAGATTGTCAGGTTTTCAGGTAATACAGCCTGTTGCTGTACAAAAGGCTTTTGTAAAGTGTCGCCAGCGATGACATCATTCTGGTTGACGGCAACCATTTGTACAGTTATCGGTTCGTTACATAATCCTTTTATCTTGCATACATAAATATATGTTGATACTGCTGACCAACCGAAAAATGCAAGAAGTCCAATGAGTAGAATTTTCATTGTTTTTGATTTTTATGTTATAAGTAATGGCATTTTTCAATACTGAATTTTTTGTTAGTGCAAGATTTTACTTGTTGAAGGTACAGCCCCGCACAGTTTTATATGTTACAAAACTTTGGATAAGAATTACATCATTCACACATTTTCTTTCACGCTACAGGGTGGTTGATCTTATACCGCAATTTGTTCCAATGTCCAGGGAATAGCAAAAAAAGACTACCGTCTGTCAAAGTCTGGCTCCTGAGTCGAAACCAACTTTGGAGCAGACGCCTGGCCTCTGCATAGTCTTCTCCCTTTTTAGAAATTTTTTTCCGGGTAACCGAACCTTTTTCAGGAGCATATAGTACTCCCAACAATGCACCGGCAGCTGCGCCAGCCAATATCCCCAATAATACCTTTCCTGAGCTCATAATAGTAATTTTTAAAGGATGTATACTAGGTTGATTTCTAAAGGATTCTTCTTCCTTGAATAACCCTTATTATTACTGCAATAATTGCAATAACAAGAAGAATATGTATGATACCACCGGCATTGAAACCAATGAATCCGATTGCCCAGGCGATAAGCAGTATTACTGCTACAATATAAAGTAGATTTCCCATGTTAGCGATTTTTAAGTTTATATCGAATAAGTTTAAAATTAAAGTGATGAACAAATTTCATGTTAGCTCATGCCTTCTCAGTTTAATCAATCATCCAGATTAAAATTGCCTGTTGATAATTCAACTTGTGTGGCCGTATCTTGAACATCGGTATTGTCTTCGGCTGTAATAAATACTTTGGAAGATTTATATGAAGATTTTGGCTCCAAAGACGCTTTCAATTTTTTTGAGTGATAACCTGATGAATTATTTAATTGCCCTAAATTTATAGTTTTTCCCTGATCGGTCTCCATCCAAACTACATAGTTATGTTTGGATATCTGCAGTCTTTCAACCTCAGCCAAATCTGTTACTTCTTTTTTAATAACATAATTCTGGTTCTTGTTGTCTCTTTTTACCTTTACCTTTACCTTACCCTGTGCTGCCGGAACCACTGATGAATTCAAAAAAGATGATTTTACGGCATATGAATTGAATGAAAATGTCATAAGGGTTATCAAAACGCCTGATAAGACATTTTTTTTCAGACTGAATAAAGTTTTCATTTTACATTATTGATCGTGAAATCTTTAAATGCTTTACCCAGTTCATCCATGTCGTGACTAAATTCCGCTTTGAATATATTCCAGTCATCTTCACCTTCCGCTTTATATTCGTTAAGCTTCTTTCTCAAATCGCTGTTTTTTTGTTCTAATTCAGCCAATTTCTTTTCATAATTGGCTTTGTCTTCCTTTTTCTTGTTTGCTATTTTTACTTTTAAATCAGCAATGTTTTTTTCATTTGCGCTGATTACAGCTTCAGATTCATTTTTGAATTGTTGAATAGCATTTGCCAGAGCCTGGTCAGCTTCTAACACTTGGTTCTTTGCATCCTGCACTTTGTCTTCTGAAGACTGGCAGCTACTAAATATTGCCCCTGCTATAATTAGGGTTGCAGCTATTGTTAAGATGGTTTTTTTCATAATAATTGTATTATTTACTTGTGTGTTTTTGTTAAAATATTTAGTATGAAATAGATTATAGCGTTTCAAAAATCTTGTGCAATTCCTCTTTGGTTTTACCAAGTTTGATTTGAAGTTTTCCAAACATTTCATCTTTTTTGCCTTCCTCAAACATAAGATCATTGTCTGTTAAGAATGCATATTTCTGTTTGAGCCTGCCCTTCTGCTCATTCCAGTTTCCTTTTAATTCAGTCTTATTCATAAATTTTTGGATTTTAGTGGGAATTAATTATTACGGTACAAAAGTACGTCCACCCGATGCGGATACTATTACATAACTATATAATTAAGTTACATCATTCACACATTTACCGGGTAAATGCTTTTTTCTTTTTAGGCGATTTAAAGAAAGAAGATGTTAGTTCAGTAAACTGATTAAAATGGTTTGACAAATACATCATTTGAAGCCAAATGCATTTTAATTTTTTCGATGAGGAGGTTTTTCTTATCATCCATTAATTCCAATCCGATAGTTCTTAGGGCACTATCCAACAACTGCAATTTATCACCTAATGTGTTCTCTTTTATTAATACTTTACCCAATTCCACAGTTTTATATTGCAGGCCAATTTTTTCAAGTTGGTTCTTTACCATTATTTTACATCTTTCACTTTCCATATTTCTAATCTTCAGCATCATACTTTTTGTATTTTCCAAAATCATCTTTACTGAGACATCAAAACAAAAACCAAACTTTAAGTAACGCTATTATAGCGATGTAATAATATTTCGCAGCTCTTCCTTTGTTTTTCCAAGCTTGTACCCCAGTATTTCTATCATTTCTTTTTCCTTACCATCGCCAAAGCACACATCTTCCTTTGTAAGAATTGGGTAAATTTGTCTGAGTTTTTCTTTTTTCCCGTTCCAGTATCCTGTTATGTTTGAGTACATGGATCATAATTTTAAGGTGCGAGCAAATTATGTCACTATAAATATAATTGATATATATTCCAAAAAGGTTACATAATTCTTTGTAAAATTTACATCATTAACACCTTGTCAGTTCGCGCAGGTTCATTATTTGAACATATCTTTCCGTATCTTTTATTCTGTCTGGAGCTGATTCTGAAGCTCATGGTTTTGTGACGGTCTTATGGCACATATTGTCCAAATGCCCAATGAATTAACCTGAGGCAGAGCCATCGAGGTATCAAATTGAATTCTTTGTTTCTGACCCGGAGGGTCGGGGAATTAAAACACTACTTTCTCGTCCGCCGACCGCGTGTAGCCTTTAGCTTTAGTGGTGGCATAAGCGGAACGCGAAGGTGGATTAAGCTGTCTGCGGCGTTAAATCGGATGGTGTCTTCGCTTTGACCGGGTCGAAAATCCGGTACGCAAGCAGTTTCAGGCGGTCATTCAACAGAAACCACGCCAGTGCATATCCCCAAACAAACAGCGCCCAGCTCCAGCCGAGGGGAGTCATAAACAAGCCGTAAATTGCTATGAATGTAGCTATGATTTGGGTGCCTAATACTGCTACCCATAAAATCCTGGCAGGACGTATGGACCAGAACGGGCCGCGCGTGCGGGTCAGAAATATTGTCAGATGTCCTGCAACAGACAGTTTTAAATACATTAATGTTTGGATGTGATCACGGTCGAGATGAAATACGCGCTCACCTAAATAAAACAAGCCAAAGGCGGAGACGACACCGATGACACCCAATACTGTAGATATTCCCAGTACCATTCGCATGTTCCATGCCTCTGGCTGATCCTTATATTTAACCTTATCATAAGCAATGGATAGAATGGCACCATCGTTAAGCAATGCAAGCATCACAATCATGACTGCCGTTACCGGATAAAAATTAAAAACCAGTATTGACAGGGTCATAAATAGCAACACGCGTAATGTCTCGGCTATGCGGTAGATTGCATAGCTGTTCATCCGCTGGAAAATTTTCCGGCTTTCTTTGATCGCATCAATAATTACCGACAGGCCTGGCGCCATAAGTACAATGGATGCAGCTGCCCTTGCGGCATCGGTTGCATCCGAAACAGCTATGCCGCAATCAGCTTTTTTCAAAGCAGGTGCATCATTCACACCATCGCCGGTCATGCCAACAATGTGACCCAGTTTTTGCAGCACATCCACAATGTGGAACTTGTGTTCCGGGAACACCTGCGCGAAACCGTCGGCCTTTTCGATGGACTTGGCTACTTCGGTGGTCTCAATGCGTTTTGAATCTCCCAATCCGCTGGCATCGTAAATGGATGATCCCATCCCCAATTTCTTGGCGGTTTCCTGGGCAATGGCCAAGGCATCACCCGTAACCATCTTTATTTTAACACCCATTTTGCTTGCTATGGATATTGTTTCCGCGGCATCTTCCCTTGGGGGATCGAACAAGGGTAACACACCAACAAATTGCCATTGGCCTTCTCCATCGGCACGTGCAACGCCCAACGACCGAAATCCGCGTGCTGCAAATTCATTGACTGCCTTATCCACAATAGACTTTACTTGACCGGCATTAGCGGATAATTCAAGAATTACTTGCGGTGCGCCTTTCGTTACTTTGAACATCTTGCCATCTTTAGCTTTAACAGTGGCCTCTGTGCGTTTATGCACCGGATCGAACGGCTTGAAATGAATCACATCATAGTCTTTCAAGCCCTCATTATCTTTAAGACCGCCAAGCACTGCCAGATCAATGGAATCGTTATTGTCTGCCCGTGATGCTAAGGCGCCATTTAAGATTACCTGGTCTGCAGTATTATTGTTAACACCGAAAGGATCACCCAGCGTTAATTTGTTCTGGGTAAGGGTACCCGTTTTGTCTGCACACAGCAAGTCAACTCCCGCCAATTCTTCAATGGCCACCAACCGGCTCACTATGGCCTCTTTTTTAGCGAGTAAACGAGCACCAACAGCCATTGTCACCGACAACACTGTAGGCATCGCTACCGGAATGGCTGCTACGGTCAGCACCAGTGCGAACTGCAAAGTTGTAAGGATCGGATCACCACGTAAGATAGCCACAGAAATAATCACTACCACCAAAGCCACTGCAAGAAAGATAAGGTAATTGCCAATCTTCAGCACGGCACGTTGAAAGTGGCTGACAGTATGCGCTTCCTGCACCAGTTGCGCTGTCTTGCCAAAATAAGTGTTTGTACCTGTTGCATAAACCAGAGCTCCGATTTCACCACGACGAATAATTGAACCGGAAAAAACCGCCTCTCCGGATTTGCATGTAGCGGGCAATGACTCTCCCGTTAGGGCAGACTGATCCACTTCTACTGTGTCACCCTCCAGCAAACGAGCATCCGCTGGCACAATGTCACCCAGGCGTAATCGGATGACATCGCCAGGCACCAACTCACGCGCAGCCGGGTTGACCCATTTCCCGTCCCGTTTCACCCGGGCTTTAACTGCCAGCTTGGCCTTCAGGGCGTCGATGGCGTTCCCCGCCTCGTGTTCTTCCCAGAAGCCTATTACAGCGTTGGCAACAAGTAAAAGAAGAATAATGGCAAAATCCGGCCAATGCCGGGCTACTGCCGAAAGGATAACAGCCGCCTCGATCATCCAGGGAATGGGACCCCAAAAATAGGTAAGAAATTTTAGGAAAAGATTGGTTTTCTTTTCTTCAATCTCATTAAGGCCATATTGAATTAACCGTTTCTTTGCTTCGGCCTCAGTGAGACCCTCAGGGGATGAATCTAGTTGTTTCATTAGCTCTTCTAATGAAATGGATTTCATATCGACTTTTTCTTCCGAATTAGATCCTTGTCGTGAATTGGGGGATTTGGGTTGTTTATTATCAGATTTCATAGTAGGAATTCTATATAATTATTCGAATTTTTCAGCATTATAGAAAGCCCGAAGATTGATTGTTGTTAATGATTTTTCATTCTTCCATATATTGTGTCAAGTGAAGTCACTAATTTATCAATTGCCCCTGACACTGACTGCTCATGGGTATTTGCGTAATTTGTAACAGCAATTGGCTGTTTGCCTTCAATCCTGGCTTCGAGCATACAACGTCTATCGTTCACCCCTTCTTTTTTTCCATTCTCATCCGAAAGATGCACTTCCAGCCGTGTTATTTGATCACTAAATCTTTTTAATTCTTTTTCTATTAAGGCAATTAACGGGGAACTAAGTTTTTCGTTTCCTGTTATATTATGGTCTGTGTTAAATTGAATAGTCATTGTTATTTATTATTTAAATTCATTGAATGCTCTGTCAATTTGTTTAGAATATTAGAAGCTGCTATTGGGGTATTTACCGGTACAGCGTTGGATTCAAGCGCTTTTCTAAGGGTTTTTAGCAAATCATTGAAACCTTTCTTTTGCTGTTTCCTCAGAACATGATGGGCACCATGGCGTAAGGTGATGGAATCAGCTCCTCTCTCGATTAATGCATTTAATAGTTCCGGCCATGCCGCCTTCTTGTATTTTTCCAACGCCTCTGCTGCCAGCCATGCAACATCACTTTCAGTATCTTCAAGCGCTTTCACAAGAGAGGGAATAGCTTTTACGTCGACAATGGCACCGAGTGCTTTGGCCGCCTCCCAGCGAGCCTTGTATACCTTGGAATTAACCAATATCCCGGACAAATAGGGAACAGCTGGTTTTCCAATAGCCACAAGCGACTTTCGCGCTTTTTTCCGTACCTTACCGTCTTTGCTTTCCAACAAATTGAGAATGGTCTTAAGCTTTTCTCCGTTTTGTTTTTGCTTGCTCATTTTTCATTTTTATTGTTTTCGGTTTAGCCAGATAAACCATGGTATCCTTTACAATGTTTTACGCTTCGCCAAGAATAAGGTGCAGATGATTCGATCCCAGGAAACTTTCCGAATAAATTTTATAAATATTTTCTGTTTCTGACTTACTTGCTGTAAATCATATTCTCTTGGCTACTATTTTCAAGCCGACAATTGAGGCTCCATTACCATATGCATAATTGATGATCAATCACTTGTATTTTTCGTAACAAATATATAAAATCTGCTTAATCATGTCTTTTAGTCGGTATGATTAAAATTGGTATGGAAGTGTGTCGCAATAATTTTTCCGTAACACTTCCCATTAGTATTTTATCCAGCCATCTTCGACTGTGAGAACCCATAATAATAATATCAACATGCAAGTCTTTCGCAGCCTTTAATATAGATTCAGCAAAATCACCTTCTTTTACCAGGGTTTGAATTGTTTTGTCACCAAGGTGTTGTTTTGATTTTTCAAGATAATGCTGAGATGCCTTTTTCAGTCCTTCAACACTATCCAGTTGCAGTTGACCCGCTTCCAGGTAACCTGAAAAACCCATAATCGGATCATATTCCCTTGAAGAATAGTACACCGGATCTGATATAACATGCAGCAATATAGCTTCAGCTCCCATTGTTTTAGCTAAGGAATACCCTGTTTCTGCTATTTTTTGTGCGGTTGGGTCATAATCCAGCGCAATCAACACTTTTTTCATTTTATTTGTTTTCATGTTTGTTGGATGTTTTATTTATAAATTAAGAAACGTACTTTATAACTTAAAAAGCAAAGAAAATTATTTGAGATAATGCAATAACAAGAACAAGGAATGGTATGGAAAGTTCTTCATTGTGCTTTAAAAGGATTCATATTTTCTTAGTTCAAACTTATTATAAATGTAGAATTAAATAAATACTGTTGATCCTTCCATAACCGGTTTTATTAGAAAAGATAAATTAAGATGATTAATTCATTAATGGTCATTATTCCAAATTATATTGGGTCTATTTATTATTCATGTCAGTATCATTGGCAAAGTGCTTCATATCTTAATGATAAAGTCAGTTTAAATGATCACTAACCACAAAATATTCAATGCCAGTTTTAATCCGGTACTTAATCAGTTCTTTATTAATACAATACGGATGCGTCTTATTCATTAGATAATTGATTGTTAAATACTATCAGATTAAGAAAAATGAGTATTGCTGCTGCGAGCAATGCATGTATCATTCCGGATGCGTTAAAGCCCAAAAAGGCGATAAGCCAAATTACGGTCAGTAATCCGGCAATAGCATATAATAAATTTTTTATGATGTTCATTTTTCTCTGAATCCCATAGGTGTGCTTAATAAATGTTAATAAATGTACTTCCAGTGTTTGCAGAATCCATTACATAATTCAGAATAAGAGTTACATCATTCACACATTGTCAATAAAATACAGTATGCGGTGATTGTTAAAGCCTGGTAAAGAATCAGTTCAGTTTGTTAAACTGTTCATAGAGGAATTAGAATGTTTGTTGCTATTTTGAGTTTTTCAATTCATTCAGGAGTTCTCTTAAATTAACAGTAGCATAGGTAGAAGCATAATCGGACATGCTATAGGGTATGATCAAATCCTTATTATGAATAATGGACCCGCACGAATATAATGCATTGGGCACATAACCTTCCCTTTCTTTAGTATTTGGCATTAGCAGGGGTGATTTTAATCTTCCTAATTCTTTTTCAGGATTTTGAAGATCAAATAGAGATACGCCTAAAACATATTCCCGCATAGGGCCTACTCCATGAGTTATCACCAACCACCCCTCCTCGGTTTCTATAGGGGAACCGCAATTGCCTATTTGAACGAATTCCCATGGGAATTTGGGTTGCTGTAATAATTTAGCTTCGCGCCATACAGAAATATTATCAGAAAAGGCAAGGTAATTGTTAAAGCCGTCTAACCGGCAAAGCATCGCATATTTTCCATTCACTTTTCGGGGAAACATGGCCATACCTTTATTCTGAACAATCTCACCATGCAAAGGCATTACCCTGAAGTGATAAAAATCGCTGGTGTCAAGCAGTTTGGGCAATATTGTAATTCCATCATAAGCCGTGTAAGTGGCATAATATATCGTTTTATTATCATCTTTAAATTTTACGAAACGGGCATCTTCAATACCATTTTTTTCGTTTACCGATACAGGGAAAACAACCCTTTCAGAAATGTTAGTATCTAAAGAAAATTCAAGTTCGTAATGTGACGAAGCCAGCCACATGATCTGATTAAAAAGTATCCCTTTATCGGAAGCGAGGTGAAGTGTCTTTCTTTCTTCTTCAATGCATTTCCGTAGTTCGCCATACGTAAATCTATCATTTAGACTATCCAGTATTATATCGGATGGAACTATAGAAGGAAAATCCTGCATTTCATCCAGCTTGCTCTTGAACGTTTCTTTATTGTAAACATGTCTCTGAATATGTTCAGCTTCTTCCTGCATCTTACCCACAGGTTCCATTGCAAGGTTATTATTTTTATCAATTACTCCCGTACGGAAAACTATCGACGAAATGTGCCCTTCTCCTGTAGCCCTGAAACTTAATATTACTCTTTTTTCATCCGGGTTTATCTCAGACTGATCAGGATGTTCAACAATGGAAGGATTAAAAAAAGCAGCTGATTCAATCGAATATTCCTGTGTAAAATAGGAACCAATAAGGATTTTACGGGAAATATCAAGTGATTGAGGATCAATGTTTAACTGTGCAAACAAATGTGCGATTTTATTAAAATGCTTTTCAAATATTTTTGAAATATTTCTATGCCGTATGGAATAATCCCTTAGGACCTGGTTTAATACTAATGATGCCTCATCTTCAGACATATTCAATACAAAACGTATTGTACTGATTATCCTTTCATCATCAATATAAAGAAAACGTGCAATTACCCTGCTGGCATCCGGGAGAAATTTTGTGTTTTTTCTGTTTACAGTAATTTGCATTTATTCTTGTTTTTTAGTTGCTATAAAGGTAATCGCTAAAGTTTAATAAGTTGAGTTGTTTTGTTTTATTTAATTTGAAGATGATTTTTTTATAGAAGATAAGTCGGCAGGCACGACGTGCATTGTTATTTATTCATTGTCTGCCGGATTTCTTCAAGTCGTAACTGTGCACCAGGATCAAGTGCAAAATGCTGTTTCAGTCTCTCGCAAGCATAATCACTACAGTATGCACAGCTTTCAATACCTTTCTGACTGGCACAGTTCCTGATCTCACAATTCCAACATCCTGAAAACAACCTACCGGTGCCAGCGGTACATCCATCACAATCGTTTACATCCCCGGGTTGCAGATGCATCCCGTAAAGTTTAAAACATTGCTCGGCTATTGATTTTCTCATTGTTTTTTGCCGGGATTTGTTCTGTTCTAAAGTTGCCAGATGGATCGGACAATTATCACACCTTAAGCCGCAATATGCAATCATAGTTCCCATTTACAGCAGAATTGCTTTTTTATTGTTTTATACATTTTTATCACTCGAAATTTGTACAAAATACGTCTTTTAATTGCCTGATTATTTTTTTGCATACACCATAAATGGTCCGGTTGCATGATACTATGCATTGTAATGATTTTTAATCAACAAGATACAAAAAACCGGCTTACCTGCCGACAAGGCAGATCCATTTCATTAGAGCTGGAATAATGCTATTCATGTGTTGTACAACAAGGGAGTATGTCATATTCAATGGATTCGATTTTGGATGATTGATATTTTTCAATGTGTTGATACTTTGTGTTTACAGAATGCGATGATTGATGTATTTTCAAAGTTTTTACTATTAAAACATTTTATATTATGCGAAAAACGATTTTTTTACTGGCATTTGTGCTGGTTTTTGCCTGCAATAAGGATGATAACACCGGTGATACTTCCAACAGTTTCACTTATCAGGGTACCAGTTATGAATTGAATAACGGACTGATCTGGATCACAAATTTGTGGTTTAAGATTGAATTGTATTCACCTGGAATAGAAATGACGGCTGGTATAACAGGTGTTGAACCTGAGTACAGCGGGGCAGGTGATTGTCTTTTTTTCGGATATATGATACCTTCCACGTCCGGTGAAATATCCGAGGGAGAATATACTTACTCTGTAAGTAATGTTGGGCCATTTACTTTTTCAGAAGGATTTATTGCAATAGGACTTGATCTTATTGATTACAGTTATACTGTTGCCAGAGATATTAACGGAGGAACCGTGAATGTTCAGAAGGATGAAGAGAACTGGGTTATAGATTTTGATCTCTTGTTAGATGACGGAGAGACTCTCACAGGCAATTTTACAGGAGATATTCATATATGGGACGATACCATTGAAGATTGGATATAGGGGACCTGAGTACAATAAAACATTGATTTTTCGATAGCAAACAAAGAAATTCTTTAAATTGACGGCATCCTCGGAAGGGAGGTGTTAATACTCCCTCCTGTAACTATTGTTTTTTTTCTTAAATTGCTGTCATGAAACGACTTATAATTCTTGCGCTGGGCATATGCGTTGGTGTATCTCTGACCGGTCAGCAAACACTTGATATCTTAACTATTTCAGGTCGCTACGGATCTCCTCAATCTTATGACTCTGTTTTGACTAATAATGCCACTGAAGTGGCTGCAATGGTCAACCTGGTAGTACCTGTAAAGTTTAATGAAAAGACGATCTGGTATAACAGTTTAAATTATTTTTATTTTAATGTTACCAATGGAGAGACTCTGCCTCCGGAAATTGCGAATCCGATACGTATCCACGGTTTTCTTTTGCGGACAGGGCTTTATCAGAAATTTTCCAAAGGTCGGGGCCTTCAGCTTTTCTTTGCCCCCAGATTAATGTCAGACCTCAATAACATCGATGGAAAGCATTTTCAATACGGAGGTATGGCCATGTTTGAAAAAAAATTCCGCGACAATCTGACCATGAGCTTTGGAGCCATGTATAACCAGGAACTTTTTGGTCCTTACCTGGTGCCTTTGATCAACCTGAACTGGCAATTGTCAGGTCGGTGGTCAATCACCGGGTTATTGCCTGTTTATGCAAAAATCAATTACAAGGTAAATGATTGGTTTACAGCGGGAATTAGTCATTTTGGCCTGGTCACTACCTATTACCTTGGAGATTCTGATTGCAAAGGAGATTATATCGAACGCAAAAGCATTGATCTCTCATTTTTCGGAAGGTTTCGCATAACCGGAAATATATATGTTGAAGGCAGGGCAGGTCATTCACTGGGGAGAAGCTATGCACAATATGAGGCCGATCAGAAAGTGGATTTCAGTCTGCCACTTGTTGGATTTGGAGATAACCGGGAGCAGAAGAACATTGTTTTCAAAGATGGGGTGATCATAGATCTTCGTATGGTGTATAATATTCCAATACCTCAAGATGAATAATACTTCAATACAATTGGATCGAATATGAATACCTTTTGTTTCTGCTCATTAACTTAAAATTACTTATTAAAATGCCATCGAAAGTTGAACTGATAGAGAGCCTGATCAAATCACCCAGAGAATTTTCAGACGATGAATTTGATGCACTATTCAGGCAAAAGGACATTTCGTTTAGTGATCTGCGTCCGATGCTGCTGAGAATATTCGATATGAATGAGGGAACAATTAAAAATGCTTCCGAAGCGGATATAGGTATGCTGGGAAGATTCAATAAAAGAAGCAGAAAACACCGGGAGAAATTGTTCTGGAAAAAGATCAGGAAAGGCGATTATTCGAAGATTATTCTGGCTGAAGGAGATTCCTGGTTTGAATACCCCTTATTTATAAGCGATATTATTGATCAGCTGAACAAAAGCAGGAGAAATTATGCAATTAACAGTCTGGCATACGGAGGCGATTGGATAGCCAATATTTTATACGAACAGGAATATATCGAGAAATTGTCTCTTTTGAGCCCCGATGTATTTTTAATCAGCGGAGGCGGAAATGACATTGTTGGAGGTTACAGGCTTGCTCAACTAGTAGACAGGAGAAGTGAAGTACCTGCAATTATTGAAGCTGATCTGACGACAAGTGAAGGGAAGGTGCGGTTTGCAGATATTTGTCTGAACAAAGAGTTTTTTGGGTTAATGAAACTGTTTAAACTTCAGTATAAACTCTTATTCAAAAGCATTGAAGAGGAAACGAAAAAGTTTAAAAATCTGAAGGTGATAACACAGGGATACGATTATGCCATTCCCGGTTCAAAAATTGGTTTTGGATTTATCAGGCCTATTGTCAACAAACTCACAAATAACGGCATTTGGTTAGAAACTCCTCTTTTGTTAAGAGGCTACAGAAACGAAAAGGAGCAAAAGGCGGTTGTTTTTGGAATGATTTATCACTTTAATGAAATGCTTATTGATGTAGGCCGGGAATATGAGAATGTGTATCATATTGACAGCAGGGGGGCAGTGGATGAAAAAAAAGGATGGTATGATGAGCTTCATCCCAAATCGAAGCAGTTCAAGAGAATTGCCTCTGTTTTTGAAGAATGCATCGAAAGTACGGACAAGAATAAAAAAATTTATAAGGTGTCGGATGAGTGAAAAATTCTTTTTACAAACTTAAACTCTGTCTATTATGTTAACCACACTTGATTATTTGTTTATTGCTGTATATTTTGTAGTTGTGCTAGTTGTTGGATTCTGGACAGGCCGGAAACAAGGAAAAGAAGATTATCTGATTGCTAACAGAAAATTGAATTCATTTCAGGCAACATCCACCATTTTTTCAAGCAGAATAGGGGCCGCTATTCTTTTGACCTATACTGCACTGGTTTTTATGTATGGGCTGGGAGCACTGTGGTATTTTATCGGATCTGTTTTCGGCTTGTTTGTTTTTTATTTTTTCGGAAAGAAAATTAAGAAGCTGGCAGATGAAAGAAAGTTTTATACTCTCCCTGATTTCTTTTTTTACACGAAAGGTAAGTTTGCAGGGTATCTTGCTACCATTATTGTTATTGTCATTATGTTTGGATGGGTGGTGTTAAATTTCATTGCAGGCGCAAAGGTTATTGATGAATACACTCCCATAAGCTATGACTATTCTGTTATAATTATCGGTGTGATCATTTTACTTTATCTTGTTGCAGGCGGATTTAGTGCAGTGGTAAAGACAGATATTATTCAAACTATAGGAATTTTTCTCTTGTTTATATTAATGGTTTACTTGCTGATGAGTACTCATGTCCGGCCGAAGATCCAATTCGTTGATTTGTTTAAAATTCCTCTTAAGCAGCTGGTGAGCTTTTTCCTTGCAGGATTTTTTATTCCGATGGCCTCGCCTGAATTATGGCAGAGAGTATATGCTATAAAGAATCAACAACATTTAAAACGTAGCTTAATTCTGTCTTCAATATTTTATGTCATTATCGGTGTAATACTTTTAATGATCGGGATGGTTATTCGAATCGCTATCCCTGACCTCCAGGCTGAATCTGCTCTTATTGTAGGTTTTAGCAAGTTGCTTCCCGCTGGTCTGGCAGGCTTGTCCGTCGTAATTATTTATTCGGCAATATCTTCCTCTGCTGACACGTATCTTTTTACTTCTGCAGCCTCTGTGACGCAGGATTTTCTGGAAAAATCGAAACTCATAAAACCGGAGAAGTTGTTTATCACCATGCGCATTACCATGGCTGTGATGATGACACTTGGAATTATCCTGGCACTGATCCTACGTAATTTTGTTGATGCTACCTTTTTCTTCGTTTCAATGACCATGTCTCTTGGCTTCCTTGTTCTGGTAATGTGGATATATCCTAAGATTAACAGGTACAGTGTTAATTTTTCCATATTCTTTTGTTTGATCGGAGTGATCGTTCCGGCAATTCTCAGGGGAATTGATGAAGTTCTTGTTTCCTATGCCTGGGGATTGTGCATTCTGGGATTGATTTTCGGTTTTATTATGAATAAGATCAAGCCTTTGCCAGCAGAAGTAAAAAAATAGGATTACTGGTTTGATGGATAAGAAAACAGAGGATTTTTCAACGCCAATAGAGGAAAGATCAGCTCTGAAACAACTCAGCATAAGTGCTGATATTGCACAAAATATAAGAAATTTTCAGCGTTTTATTATTGTCTGAATAATAGTTTACTTGATACCTGATTCAGATATAGTTTTGGAACGAACATACACCGAATATTTCCAATTGTTGATGATCGGAATTAAGATTCTGTTGAATTCTATTTTCTTCGTGCTTCTAACTCATTCTGTATCTTGAATTCCATTGTTTTATCGATCTTATAAAAGAACAGACATAGAACAGCAACCACAAACATAATTGCCGGGAATAAACTGGCTGTCAGGCGTATTCCCAATACAGCCGTCTCAGTCACATTTGCAGGGTCATATCCGAAAAGTGTGAGAACAAATCCCTGTAACTTTCCTCCAAGTCCCAAACCGAATTTTAAGGCAAACACTACTGCTGCGAATATTACACCGGTAGCTCTGCGATTAAACTTCCAGTGAGAAAAGTCAGCCACATCACCAATCATAGCCCATAGCAATGGAATGGTAATTCCAAAGAATAAAGTTTGTCCGATATTTATAAGGTATGTGGCCCATGGATTGTATGGAGAAACCAGACCGAAAATACCGCAGAAAAAGGTTGCCATAATCAGGCCAACCAGAAAAACATTGCGTTTACCAAATCGTTCCGAAAGTGGTTTGGAAAGTATAATTCCCAGTATAGTAATAGCCATTCCACTCATATTAAATAATCCAAATGACCTTGACAGAACAGTATAGTTATCAACATTATAGCCAAAATTACCCAGGAAGCTTTGTAAAGTGGCGCTATCCAGATAATAAGAAAAATAGAAATACAGCACTCCACCTCGCATGGAAAGATTGGTGAAAATAAACAGGGTAGTAAGGAATATTGCGATCCAGGGTCCGTTTTTGAACAGATCGGCAAAGGCTTCTTTTGTTGTTGATTCTTCTTCCTTCTGAGGAACAATACGTTCACGTGTGGTTAAAAAAGCGATGAGGTGAAAAACAATAGCAATTGCAGCAAAAATACCAACTGTCATTCGCCAGCCATGTACAACATTTACATTATCAGGTCCTGAAAAATAATCTACTATCTGCATAAAAAAGCCCTGGATTATAAAAGCTGCCCCCATACCAGCTACCTGACGGTAAGAAGCAATGCTTGTTCGTTCAACCACATCTCCTGTCATTACTCCGCCAAGGGCTGAATAAGGCAGGTTATTGACTGAGTATATAGTCCACAGAAGCAAGAAGGTTATGTAACCATAGGCCAACTTCATGCCTTCTGCAACATCCGGAGCCATAAAAGCGAGGTAGTAGATAACACCGAATGGTAAAGCAGACCATAAGAGCCAGGGACGGAATTTTCCCCACCGGCTTTTGGTCTTGTCGGCAAGAATTCCCATGACCGGATCAAAAATTGCATCCCAACCCATTGCTATAAGAATAAGTGTTCCGGCTTTTCCGGGTGAGACACCCATAACATTGGTAAAATATACCATCTGAAAAAAGATGGTGGTCTGGAAAACAAAATTTGCTGCGCTATCGCCCAAACTATAACCTATTTTTTCCCCGATGGAAAGTTTTTGTACTCCGGTTCGCATAATTGTATGAATTTGTTTTTTAATAAATGATCATATAATCAAAGCGTGAAAATAAGAAAAAAGTAATAGAAAACAGCCTGTTGTTTGAAGCTGTTCAAAACTTATAGTCAATTTGAATATTTCAAACAAAACCTTTCGGAGGTAAAAAAGCAATGTTTACAGGCAAAGAGACTGTTGATACTGAGAATTAAAATTAACTTTGAAAATTAAAAAAAAAGTTAGATTATGAAACTTCCATGTTTTGCAAAAACAAACAAGAATTATAATAATTCAATGAAACATGGAAGTTCCATCAGACAATTAAAATAAATTATTAACTGATGAAATGTATAAAATTCATTTTTCCGGCAATTTTTAGTGTAATTGTTATTTCCTGTAAATCTGAAAAGCAAGAGCTGACTCATCCACTGATTTGGTTTGATGCACCTGCAAAGGAATGGACAGAAGCCTTACCAGTTGGTAATGGCAGACTGGGAGCCATGGTATTTGGGAATACATCTGTTGAGCGCATACAGGTAAATGAAGAATCACTATGGGGAGGATCAAAAATCAATAACAACAATCCGAAAGCCCTTGCGTTTCTCCCTGAAATCAGGGAGAAGATACTCAGCGGAGAAATACAGGAAGCAAAAATCCTGGCTGATCAGTATTTGAATGGCACACCATATAAACTTCATTCTTATCAGGTATTAGCCGATATCTTTTTTCATTATTCAGACACAACGAGTGAAATTAGTCAGTATCGTCGTGAATTGAATTTGGGAACAGGAATTGTAAATGTTTCCTTTAAAAGAGGTGATAATGCTATAAAATATGAAATATTTTCTTCTGCACCTGATGATGTGATGGTGATCTATATGGAATCGGAAAAACCGGGAGGTCTTGATATGGATATACAAATGGCTCGTGGGAAAGATGCGGAAATTAGAGTTGCAGATAACAGTCTTGAATTGACAGGTCAGATTGCAGATGAAGAAAATCCTGACCTTGGACCAGGAGGTGAGCATATGAAATTTTATGCGAGACTGGTGCCTTTAAAGTACAATGGGAATATTTCTGCTGAAGGGGATAAACTGCTATTAAAAGATGGAACAAGGGCCATTCTTCTCTTTAATGGAGCAACAGATTATAGTATTCATGATCTGAACTATAACCGGACCATTGATCCCAAGAAAAAATGCAATGATGCAATTGCCAATGCAAGAATGAAATCGTATGATTATTTACGCAAAAACCATATTGCCGATCATGCAGAATTATTTCAGCGTGTTGATTTTAAACTTACAGACTATGATACATTAAATACAATGCCCACGGACAAACGATTGGAAAGATTTCGCAAAGGCCAGAACGATCCCGGTTTGATTACTACATACTTTCAGTTTGGTCGATATTTACTAATGGGTTCTTCCCGCAGGCCCGCTCAACTTCCGGCGAATCTGCAGGGAATCTGGAATAAAGATCTGTGGGCTCCCTGGGGATCGGATTACCATGTAAATATTAATATACAAATGAACTATTGGCCGGCAGAAGTTTGTAATCTTTCGGAAACGGTAGAGCCATTGATTGATTTTGTAGAGGCTATTACCATACCGGGCGCAGTGACGGCCAGGGAAATGTATGGTGCCGATGGATGGACCATGCATCATACAACCGATGTATATGGTAAGACAGGTGTTATTGACGGTGTGTACTGGGGAATGTTTCCTTTAGGTGGTGCCTGGATGACATTTCCGGTCTGGAGACATTTTGAATTCACAAATGACACCAATTACCTGCGTGAGAGAGCGTATCCGATTATCAAGGGGTCCGCTGAGTTTATTCAGACATTTCTTGTACATGATCATGATGGTTATCTTGTAACGGTTCCGTCATATTCTCCTGAGAACAGTTATATCGATCCGGTTACCGGAAAAGAGTTCAAACTTACCTATGCTCCGACAATGGATATTCAGATCATAAGAGAGGTTCTTACAAATTGCCGGAAAGCTTCAGAGATTTTGGGTGTTGATCAGGAGTTTTCCAAAGATTTGCAAAGCCTGATGGATAGTTTACCTCCGGTAAGAATAGGATCGGATGGTACAATTATGGAATGGATCAAAGAATATAAGGAATATGAACCGGGACACAGGCATATTTCTCATCTGCTGGGCTTACATCCCGGGACACAAATTACGGAAGAAACTCCTGATTTTATGAAAGCCGCCAGGAAAACATTATCAAGAAGGCTGAAATACGGAGGCGGTCATACAGGTTGGAGCCGGGCATGGATAATAAATTTCTATGCAAGATTACAGGATGGAAATGAAGCTTATAGGCATCTCAGATTCTTATTGGAAAAATCTACTTTGCCCAACCTGTTTGATACACATCCTCCTTTTCAAATTGACGGAAATTTCGGAGGTACTGCAGGGATTGCAGAAATGCTGTTACAAAGTCAGAATGGTATCATCCATGTTTTGCCGGCTTTGCCTGATGTATGGCTAAAAGGTTCAATGAAAGGATTAAAAGCAAGAGGAAATTTTGAGGTTGATATGGAATGGGAAGGAGGAGAGTTGAAACAGCTGGAAATACTTTCAATGGATGGAGCTCCTGCAGTAATCATATATGAATGGAAACGTGTTGAAACAGCAACGAAAAAGGGAGAGAGACTGATTTTTGACCACGACCTGAAAAGAATAAATTAAAACCTGTGTTTGGAGTTATAGCGAATCGATCATGTTTTGTAACTCCTGAACTTTTCTTTGTGCTTCCTGTTTATTGTCAAACCTGGCAAGAGGTATTTTCTTTCTGTAATAATCTGATCTCATGAATAACCTGTGATCCTGAATTGCAATTTCAGATTTGCGGTTGCTTCGACTATAGGATGTATATTTCCCTTTATAATCCTCAATCATTATTTTATCTGATTTTTCAAAGGGAAGCCATATTCCTGTCCGGATAATCCCCAGTAACATTACATATTTCTGATAGCGTCTTCTGGTAAGATTAATTCTTGTTCCGCTGTATGAAAATGCCATAACAGAGCCAATCAACAGAACAGGAATGGCAGTGAGAGTAAAATAAATGGTTATCAGGCCAAACAAAAGAAGGATGTAACCGGCTGCAACACCGGAAGGGCCAACAAGTTTATTCAGTTTATAATTTTCGATCATAATAGCAATTTACTACAAATTTTGGTTATAATAACACCTCACCTTTTCTCATACGAAGCTTCAGCGAAGTTTGACCAACCCTCTCCAGATGGAGAGGGGGCAGTACCCGTTACAAAAAGCATTTCAGTAGATTTCCCCTTCTCCACCTGGAGAAGGGGTCAGGGGATGAGGTAAATGATTTAAAAAACTCTATATTGCCGAAACCTTGTTTTCTTCCAGTTCCATAATTTCCACTTTTGGTACCCGTTTATGCCATGCTACAATAAAAAATCCCAGGCCATATAAAGCTACATTAAAAACGCTTACTGAGAAAATCCCGATGGAGAACAGCCCGATTGAGAAAATTCCTGCTGAAAACATACCTGCTGAGAATACCCCCATTGAAAATCTTCCAGCTGCAAAATAGTCGAATGCGTAATCACCACTTGAGAACATGTTCCCTTTATTAAAATGAATTGTTAGTCCGACGATAAGTAAAATAACCAGGGTTAGTAAAATAATCCATTGTTTTTTCATGATTGATACTTTTTAATTTAACAATTTGATTTTTTGATAATTGATTCTTCAGCAAGAATAATAGCCAAAAACGAACAATAAAAATTTCAGGGATAGAATGCAAAGTTATGTGACAGATGACAAAGAAAAGGCAGAAGAAGGGGAATTTTTCAGAGTTTTTTCATCAATCGCCTGAAGGTATGAAGGTAATTTCTGGATACGGGGATTACCGAATCGCAAGATAAGAGCCTTAGCCTGAAGCCTTGGGCATTGCCTTTTACGTCTGTAATGTTCTTGCAGTTAACAATGAATGCCCTGTGGCACTGAAACAAATATGGAAGATGAATAATCTGTTCCTTTATTCTCTTAAGTGTACTTCTCAGTAAGGTTTTTTTAATTTTTCCCGAATCCAACCATGCTATTGAAACATAATTGCCTTCCGATTCGATATACAAAAGGTTCTGCATCCCGATCTGCAATTTATCTTTCCGGTTGTCCGCCAACAAAATAAAATTGTCAGTCAACTCTCTTTCACCCGCTGAATGATTTTTTAGTTCACCTGAGATCTGATTTGCTGATTGAATATTACGTCTCAGGAGATAATTCTGAGTGTAGAGAGTAAGTATCAGTATTGGTATTGCCCCAATAGTCAGTGTGTAAAGTTGAAAAAAGAAGAAGGCATGAAAATTCATTCTGATACTCATAAACACTGCCTGAGAAAAGAAAAAATTACCTGAGCCAATAGTAAACAAAATCCAGATAAGCCAGAGTATTTGTTTTCCTGCAGTCCAGTTTTCTTCTTTGAACAACATGCTGAAGACAGTTTCCAGTACAATCAGGTTAAATACCAGTATACAGAAGGTAACAAAGCCGTACCCTGTAAGTATAACATACTTAATCTGACTTCTGAAAGCCTGCAACCCAAAAGGTTGAAACAGCAACATAAAGAGGGTAATAAACAGACTTATTGAAATAATGATTTTCCATTTGTTTTCAATTATTGGATAGGGTTGACGCAGCAATTTAATAAGATACATGTGGCAAAAAAAATGATAACGAAAATAACTATATAGGCTTAAAAAAGAAAGCCCCATCTGAAAAATCAGACGGGGCAACCCTACGATTTGATCTTACTCTGAACCTATATCTATCTCCAATGTCCGTGATGTTTATCATGCGGACCTCTTCTTTCACACATAAAGGAATCAAATTGTTCCTGTTGTTCTTTCGTCAGCACTGATTTAACATCTTTATCCAGCTTATCTCTGAGTTGAAAGCGGGCTTCGCGTTCTCCCACACAATCATTTTTATACTTGCTGCGCAGTTGTCTCATTTCACTGATATGTGCATAGTGTATTTCTTCGATTTGCTGCTTTTGCTGTTCAGTAAGAGATAATTCTTTTGAAAGATCGTCAACCATCAGCTGTATTCTACATGAATCAGTCATCCATGGGCAAGAACCATCATGAAATCCTTTTCCATAACCCGGCTGAGCAGATACAGTATAAGATGCTATCCACATAAAGGATGTCATAACTACCGAAAGTATTACTATTTTTTTCATTCTCCGAATAGTTTTTATTTAATAAAATTCCATTATCGAAGGTGAATATAGAACAGTATTTGCTTGCTTAAAAATGCAATCGACAAACAACGAGTTTTTATCAATATTCGGTACGATTTTGTGAACATATACCTTAATAAGGTCCCTCTATATTGTCAATATATATGTTTATCGATGAATTCCTGGAATTTGTCCTTGTATGGATCGCTAATGGGAATATATACATCTTTATCGAAAATAATCCTGCTGCGTTCTATGGTGGTGATTTGTTGCAGGTTTACGATAAAAGACCTGTGCACACGCATAAATTTGTCAGAAGGAAGTTTTTCTTCAAGTGATTTCATACTCATCAGGGTCATAACCGGTTTAGTGCTTAACGTATGAATTCGAACATACTCACGCATACCTTCAATGTATTTAATATCCTTAAGTTCGATACGGATGATCTTGTATTCAGATTTTACAAATAGATATTCGTCTTCCGTGTCATTCTTACTCGCTTTATCGAACATTTCAAAATACCCTTTTGCTTTATTGGCAGACTTTAAAAAATCTTTATATCCAATTGGTTTTAAAAGATAATCGAGAGCGTCCACTTTGAACCCCTCAAGTGCAAATTCACTGTATGCGGTAGTAAAAATTACTTCAGGCTTTTTTGTCAATGAACGAACAAAATCAAGACCGTTCAATCCTGGCATATTGATATCAACAAAAAGCAAGTGCACTTTTTCTTTTTCAAGTACATCCATGGCTTCAAATGCATTTTTGCAGTCAGCGACCAATTCAAGGAAAGGAGTTTGCTTAATAAAATCTGTAATCTGCCTTAAAGCAAGAGGTTCATCATCTATGGCAATACATTTAATCTTCATAGGGAACGATTAAGTTTATTTCAAATTCATTATCACTGTCGGTTATTCTTAATTCATAATCCGTTCCGAATAATAAATTCAGTCTTTTCCTGGCATTTTCTATTCCAAAGCCTGAATAATCTCCATTGTCAGTTTGATTATTGTATTTACTGTTTTTCACATTGAAATGAATGGCATCATTCACAATTTCCAGAATTACGTGGACAAAAGCATTTTTACTGTTTTCAATACCAAATTTAAAAGCATTTTCCAGGAATGAAATAAAAAGATAGGGATGGATTTCAATTTCAGGTACTTTGGAAGGAAAGTTTACTTTAAGATCAACTGATTCAGAGATCCTAAGTTTCATAAGATCGATATAACTATTCAGAAAATCTATTTCTTTTTGAAGGGTCGTCTTTCCACTTTCCAGATCGTACAACAAATAGCGCATCATTTTTGAAAGTCGCAAAATTGCTTCCTGCGCATCCTTTTTATTGTATTCGATAAGTGCGTGGATGTTGTTCAGCGTATTCATAAAAAAGTGTGGATTTACCTGATGTTGTAATGATCTGAGTTGTGAACGAAGCGTTTCTCTTTCAATTTCTTTTCTATTCTGTTCCTCTTTTAACCACCGGGTAGTATATTTCAAAGTTGCATTAAATCCAACAATGAGGATTGAAATAATTACATTGTATGTATAAACAAGATAATATGGTGTATGCCATCTTTTGTAATGACTGCTCATACCATGATGCATGCCGGGACTTCCCGATTTTCTATGGCCTTCATGTAACTTTTCTAAATTATTGCCGGAGGCATTGATACCATCAAAGATTTTATCGAGCAAATCATGAAAGAAATTGGTATAAATAAAAATGTAATTGACAACAAGTATCAATATTATTGTACTAATAAAATATCCGGCATATTTGTTTTTTAGAAGAAACTTAGGCAGTAATATCTGATTGTGAATCAAAAAAATGATCAGGAAGGGGAAAATTCTTATCCAGCCACCAATAATTCGCCGGCGTTGCATAGCATCGCCAAAGTCCCAGAAAATAAGAGGGAGAAACAGAATCACTGTCCAGATCAGCCAGTAGACCATTATTTCTGTGGTTTTCCAGTTTTTGATCTGCAGTTTTGTTTCTTTCAGGTTCATGTCTGTTAATTTCATATCAAAACTAGAGAAAATGAAACAAACTATAAGACAGAATCAACTACTTGCGGAATTTTCTCAATAAAAAGCTTAAAAGGGTATTACAACAGCATTATGCCGGTACCAAATCTTCCGCATTGAATGCCATCACGGCGGGCAGAGAAAAACAATTCGGGTATGTCGTATGTGCATAGATTTGAGATCTCTATATTTTTCGGTTGAACTCCATAGCGCAACAACAATTGCCTGTTCGCTTCCCAAAGATCAATGTGAAATTTTCCGCTTTCTTTGTTTTTTCTGATAACAGATGGTACATCGTGAAAAAAAACCCGGAAATTATCAGCAACTTCATCACCAACTTCATAATTTCTCTGTGAAATTGAAGGCCCCATAACAGCCATAATATTTTTCGGCCGACTATAATATACTTTTACCATTTGCTCGACTGTCCGTGGTATAATGCGCCCTGCTGTTCCTCTCCATCCTGCATGTATAGCGGCAATTGCATGTTTTTTGACATCATATAACAGAATTGGTACACAATCGGCCGTTAGTACACAAAGACAAATGCCTGTTGTTTGTGTAATTAAAGCATCTGTTTCGGCTAAATCTGATATGAGTGTTGCAGAATGAACTTCTTTCACATGATTTGTATGATATTGATCGGGAAATACTATTTGTTCTTCTTTTATTTTTAGAGCAGAAGCAAGAAGTGATCTGTTACCGGCAGCCACGCTGTTAATATCTCCAACTTTCAAACTTAAATTCAGTGAAGAGTATGAACCCTGGCTATTGCCGCCATATCTGGTTGTGATGAAATGCACGATATTTTTTTGTTTATTCAGAATATCGAATTTCAACAGATGTATACCATCCTTATTTTCTTTTATCATAAGCGAATGTAGTCATTGAGCGGCATGGATCAAAATCAATTTTAAGTCCTTCATTTCACAGGATATTTTTATTTTTACCAAAGCGATTGATCGCACTTAAATAAAATCCGGAAATGACAATAACAAAAGATCAACACAAACTATTGTTACGTTTTCAGAAGCAGGAAATTACAGGGAGTATAGTTTATGGTAAACTGGCTGGCAGGCAAAAAACCCCCAACAATATTAAGATATTGGATCAAATTGCCCGGGATGAAAACAGGCATTATGAAATCTATAAAAAATTAACCGGTCAGGATGTATCTCCTAATCGGTTTCAGATTATCAAATACACTTTAATTTCAATTATACTGGGTCCAACATTCAGTTTTAAGCTGATGGAAAAAAATGAGGCAGATGATCAGGAATTGTACGAGCAGCTTTCTCATATTCCTGAAATCCCTTTAATTATTGTTGATGAAGAAAAACATGAACATCAGTTGATCAATATGCTGAATGAAGACAAACTGAACTATATGGGATCTGTTGTTCTGGGATTGAATGATGCATTGGTTGAACTTACAGGAGCATTGGCAGGTCTTACTTTTGCGCTTCAGAATCCTCCGTTAATTGCATTGACAGGATTAATAACCGGGATTGCTGCTACTTTTTCCATGGCTGCATCAGAATACTTATCAACTAAATCGGAAGAGAATGACAAACATGCAGTGAAGGCATCGATATACACAGGTATAGCATATTTGTTCACGGTGATTATACTCATTCTGCCATTTCTGCTGTTGAAAAATGTATTCCTGTCATTGGGTATTACTTTCCTATCAGCTATAGGTATTATCGCGGCGTTTAATTATTATTACTCAGTAGTAAAAGATGAAAGATTTACGAGAAGATTTTCAGAGATGGCGTTGCTTAGCATGGGTGTAGCTCTTTTAAGCTTTATTGTGGGATTGATTCTGAGACAATATTTTCATATCGATGTTTAAGTAGTAAATACAGAGATAATCTTTTAAGGCACATATGGGGTATATGTGTTATTTTATTTTTTAAGATCATGTCATGATGTAACACTACAAATTATATTTTCAAAACCATGATTCAATTAATAGTAAACCACCCTGCATTGTCCGGATCGTATTCATGTTATTTGATAAGTCTGTGTTTTAAAACAATCTAATGATTCATTCACGAGGATTGAAAAGGTATGTATTATCCTCTGGCAATCAATTTCAGGATTGTATTTTAATAATCTATTTTTGTATATTTTATGATCTTATTTTGATTAGTATTTAATCATGAATCGAATCGACCGACTGACAGCCATCTTAATTCAGCTTCAAACGAAAAGATGGTTAACGGCATCTGAAATTGCTAATCGCTTTGAAATTAGTCAGCGTACGGTGTATAGAGATCTTCGCGCACTGGATGAAGCAGGTGTACCCATAGGAAGTGAACCCGGAAAAGGGTATTTTCTTGTCGACGGATATCATCTTCCTCCTGTGATGTTCACACGTGATGAAGCAGGAGCTATGCTGATTGCAAATAAACTTGTGGAAAAACTTACCGACACCTCTGTTAAACAAAACTTTAATAATGCGGTAGATAAAATAAAGGCAGTTCTGCCGGAAAAGGAAAAAGAATATTTAAATGGCTTGAATTCACAGGTCGAAGTTTTTTATCATCATACTGAAAATGAAATTTATCCGAACAATTATATGACAATTATTCAGCAGGCTTTGGCTGAATCAAAATGTTTGTCACTGTCATACCATGCTTTTTATTCAAATGAAAAAACCTGTGGAAGAATTATTGATCCGGTAGGATTGGTATTTTACGGAAATGCATGGCATTTGATCGGCCATTGCAAATTGAGAGAAGAACTCAGAGATTTCAGGGTTGACAGAATTCTTAGTCTGGAATTATGCGATGAGATTTCTTCAAAAAAAAATCAGGATAACGTAACAAAATATCTCGAAGATTTATGGAAGACTTCAGAATTGTTCGAAGTACAGATTTGGTTTGATAATTCCATATCAGGAATGATAGCTTCTACAAAATACTATTTTGGCTATATCGATGAAAAACCAAAAGACAATGGTGTCGTAATGAGTTTTGCAGTTACAGATTACAATTACATTGCTCACTGGCTTCTTTCTTTCGGAGATAAAATCAATATAATAAAACCTGCAGAACTTAAGAATCTTGTAGAAGCGAGTGTAAGAAAGCTTGCTGAAATTTATCTGGATTATGAACAACCTTAAATCAGTTGACTATTCTTGTTAGTCAGGGAAAGTTATTCATCCTATATTTGCCTCCTAATTTGTTTATGAAGATGATAAAAATTTGGATTCAGACTTTAGTTAGTGTGTCTCTGGTAAGTATAATTTCGTTAGTTGGCGTTTTCTTTCTTTCATTGAAAAAAGAAAAGTTGAAACGCTTGCAGCTGATTCTTGTTGGATTGGCAACGGGAGGACTTTTAGGAGGTGCTTTTTTTCATTTGTTGCCGGAATCTTATGAATCGTATTCCAATTCAGGAACACCTTCTTTATTATTGCTTATCGGCTTTCTGTTATTCTTTATTCTTGAACGGTTTTTGCACTGGCATCATGACCATAATACCATATACTCTCTAAATGAGATAAAACCTTTTGGTCCAATAAATCTGATTGCTGATGTTTTTCATAATTTTCTTGACGGATTGTTGATCGCTTCAGCCTTTTTATATAGTACAGAAACAGGTATTGTAACCACATTCATTGTGCTTATGCATGAATTGCCGCAGGAAATAGGTGATTTTGGGGTACTTATTCATGCAGGGTATTCAACCCGCAGAGCACTTATATTTAATTTTCTTTCTGCCTGTACAGCATATCTTGGTGCATTGACTGTTTTGATCTTTAGTCAGGCAGGTGAGGTTTTATCCAGGGCTGTACTTCCATTTGCTGCAGGAGGATTTATTTACCTGGCAGCTGCTGATTTAATTCCTGAATTGCATACTGAAAAAGCACCGGAAAGATCTTTTGTGCAATTTATTGCCCTGTTAATTGGCATTCTTCTTTTGTATCTCATAGTAATAATCGATATATAGTAGTGGAGGAATTGTACCAAATGTATTTTTACCTGACAAAAAATTAGTTTTAAAAAGTTTTGCAGGGTTTTTGCGCATGTTTAAGTCATAAAACCAGATTATTCCTTATGACATATTCGGAATTACAGAAAAAGGACAATGATATTTCTCTTGCAATACTTGACAATCGACTGCTTGTCGCTCTGAATATTATTGCAGAATTGAAGTCGCATGTTAGTTCATCAGATGTTCATAATAAGTACAATTCTATTATGGACACCTACCATAATATGCTTAAATATTCATTTGAGCTGGCTCCTGATCCTGAACGGGAACGTATTCACAATAAGCTTCAGCAATCATTGTTTGAGTTGACAGACGACATAAAAGATCTATGGATTCTTGAAAATAATCTTTTTAGCAGAAAGGATACTGTTCATAAGCTCGAAACGATCGAAGAGGAGGTAAATTCTGATCCGTTGCTTATCATAAATGAGTTGTCAGAGAAAACAGGCGATAAAAAAAATAAAAAAACAAAATCATCTCAGGAAGAACAGAATATACCCCGGCATAAAAAAATCACAGAACTGTTTTATTATTACTGGTTAAAAGATCATTACAAGGCTCCCGAAAAAGAGTTAGCAAATCAAATCATTCGTGAGAAGAACATTAACTGGAGTAATAAATCATTGCTGGTAAGTGCTTTTACACTTTCTCAAATGCGCCATTTTGACAGGGGAAAGATTTACCTGCTATATGATCTTATGGAAGATGATGATTACAGGGTTCGACAACGGGCGATCATAGGTATTTTTATCAGTATTTTGATCTTTTCTTCAAGAATTCCCATATACAGGGATATAATGGACCGGTTGAGATCAATTCCTGATGAGAAATTACTCGTAGAAAGATACCTTGCTGTTATGATACAATTTATCAGAGCGAGTGATACGGAAAGGATAACAAAGAAAATTCAGGAAGAGATTGTTCCGGGCGTGATGAAAATCAGGTCGGAACTGGAAGATAAACTGAAGCTTAAGGATTTGCTTGAAAAAGGAAGCTTTGAAGATAAAAATCCTGAATGGGAAAATTTTTTTAAAGATGCACCCGATGTATACCAAAAACTTGAACAGTTCTCAAAAATGCAGATTGAGGGGGCTGATGTTTTCATGGGAGCATTCGCCAATCTTAAACATTTTGATTTTTTCAAAGAAATGGCCAACTGGTTTCTACCTTTCCAGGGAGAAAATGAAATCGTGGGGAAAGCTTTGGAGGGAGTGGAAGAAGAAATAGATGTTTCTGCCTTTAAAGAAGGATTTGAGCAATCAACAGTAATGTGTAATTCTGATAAATATTCATTTTGTTTAAATATACAGTACATGCCAGTTGAACAGAGAAAGATGATGCTTGAGATGTTCAATATGGAGATGAAAGCGATGAATGAGATGAATGAGGATGAATTTAAACTGAAAAGCGAATCTAAAAATAAAATAGTAAATACTCAATATTTACAGGATCTCTATAGATTTTTCAAACTATTCCCCAACAGGAGAGAATTCATTGATATTTTCAGGATCGAACCAGATATATTGCACTCAGAAGTATTACAAATTATTTATGGAGATCAGAAAACTGTCAGGAATTTGACTGAATTCTATTTTGCTACTGATAAGTATTTTGAAGCAATTCAACTTTTCGAATGGTTAAATCAAAAAGAAAGTTCTTTTGAATTGTTTGAAAAGATGGGATTTTGCTATCAAAAGATCTTAAATTTTGATAAGGCTATTGAATTATACAAACAGGCAGAACTATTCGATAAAAACAAAATATGGTTGCAAAAGAAATTGGGATTCTGTTACAGGAAAACAGGAAATATTAAAGAAGCGATTCAATATTATCAGCATATACTTGAAGTTGAACCAAATGATTTGAGCAATCTGGCATATCTTGGACAATTGAATATAGATGATGAAAATTTCGAGGAAGCTCTGAAATATTATTATCGGGTTGAATACGAAAATCCACAGAATGATAAGGTGTTCAGACCAATCGGGTGGTGTTCGTTTGTATTGGGGAAATATGATAATGCGATCAAATATTTTCAGAAGATTATTGATATCAAGGCTCTCAAGAGCGATTATCTCAATATTGGTCATTGTTATTGGGCTGCAGGCAAAATGGATATGGCTCTGGAAGCCTACCGAAAAGCTATACGTTTATCAAATAACAATGAAGCATGGTTTCGGGAAGCATTTCATAATGATAGAAAGTATTTGAAAGAAACCGGGATCAATGATCTGGATGTTGCTTTGATGATTGATTATGTTCTTATTGCATAGTAATCTGATGGTGAAATAAAATTTAAAAAAGTGTTAAAAAGTATGGTATTAATCAAGAAAATAAAACAATTCGTCTAATTCTCAGTTTAATATTATAAAGTGTACGTATATTGTATCGTCAGATAAGATAAATCAATGAAATATTGCAATAATTTAACCTATGGATTTTGCGGAAAAATGATTTGTTAAATTTAGTAATACATCAAATCCCATGACAACAATGCTCGATCATCAAAAAATCATTCTGGAACAGTTAAGCCACGATAAGGAAATGTTTCGCAAAGAGATTATCAAATCGTTTAAATGGTTAAAATCATATGAAATAATTATGTTGCGAAAATGGCTTAAGGAAAACTATAGCGATACCCATGCTGATGTAATTCATGAAGTTTTCGAGTATATTGCTGCCTGAACAATTCCATAATCTTTTTACTTATTTTTAGAGAGCTTTAATGCAGAAGAGTATGATTTGTTAATTACTCTATAGAATTGCAGCCTTTTCTGATCCAAATACTATTCTTGTTTTTTCTATTTTTGTCAGAATTTGTTTAATATTCAAAATTCATGAAAGTCACAGGATTTACATTTATCAGAAATGCCCTGAAATATGATTATCCTGTTGTTGAATCAATACGATCCATATTGCCTGTTTGTGATCATTTTATTGTAGCAGTTGGCAAATCGGAAGATGATACCCTCAATCTTATTTGGAATATTGATAAAAAGAAAATTGAAATTATTGAGACTATCTGGAATGACAATCTTCGGGAAGGCGGGTATGTATTAGCTGAAGAAACGAACAAAGCATTGAAGGCGGTACCCGATGATACTGACTGGTGTTTCTATATTCAGGGTGATGAGGTGGTTCATGAGAAATACCTGGATACTATAAAGGAAGGTATGGAGAAATATAAGAACGACAAAAATGTCGAAGGTTTGCTTTTTAAGTATTTGCATTTTTATGGTTCCTATGATTACATTGGAGAATCTTATAGCTGGTACAGAAACGAAATACGTGTGATAAGGAACGATAAAAAGATATATTCTTATCGTGATGCCCAGGGATTCAGAAAAGGAAAGGATGAAAAGCTTAGAGTAAAACCATTAGATGCCTATATATTTCATTATGGATGGGTCAGAGATCCCCGTGCTTTGCAGGATAAGCATAAAAGCTTTCATAAATTCTGGCACGATGATGCCTGGGTTGATAAGAACATTGCGAAAGCTGAAGAATTTGATTATTCTGAGATAGATGCTTTGGCCCGTTATAATGGTTCTCATCCAAAAGTAATGGAATCGAGGATCAAAATGAAAAACTGGAAATTTGATTTCGACATATCCAAAAATTCATTTTCAAGAAAAGAAAAAATCAAACGTTTTGTTGAAAGACTTACCGGCAAAAGAATAATGGAGTATAAAAATTATAAAGTTATTTGATCTGAATGATTGAAATGGCCTGTTCAACTTTACGCTCCATTGGTAAGAGGCCTTCAATCCAGTGAATCTGAATTCCTTCACGTTCCATCTTTCTGAACCATGTCATCTGTCTTTTAGCATACTGGTGGATGGCAATGTTAAGTTTCTCAATCATATCTGTATAGTTTATTTTTCCTGTCAGATAGAGTGTGATATACTTATATTCAAGGCCATAATAAATCAAAACTTCCGGATCAATTCCTTCGTCTAAAAGATCTTTTACTTCCTCGATCATTCCATTTTTCAATCTGTCATGGAGGCGTTTGGTTATTCTATTACGCCGAACCTCACGGTCGACGTGAATTCCAAGATAAATCGGGTCAAAATCGGGATAATCCCGGATTGTTTCCACATTGTTTTTATAGTATTCTTCAATTTCGATTGCTCTGAGAATCCTCTTAATTGTATCTGAGTCGGTTTTATTATGGAGTTTCCTGTAACCTGAAAGGATCTTTTCAAGCTCAGAAAGACTTTTATTCTCCAGTGTTTTTCTTAATCCTTTGTTTTCAGGGACTGCTATAAGTGTATATCTTTTTGTAACAGCTTCGATATACATGCCAGTTCCTCCGCATAGAATAGGGGTTTTTCCTTTATTCCTTATAAGGGAATATACTTTCAAAAAATCCTTCTGGTATTCAAAAACATTGTATTTGTATCCCGGATCGTGTATATCAATAAGATGACAGGGAACATGTTTGTTATCGACCAGATAATCTTCATAATCTTTACCGGTACCCAGATCCATTTTTCGATAGATTTGTCTTGAATCCGCACTGATAATCTCACCATGTATCCGGTTTGCAAGATGGGCTGCAAATTGTGTTTTGCCAGTGGCGGTTGGGCCAAGCACAACGATCAATTTATTTTTTTCTTTATTCTGCTCCAATTCAATCTGAATATTCCACAAATTTACTTTTACTTTGCAGGAACACCATATAAAAATTCATTTGTGTGAGGCAACAAGTATCACTAACTTTTAAAATAACAGGCAATGGATAAAAAGTTAGAGCTATAATAAAGAATTCTACAGACAAAATTTAATTAGTTAGAATGGCCAATAAAATTGATATACGGAATAAAAAAGCTTCGCGTGATTATGAGTTTATCGAAAAGTATACAGCCGGCATAGTGCTAACCGGAACGGAGATAAAAAGTCTGCGTATGGGGAAGGCCAGCATTGTCGATACGTTTTGCTATTTTAAAAACAGGGAACTTTGGGTACGTAATATGCACATTGCTGAATATGCAAACCGAGGATATTCGAACCATGATCCCGCATGGGACAGAAAGCTACTTCTAAATGCCTCAGAGTTAAGGAAACTTGAAAGAAAAACCAGAGAACGTGGATTCACCATTGTTGCAACACGACTGTTTATATCAGATACAGGATATGCAAAATTAAATATTGCATTGGCACGTGGCAAAAAAGAATATGATAAGAGGGAAGATATTAAAAAGCGTGATTTAAAGCTTCAGCACGACAGATTAAGGAAGGTGTAAGATGATTTCTTATTGCGAAAAGAAAAAATCGTTTAACTCATAAATATCATCTGAGTTTAATTCTGATTCAAAGTCAAAATAACTGTCAATTTCATCAAGAATTTCATCAAATGAAATATAGCCATCGCCATCAGCATCAACTTTCACAAATTTTCCAGGTATTTCTTCGTATTTTGCTCCTTCATAACGGCTGTATGATGAAGGTGTTCTGAGGTACAATTCAACATCCTTTCTTGGTACAGCTGCTGACATATCCAATTTGTTAATCAGGTTATCTTCTGAGATTTCCACACCACGTTCATCCACAAATGCCCCGTATCTTGAAAGAGGCTCATCATCAAGATAATTAGGAATGCCGTCATAATCGTCATCCAGGGGACATCCCGTAGTATCTGTCTCTATGCCAAACGGAGTTTCAGGACACTGATCCCAACCATCCATAAAGCCATCATTGTCCTCATCTCCAATTAACGTAAGATCAAGCTCCAGATCGGCAAATAATCTTTGAACAGCCAGTGTTTTCTTACTGGAAAACAAATCCAGATGAAGTGAAAAATATGTGTACATGAAGTCGTCATATCTTTTGTCTCCAACAACAGCGCCAGTACCCGGATCATTCTCATAACTCACATGATCAATGACATCGGTAAAAGTAAAATGATATGAAGCACCCAAACGAAACATTATTCTGTCACTGAGCCAGAAATCCAGTCCGACATCAACCGGTACAGCAAATGCATATTGAGGATATTCACCAAGTCCCCAATCATATTGTCTAAGATCAGTTTCATAGTTATAGTCCCGCTGGATTACTCTTAAATTTGGATCGAGACTCGAAGGGGGCAAATTGTATATGTTTCCATCATCTGCATAGTGATATCTGTAATCAACACCTTCAATATTAGTAAAACTGTCTATCTTTGAATTGAATGTCAGAACCTCAAATCCCACAGAAATAAAAGGATGGACTCTCCTGTATTTTTTATAGAAATTATCGAAATCGTAATTCAGGTTTACTCCGAAAACAAGAATATCTGAACGGAAATTCATATTCCGCCTTAAATCATTGTAAGAGCGTTCATTTCCGGAAAGCGCCCCACCCATAAAAAAGAAATTGGCACGTATATAATGCTTGTTATCTACAAATGTGGAGATGTTTACTTTGTAGCCAAATGTACCATTTAATGGATTTTGTCTGGGATCGCGGACATCGCCGAAAAAATTGTATGTTCCGATTCCGAAACCAATAACAGGCTTATAAACAGGATTTAAATTATCTACTTCGGTGTAAAGCAGATCTTCAATATTACCTTGTGAGAAAAGAATACCCGGAACAATAGATATAAAAAAAACAAATGCTATTTTTTTAAAATCATTCATTTATTTTAAGGTTTCCTCTTTAAATGCAATAACAAGTATATTGGTTTATTTATACCATCTTTGATCAGCAATCATTAAAGCTTCCTGCACTGTTATCCTTTTGCCATTGTTGTAAGCCGATACAAAAGCATCATTTATAATTGTTGTATTCCAGATATGAATTCGATAATCGCGGGCATCTTTATAAACACCAAAGGAACCGACAGAATACTTTTGCCATCCTTCATGGTATTCCTTCCGTACTTCCTTATCCAGGTTGTACTTTTTGAAATATTTTTCAATATCCACTGTTTTATGTCCTGCTGCAAGTTGAATACGATAATATACTCCCTCTTCAGGTTCAAGCATATAAGACATATTTGTTTCCGGCTCCTTCGTTTTAACTTTTCTCGTTTCAGAGACAGTTTTTTCCTGAGACAGGGTTTCGACAACCCTGGTTTGTTCAGTGGTTTGAGCCAAAGCAGGCGAGGATAAAGATAAAATCAGGGTATTAATCTCCCCGGGTGTTAATGAAGCAAGCTCCATATCAGTTTCTTTAATATCGATACTCATTGTTTTTTCACCTTCAAGATAAGAAAACTTACCGCTTAACTTAGGAGGTGCTGAGGCCTGCAAAACAGGTATCAATTTATACGAGACCATAAAATAAGGGTCGGCTGGCAGATTCATCCACAGGAATTTTGCTGTTTTTTCTCTAAATGTGAATATAGCTTCCTTTGGATCAATATTAACAGCTTTGTATGCTGAAGGTATTGATTCTTCTATTTTGGCAAATTTTTGTTTTGATTCCTTGTTGACCAGGATGTTCACAATATAACCATCACCGGTTTTATCGCGATAAGGTTTTTGCCTGATACATGCCATCTGAGGTTCGGATGTTGCAGGAGGTATATAAGGAACTACCTGTTTCTCGAAATCGTTAATATCAACAACTAAAGCAGGGTCAATATTTGAAGAAGGCAGTATTGTAATAGGCTGACTTTCAATGCTTACCGATTTACGTTCATTTTCATCGATATAAGAGAACTTTCCTTGTATATCAAAAGTACCCTTCAACCGTTCATCTACCTTAATCTTATAGGTTACAGTAACTTCATTATCACTTGGAAGTCGCAGCCATATAAAACGCACCCTTTTTTCATCAAAGGTAAAATCTGCATTGGAAGAAATGTATGAGGTGGCTGTAAGTCCTGCAGGAAAAGTATGCTGTAACCTGGAAAAACTTTCAAGGTTACCCTTTTGAATTTTTACCTGAACATCAAATTCTGTGCCTGCAACTACTTCACTGGGCACTTCGATGTTTAGTACGACATTTGATTGGAAAATCGAACCTATGGAAAGAGCTGCAATCAAATTTATGATAAATACAATTACTCTATACATCAGGCAGTTAAATTAATGTAACCAATAAATTTATGGATATTGGCACGTAAGTGCAAAGCGCTATAGTCCGTTTGTATATACAAAATTAATCTAATTAATTGGAAAACAACACATTAATATTGTTAATTTCTTTTTTATTCTATGGTAAAGTATAGCTCTCTATTCATTGCATAAAAAAAAATATTTTTCTTAAAAGTTCGGGCTGAGAAGGTATTTCGAATAAAACTGATTGATTGTATTTATGGCTTCTTCTGCAGTATCAACAACCGTAAACAAATTTAGATCTTCCGGTGATATATTTTTTTCTTTTGCCAGCATCACATCTTTGATCCATTGAATCAATCCTTCCCAATATTTTTTATCAGCCATCACAATAGGGAAACGCCCGATTTTCCCTGTTTGAATGAGAGTTAAAGCTTCGAAAAGCTCATCAAAAGTTCCAAAGCCACCGGGTAAAACAATGAATCCCTGGGCATATTTCATAAACATAACTTTTCTGACAAAAAAATGATCGAATGTAATTAGTTTATCAGAATCTATAAACAAATTTGGATCCTGTTCAAAAGGCAAATCAATATTTATTCCAACTGATCTTCCTTTTCCTCTTTTTGCACCCAGATTCCCGGCTTCCATAATTCCGGGTCCTCCTCCGGTTATCACTCCATAGCCACATTGTGTAAGTTGAAAAGCAATTTCCTCAGCCAGTTTATAGTATGGTGAATTCGGCTCTGTTCTGGCGCTTCCGAAAATTGATACACAAGGGCCTATCCTGGCAAGTTTTTCAAAACCTTCAACAAATTCAGACATGATCTTAAAGATCTTCCAACTATCATAGGTTTTGATCTCATTCCAGTTTTTCGTCTTAAACGCCAGTTTTATTTTATCTTCATTGCTCGACATATATTATATCATTAAGTAATTCTTCTGTTTCGATAAAGATATAACGAATTTCAAAGGATCATAGTTACAAGAATTAACAATCGGATCATGAGGTCAGTTCTTTCTTCAGGACTTGTGCTGTATAACTGGAATTGCACTTGATTATTTCTTCGGGAGTTCCTTCACAAATCACAGATCCTCCTTTTTGCCCTCCTTCTTTCCCAAGATCGATGATATAATCAGCGACTTTTATCACATCAAGATTATGCTCAATGATCATAATTGTATTTCCCCGATTAACAAGATGCTGAAGCACGGAAAGAAGAACACGAATATCTTCGAAATGCAGACCTGTTGTAGGTTCGTCCAAAATATAAAGTGTTTTGCCTGTATCTCTCTTAGCCAGTTCCGCTGCAAGTTTGATACGTTGTGATTCACCACCTGAGAGAGTAGTTGATGGCTGACCAAGCTTTATGTAGCCTAACCCCACTTTCTTAAGTGCATTCAATTTTTTATGGATTTTTGGAATGGATTTAAAAAAATCATAGGCTTGATTCACAGTCATTTCCAATACCTCATTAATATTTTGTCCCTTATATTTTACTTCCAGTGTCTCCCGGTTATAACGTTTCCCTGAACATTCTTTGCATTCTGTATATACATCAGGCAAAAAATTCATTTCAATCGTCTGCACACCTGCTCCCTGACAGGTCTCACATCTGCCACCTTTTACATTGAATGAGAATCTTCCGGGCTTATAAGCGCGTATCTTCGCTTCAGTTGTTTGAGAAAAAATATTTCGAATATCAGAAAATACACCTGTATATGTAGCGGGATTAGACCTTGGAGTTCTTCCGATGGGTGATTGATCAACATCAATTACCTTATCAATATAATCTAATCCCCTGATTTCAGAATAGGGAAGAATTTCCTTGTTTGAACGGTACAAATGTTTACTCAGCGCAGGATATAATGTTTCATTAATAAGCGAGGATTTGCCGCTGCCTGAAACTCCTGTAATACAAATAAATAAACCCAAAGGAAACTTCACGGTTACGTTTTTCAGATTGTGTCCTCTGGCTCCGTTTAATTCAATAAATTGATTGTTTCCTTTTCTGCGGATTTCGGGAACTTCAATTTTTTCTTCACCTCGCAAATAGCGGGCCGTAAGGCTATCTGATTGTTTTACTGCCATAGGAATTCCGGCCGACACAATTTCTCCACCGTGAATGCCGGCAAAGGGTCCCATATCAACCAGGTAATCAGCGGATTCTATCATTTCTTTGTCATGTTCAACAACTACAATTGAATTGCCGGCATCGCGAAGCGCTTTCAGTGCCTGTATCAATTTTACGTTGTCATATTGATGGAGTCCGATACTTGGTTCATCAAGAATATAAAGCACATTTACGAGTTGAGATCCGATTTGGGTTGCCAGCCTGATTCTCTGACTTTCACCACCCGACAAGCTTCGTGATGGCAGGTTAAGCGAAAGATATCCCAGGCCGACATCCAGCAAAAACCGGATTCTTGTGCGCAATTCTTTTAGTACTTCGGCAGCAATCTTCTGTTGTTTTTCATCCAGAAACTGTTCTACATTTTCAAACCATCGGGCAAGTTCGTTGATATCCATCTCAGCCAGTTCGGCTATGTTTTTATCATGAATTTTAAAAAAGAGGGATTCCTTCTTTAATCGGTGACCATTACATACCGGACATATTGTTTTTTGAATAAACTGATTCGCCCAGTTTGATTCCTGACCTGAACCGTTGCCGTTATTTATCTGCAGGTTATGTATATAATTTACCACGCCTTCAAAACTCAGAAAGTAATTTGAGTTTATACCCAAAGGAGTGTTTTCAAGTTTAAATGATTCCTCAGAACCGTAAAGAATAATTTTCAGAGCTTCTTCCGGAATATTTTTAATCATCGTATTGATGGTAAACCCGTATTTTTTTCCAATGGCTTCCAGTTGCCAGAATATGAGTGTGTTTCTGTATTTGCCCAAGGGTTCAATTCCGCCTTGCTTAATACTTAAAGATGTATTGGGAATGATTTTGTTCATATCAATCTGATTGATAGTTCCTAAACCATTGCACTCAGGGCATGCCCCCAGGGGAGAGTTAAAAGAAAACGAATGTGGCGCCGGTTCATCATATGCTATTCCGGATGAAGGGCACATCAATTGTCGGCTGAAATATTTACTATCATTACTGTCTTTTTCCAGTAACATGATCGTATTTTTTCCATGATGCATAGCAGTAATAACAGAATCGCGCAATCTTTTTTTATCCGAAGATTGAATATCGAATTTATCAATTACAATCTCAATATTGTGAGTTTTATATCTGTCAACACGCAAGCCGTGCCTTATTTCAGTAATATTGCCATCAATTCGTACATACAGAAAGCCTTTTCTTAAGATTTGCTCGAAAAGTTCTTTATAATGACCTTTCCTGCCTTTAATTACCGGGGCGAGCAGGAAGATTTTTTTATTTTCGAAATTTTTGATAATCAATTCAATGATCTGTTCATCGGTATATCGAACCATTCTTTTGCCCGTATTGTATGAGTATGCAATTCCTGCACGTGCAAATAAAAGTCGCATGAAATCGTATATTTCTGTGGTAGTGCCAACTGTAGATCTGGGGTTTTTGTTGGTGGTTTTTTGCTCAATACTGATCACAGGGCTCAGACCGGTAATTTTATCAACATCCGGACGTTCCATATTGCCCAGAAATTGTCTTGCATAAGCTGATAATGTTTCGATATACCTTCTTTGACCTTCAGCATAAATAGTGTCGAAAGCCAAGGAGGATTTACCACTCCCGCTAAGACCTGTTATCACTGTAAGTTGATTACGCGGAATGGCAACATCAATATTTTTGAGATTATGCACGCGGGCACCATAGACTCTTATTTCTTTCTCCGGTTCCATGATCAGTTAATTTTCCGTCAATACCTGATATACATAATGCTTTATTATTGAGAATTAATTCATAATTCTCGTGGTAGGAATTTTAATAAGGTATTCTTTTTTGGTTTTATTGGTTAGCATTTTATCTCTTAGCCAGGGATTTAAAAACTTCAGCATTTTGTAATTCGTTCCATTCATTCTCGCAAATTCTCCCCAGTCATCTACAGAATCTGAAATTGTAACTACTTTATATCGCGAAGGCTTATACAGTTCATCTTTTGTAAGATTAAACCCATAAACATCAGGATTTTCAAGTATTAATTTTATTGCAATTATTCTGTAAACGTAACGGGCAGTTTCTTCATTGAATAAGAGATCAAAATAATCACTTTCTCCCTGTTTATCAATTTGTCTGTCCACACCCCTACGCCCCGCATTGTATGAAGCGGCAACCAGGATCCAGTTGTTATATCTTTCGTAAGATTTTTTTAAAAAATCACAGGCCGCGTCAGAGGCTTTTTCCAAATGATAGCGTTCATCAACTTCATCAGTAACTTCGAGGCCATATTCTTTGGCTGTCTCTTCAAGTATTTGCCAGAATCCGGTAGCCCCTGCAGGAGAAACCACATTTGATAATCCACTTTCAGCGATAGCCAAATATTTAAAATCATCCGGAATATTGTTTTTCCTTAATATAGTTTCGATAACCGGAAAATACCGGTTGGCCTTTTTAATGAAAAGCATGGTTTGTGAATGGTAGTATGTATTGATAATAATTTCCTTTTCAAGACTTTCAAAAACATCGTAGTATTGCAAGGGTACATTTTCTCCGCAAAATTCTACATTCTCCGGAAGAAAAGGAGACGTAACTATTAAGTTAGAATCGGATTGGTTGATGAGGTTTGTTTTAAAAGCAGAAAAAGATACTGTAATAATAAGTATTCCCAGAATGCTTGCAACAACAATGTAATTGGATGACATTTTATTAAATCCACGCGCATTTGCCATAATAAATAATTTTCAGATTTCAGTATTACTCTTCTTATGGCAAAATTAGACAATTACCGATAAGTATTCTTGAATTCAGATATTAAAAAGAATATCGTATACCTGTCATTATACCAAAGGTATAAGGATGGACTTCAGTTTCTTCAATTTTATTAATAGGCGTTAGGTAATACTTAAAAACAGGTTCTAGATTAATTAAAATATTAGAGGTTACAGGATAATCAAAACCAATGCCCAGTGAGCCACTATAATTAATTTTATTGACATGATCAGGTTCCGGGGTTAAATTCACTGTATTGCCTGAAGTGGAAGTTGCATCAAAATCGATAAGGAAATTTGTCCAAAGTCCTCCATTCAAATCAATACCCAGTTTGCGGTCAACGATTTTATAACGAATTATAAATGGAATTTCAATGTATTCAAAACATTCCTGAACAATATTCTCCCCTTTTCTATATTCAATATTGGCTTCATCAAACTGAGTATAGGGAGCGGTCCTGTCATCATAAGTAAAACTTCCGGTTGAATTTGCTATGTCAGAAGGTACATTTTCAAACCAAGCATTCTCAATGAATTCTTTAGGATCGAAATTATCGGTTCTGACTGCTAAAATTTCTGCCTTATTGGTTCCTATTTTCGAATAATACACGCCAGATTGCACTGTAAACCTTTTTGAAGCACCTAGCCGAACATTCACGCCACCTGCATAAGTCACCATACCTGATTCATATTCATCCAGATCTATGTTTTGATAGCCAGCATCATTTACAAATACTTCCCTGTATGAATATTGAGGACCTGCCTGACCGCCAATCGACCATTGAAGGTTATGGTCCTTTGTTGAATTTATTTCTTCAGCATACAATGAATTGTATGAATTGGTCCTTGGGGAATAATAAACAGGGACAGCTTGAGTTGCATAAATACCTGTCATTTCCATCTCAGATTCTTCATTAAGATACATATTGCTGATATCAGCATTATGAGCAACCTGAGTATGAATCAGAGTAGTATTTTCCGGAATGAAAGGTTCTTCTTTGTCAGCAAAAATATTCTCCTGAGCAATTTCTGGTTGAGCTATTTCTGTTTCGTTAATAATGGCCTTCTTTTTTCGCTGATTTGAGGAACTAGGATATTGTTCTTCACCTGTTATGACAGTACTTTTTGAGGCAACACTTTCATTTTTAAGTATTTCAACAGGCGTTTTTATATCTTCAACTACTTGCTTATAATCTGTTTTCTTGTCAGAGAATTTCAGGATCAATCCGATACCTCCAAACAATAACAATACAACAGCCGCAAGTTTGAGAAATGCTGGTATTACCCGTCTTTTTTTATGGAAAACGAGATCATTTTCTATTCTGTCCCATATCTCATCAGGGGGAGTAACATTTACGTCAGATAAACTCTCCTTAAAGATCTGATCGATATTTCCATTTATCAATTTCATAATGACTTTTCTTCTCTTCTTAACCCTTGTTTATAATATGCCTTCACTTTTTCCTGGAGAATCATTCTTGCCCTTGACAGGTTTGACTTTGAAGTTCCTTCAGAAATATGCAATACATCACTGATTTCCTTATGAGAATATCCTTCAATTGCATACATGTTAAAAACCGTTCTGTACTGTGGTGACAATTCCTGGATAAAATTCATCAGTTCCATTGCTGTCAGATTCACATTAATATCCTCGTATGCAGTTTGTTCAAATTCCTGTGCATCTTCCGTCATAGATACAACCTTGTATTGGTTCCTAAACTTCTCCAATGCTGTATTCACCATAATTTTTCTCATCCATCCAACAAAAGATCCTCTGGATTTGAATTGTTGGATCTTTTCAAATATTTTTAAAAAACCTTCGTGCAAAATATCTTCTGCATCCTGCCTGGATCCTGCATACCTTAAGCAAACACCAAACATGCACCCGCTATACTCCAGATACAGCAGTTTTTGAGCTGCAGAGTCATTTCGGCGGCAACCTTCGATTATATGTTCAATATTATCAACCAATTATTAATAAATCCAGTAATTCAAATTTACGGTTTTTATTGATAAATTGAATCTTTAATCGCTGCCATTTATGTGATGCAATACAAGGTCAAATGGTTGCGTTATTTATAGAATAAAGCGAATACTGACAGAGGGAGTGTACAATATCGTACATGCCCTGTATCATTATTGTACACAAACTGTATGAAATAAATAAGTGATTCGGTTTGATAGAATGTCTTAATTATCTGTAAGACAATATTGTATATCAATTGGCATAATCATTGAAAAATCAATTCATTGTAATCTAAGAATACTATATATGATTCGTCTTGAAAAAATTCACAAATCTTATGTAACGGGCAACAATAGTTTGCATGTTTTAAAAGGGATCGATCTCACCATTGAATCGGGAGAATTGGTATCAATTGTCGGATCATCAGGATCCGGGAAATCTACTTTATTAAATGTTATAGGTATACTTGATGTTTATGATAAGGGAAATTATTACCTGGATAATAAATTGATGAAAGGATTGAGCGAGAAAAAGGCTGCGTGGTACAGAAACAGGATGATTGGTTTTGTTTTTCAGTCTTTTAACCTGATTTCTTTTAAAAATGCCATGGAGAATGTAGCATTGCCTCTTTATTATCAGGGAGTTAGTCGTAAGAAAAGAAATGCTATTGCAATGGAATATCTGGATGAAATGGGTCTCGTAGAATGGGCAGAGCATTTGCCCAGTGAACTTTCGGGAGGACAGAAACAGAGGGTAGCTATTGCACGCTCATTGATTGCAAATCCAAAAATAATACTTGCTGACGAACCTACCGGTGCACTTGATTCCCAGACTTCTTTTGAAGTTATGGATGTTTTTCAGAAAGTGAATAGCAAGGGTATTACAGTCATAATTGTTACTCATGAAAAAGATATTTCAGAACGAACAGGCAGGATTATTAAGCTGACAGATGGTAATATTGAGAAGGAATACAAACCACTTAAACAACCATATTATGCTTGATCTGGACCAATGGCAGGAAATATTTGCCACAATAAGAAAAAATAAATTACGGACTTTTTTAACTGGCTTCAGTGTTGCCTGGGGGATTTTTATGCTGGTGATCCTATTGGGTTCCGGCAATGGACTCGCCAAAGGAGTAATGTACAATTTTAGCGATGCAAAAAACAGTGTATGGATGGGTGGAGGAAGAACAAGCATGGCATACAATGGTCTGAATGCAGGCAGAGACATTGAATTGACTAATGAAGACCTTAAACTGTTAAAGGATCGTTATGAGCATATTGAAAATTTATCCGCAAGGCATTATGTTTACTCTGATGCTATCAGCTATAAAAATAATTACGGTGATTTTAATGTGTTGGCTGTTCATCCCGGGCATTTGGTCGTAGAAAATGTTAAACTGATATCAGGGAGGTTATTGAATAAGTTAGATATTCAAGAATACAGGAAGGTTGCAGTTATCGGAACTTTAGTAAAGGATCAGCTATTTAAAGATGAGGATCCGATTGGTAAATATATCAAACTAAATGGTATAAATTTTAAGGTGGTTGGCGTTTTTGGCGATGTGCATGAGAATGAAACAAAAAGGTTGTTTATCCCTATTTCATTAGCACAGAAAACGTTCATCAGCAAGAACAGGGTTCAGGCTATTACATTTACAGCGGGTGACGCATCTGTTGATCAGTCGAATGCAATGCTTGAAGATATTCGTACCACACTTGCAAGAAAATACAATTTCAATCCGGAAGATCAGCGTGCCATGTGGAGTTGGAACGCTATTGAGGAACATCAGAGAATGAATGCTCTGTTTAAAGGCATTAATTTGTTTGTTCTTATCATTGGCATTTTCACAATTATTGCCGGAATTGTAGGTGTAAGTAATATCATGTTGATTGTAGTGAAAGAACGAACAAAAGAAATAGGAGTAAGAAAAGCAATAGGAGCAAAACCGGGCTCAATTATTTGGATGATCATTCAGGAGTCTATTTTAATAACTTCAATTGCAGGTTATGTCGGGCTTGTATTAGGTGTTCTCTTATTGGAAGGGATTACAAAAGCAATGCCTGCAACACAGTATTTCCGAAATCCGGGGATTGATTTTACTGTTGCTATTCTTGCCACACTGGCAATTGTACTGGCAGGAGTTGTCGCCGGATATATTCCGGCAAGGAAAGCAGCTAATATTCAACCGGTCGTTGCTTTGCATGACGAATAAAATATACTATTATGATTGATTACGATAAATGGCAGGAAATTTTTCATACGCTGAAAAAGAATAAACTTCGAACAGGTTTAACAGCATTTGGAGTATTTTGGGGAATCCTGATGCTTATGATAATGCTTGGAGCAGGATCCGGTCTTGAACACGGGGTATCATCCGGCATGGGCGATTTTGCTACGAATAGTATGTTCATTTGGGCGCAAGCTACTACTATACCGTATAAAGGATTTCCGAGAAACCGATGGTATAGGTTTGAGCTGAGTGATATGCATGCAATAAAAAACCAGGTACCCGGAATAGATATAATAACTCCAACCGTACACGGAGGAGGGTGGCAGGTTACATCAATAGCAATTTATAAAAAGCAAAAGGGAGAATTCAGAGTGGAGGGTATTATGCCCGATGAGAACAGGGTAGATCCGGTGAATATAGTAGAAGGTAGATTTATCAACGAATTTGATATCATTCACAAAAGAAAAGTTGCCCTGCTTGGTTACAGAATTTACGAGGAATTATTCAAGAATGGAGAACCGGCAACTGAAAAATATATTAAGTTAAATGGCATGTATTTTCAGGTAATTGGTGTTTATAAGTCAAAACACACAGGGGGTTGGGGAGAAAGTCAAAATTCAATCTTGTTTATACCTTTCAGTACTACGGAACAAGTTTACAATTATCCGGATATAGTTGATCATTTTTCTATTGTTGGCAAACCGGAGTATGACATTGTTGATATTGAAGATCAGGTGAAAACCATTCTTGCACAAAGGCACAGTTTGCATCCTGATGACGATGGAGCGTTTGGATATAATAATGTAGGAAAGGAGTTTAAGAAAATGAGAGGATTATTCCTGGGCATTCGGGGATTGATATGGATTGTTGGAATAGGGACTCTCATGGCTGGTGTAATAGGTGTCAGTAATATCATGTTAATCATTATCAAGGAAAGAACAAAGGAATTTGGAATTAAACGTGCTATGGGTGCAACTCCTTTTAAGATCATATCGACCGTTATTTCTGAATCTGTTTTTTTAACATCTCTTGCCGGAATGACCGGAATGGCATTGGGGATTTATGTAATTGCTTTTGTAAACAAAGCACTTGCAAATGCAGATCCGAATGAAATAATGTTCTTGAATCCGGAGGTGGAATTTGGTATTGCCATCAAAGCATTGATCATATTGATCCTGGCAGGAATATTTGCCGGAATGATTCCCGCAAAACGGGCAGTATCTATTAAGCCAATTGAGGCTATACGTGATGAGAATTAATAAATAATAAATATCAAAACATGAAAAAGGTAATTCGTATTATTCTGGCTGCTGTTTTTACAATCGCTGTTTTAGGCAGCCTGGTGATGTTGTACAGTAAATCAAAAAAGAAAGATACAGTTTTTGAAACCAAAACACCATTTGTCTCTGATGTTATAAAGAAGTCGGTAGCAACGGGTTCGGTGATTCCCCGGAGAGAAATTACGATTAAACCACAGGTTTCGGGTATTGTATCTGAAATTTATGTGGAAGCAGGAGAACATGTAAAGAAAGGCGATCTTATAGCCAAGGTTAAAATCATTCCTGATATGGTTGCTCTCAACACCGCCGAATCAAGATTGAACAAAGCTCAATTACAGCTTGAAGATGCCAAACTTGTTTATGACAGACAAAAGAAAGTTTATGAACAAGGTGTAATTCCTGAGGCAGAATTTCAGAAAGTACGTACAGAATACAATTCGGCACTTGAAGAAATTGAAGCCGCTGAAAATAACCTTCAACTGATAAAAGATGGTATAACAAAAAAATCGGGAGGAACATCGAATACACTGATTCGTTCTACTATTGAAGGCATGGTACTTGATGTGCCGGTTGAAGTTGGAACTTCCGTAATACAAGCAAATACATTCAATGAAGGAACAACTATTGCATCGGTTGCAGATATGGGAGAGATGATTTTTGAAGGTCAGATTGACGAGACCGAAGTTGGGAAAATCAGGGAAGGTATGAAGCTGGAACTTACCATTGGAGCTATTGAAAGTCAGAAATTCGATGCCATTCTTGAATATATATCTCCGAAAGGTGTCGAAGAAAACGGGACAGTCCAGTTTGAGATCAAGGCTCAGGTAACCATCAGTGAAGATGCATTTATTCGGGCAGGATACAGTGCAAATGCAGATATTGTACTTGACAGGAGAGATAGTGTGATGGTGATACCGGAAGGTTTGGTGAAGTTTGAAAAGGAAAGTGATTCGACATATGTTGAGGTTGAAACAGATCCGCAGATATTTGAGAAAAGATATATTGAAACAGGACTATCGGATGGCATAAATATTGAGGTAAAGTCAGGGTTGAATATAGAAGATAAAATCAAGGGAGCAGAAATTGAAGTAGATAAAACTGAACAACACGAAGGTTAATATGGGTTGAATTTTTGAATTGAATCAACTCTTTTCATAGATAGGTTTTAGGTTACGAAATCCCGCTTTACAAGCGGGATTTTTTTGATTTTACAATCAAGGCCGGCCAATTATTTATTCGTGAAACTCAAATTTCAAAAACGTAGTGCATTGGAATTTGTAAGTTGAACGAATCCCGATAGTGTAATGTATCGGGATAAATGAGTTTAACCTGCCAGCCGGACAGGCTGGTACTCCGTTGCTTGCAGCGATAGAATTTAAGTTCCTTTTTGATACCTCGACAGCTCTGCTACGAGGCAGTTCATTTTGCATTCAGTTCCGCAATTTTTGCTATTACCTCAACGGCTTTTTCCATTGAACGGATGGGAATAAACTCGTACCTGCTGTGGAAGTTATGCCCGCCACTGAAAATATTGGGACATGGAAGGCCCATATAGGAAAGTCTGGCTCCGTCAGTACCACCGCGAATAGGCTTAACCCTTGAAGTCACACCCGTTTCTTTCATTGCATTCAAAGCCAGTTCAATGATATGAAATACAGACTCGATCTTCTCTTTCATATTGTAATATTGATCAACCAGAGTAAGCTTAATTGTACCAGCTCCATACTTTAAATTCAGGTGATCGACAATCTTTATCAGAAGATTCTTTTTTCTGGCAAATTCTTCTTTATCATGGTCACGGATAATATAGCTGATGTTTGTACTGTCAACGGTTCCGTGAAATTCAGTGAGGTGGTAAAATCCTTCGTAATCTTCAGTATACTCAGGTTTTTCATTCTGAGGCAGCATCCGTTCCAATTCAAGAGCCAGAAGCATAGAGTTTTTCATCCTGTGTTTTGCTGTTCCCGGATGAACATTCAATCCCTGGATGTTTATTTTTGCTCTTGCTGCATTGAAATTTTCATACTCAAGCTCACCAATGGGTCCTCCGTCAATGGTATATGCAAAATCAACTCCAAATTTCTTTACATCAAATTTATCTGCACCACGACCAATTTCCTCGTCTGGTGTAAAAGCAATTCTGATTTTGCCATGCCTGATTTCAGGATGATTTATCAAGTATTCCATGGCAGTAACAATTTCAGCAACTCCTGCCTTATTATCGGCCCCCAGTAATGTTGTTCCATCAGTGGTAATAATGGGCTGACCGATATAATGGTTCAATGCGGGGAATTCTCTTGGCGAAAGGATAATATTTTTCTTTTCATTCAAAACAAGATTTTTTCCAAAATAATTCTCCCAGATCTTTGGATTTACATTTTCACCAATGCAATCGGGACTTGTATCAAGATGCGCAATAAACCCGATAGCCGGAACAGCTTTTTTTGTATTGGAAGGCAATGTAGCCATAAGGTAACCATTTTCATCAACTTCCACATCTTTCAGACCCAAATCCTTGAGTTCACAGGCAAGTTCTTTGGCAAATTCAAGCTCGACAGGATTTGTAGGACATTGATCAGTTTTTTCGTCAGATTGGGTATTGATCTTAACATACTTTAGGAATCTTTCGATTAGCTTTTCCATTTGGATTATTTTTGACAGAATGAATTGATAAGTTAAAATACTAATATAATCTATTCATCTGAAATGCGAATGCATTGCATATTAACAGGGAACAAAGATATTTATTTCAATCTGGCTTCTGAAGAGTATCTTCTGAAAACCAAAGAAGAAAATTATTTTATGCTTTGGCAGTCGGATCCATGCGTTGTAGTGGGAAAACATCAGAATGCAATGGCTGAGATTAATTATCGTTTTATAAAGGATTATAAAATCCCAGTTGCAAGACGACTTACCGGAGGAGGAACTGTTTATCATGATACCGGCAACCTGAACTTCACATTTATCATGAATGGCGAGAAAGGTAAGCTGGTAGACTTCGCAAGGTATTTTAAACCTGTGATTGAATTTCTTCATTCGAAAAACATACTGGCCAGACCGGGAACAAAAAACGAAATCTTTGTAAACGGTTTAAAAATCTCGGGAAACGCTGAACATATTTATAAAAATCGTGTATTGCATCACGGAACATTGCTCTTTAATACAAACCTGGAGCTATTACGAGATTCTATTGACAAAAAGACTGGAATATATATTGATAAAGCAGTTCAATCAAATCGCTCGGAAGTAGGGAATATTTCGGAGTTTTTAACTGCCAATATCGATATTGATCGTTTTATAATGGACTTTTTTCATTTCATAAAAGAGTATTATACAAATACTTGTGAATATCAATTTACAAAACAAGAAAGAGAAAAAATCATTGAGCTTAGAAATAGTAAATATTGTACATGGGAATGGATTTTTGGATATTCTCCGGAATTTGAAATACAGAAGACTATAATTTATAAAACAATAAGACTGGAATTAAATTTAAAAATCAGGAATGGAATTGTTCAGGAAGCTAAACTTACATCAAAAGCAATTAGGGAATTGGAAGAAAACTTCCCAAGAGGGCTGATTGGAATCAAATATGACTATAACGTTATTGAAGAAGCTTTAAACAAAATGCAATTGAAAACAACCGGTATTATTGAATCAATTTTACAAAACATATTTTAAAAAAAAGGAGTCAATACAAATTGGCTCCTTAAGTTCCTGATTTCTGTTTTTTATAGGACTACATTCCCGTCAATCAGATCCTCATCCACATATTCTTCCTCCAGTGGTTCTGTTCCATACACGATACCTTCGATATAATATCCGGGATATTCACCATAACCTCCTGTAGCTTGTCTCTTTGTTACAAGGACGACGACACCCTTCATCGAAGCAGCTTTTTTCTGCAGACGTATGGTAGCATTCTTTTTTGCTGCTTTCGGACTGCGTGAACTTGCTGGCGATTTGGCACTAATTTTTCCTCGTTTGTATAATTCTGCGACTTCTCTGCGGTCTTCGGTCAGCCAGACAGCTTCCCATGAATAGTCGTCAACCATTTCAAATACAGGCTTGTTGTATTCTTCAATGCGACCATTTTTATAAATTATTTTATGAATCTGTTTACGTTCCATAGTATATGTTTCAGGTGAACCTGGAACAAGAAAACTCACATAATTCTGAGTAACTTTCACAACATCAACAGGCATCACCTTTCCTTCAATTTTAAAAATAGTATCTAAGGTTGCTTGGCCATGTGTTTCTGATGCATACCCCAAAGCTAATGATACTATAAGACTGAAAAGAATTTTTGTTTTTATCATGATGATTAATTTTGAATAGTTACTGCTAATAAATCAACTACTGTGCCAATTTTTTTTGTTCGTATTTTAACTCGAGATCATATACGCAAAGTTATAAACTTGGTTTGTTCAGACATCAATATTTTATCACAATTCCATGAACGACCAAAATTCTTCTGCGAAAACAGATTAGATTGATACATTTGTATAACAGAATTGTTGCGTGAATTTACTTTATAACACTTATTAAAAGGCTTAAAATAAGATATTTATATCGCATGAAGAATAGTCTTTCAGATTTTAAATTAAATCTCTTTCCTTTACAAAGGAGTTTAAGAAAAATGGGATATTTTAAAGATCAGGAAGGTATTGCGAGAAGATATATTTCTGAAAAAAACAATTGGGACAAACATTTAACCAATACAAAGAAATTTATTATTGAGTGTCTGGAAGAAAATAAATCGAAAAGAGTTTCGATTCTTGGCAGTGGCTGGTTATTGGATATGCCTGTAGAATATTTATTGAAAAATTTTGAGGAGGTAGTCTTTTATGATATCAGGCATCCAAGGCAAATCCTTCATAAATATAAAGATCATTCTGTTTTTCGTTTTTGAATATGGATCTGACAGGAGGTATTATAGATTATATATACAGGCAAAGAGAGATTACGGAAAATGAACTTACCATCCTGGAGGAATTGTTAGCAAAACACCGGAACTTTTTGCCTTTTAAGACAGATTATGAGGAAATTCATTTCAAAGATGAAATGGTTTCACAAAAGAATTCTTTAATTTATTGTGATATCCCGGAGAAGATGATTGTAAAGAAATGGGTATGGGATTTTGATTTAAGCAAACAATACAAGCAGGGATATAATACAAGAATGAATGTAATGGCAGTTAAATTTTACATTGTATGATTGATGTTCGGAGATTTTACAGGAATAAGCTGGATCAGCTTGAGGAAATCAAAAAACTGGAAAAGAGAAGACTCAAACTATTTGCATTTACAAGGCTTATCCTGTTTGCACTGGTCGTACTAGCAATTTTTATTATTGTCCCAAAATCAATCTCAGCAGGATTGAGTATTGTTATAACCTGTCTGGTATTGTTTCTGATCACCGTAAAGGCATATAACAGTCAAAATGAGAAGTATAAACATACACAGGCGCTGATTACAGTAAATACAAATGAGATCAACGCGATAGGTCGTGATTATTCGGTGTTTGAATCCGGAGACAATTTCATTGACCATGAACATCCCTACAGTTATGATATGGATCTTTTTGGTACCGGATCATTGTATCAGTATTTGAATCGTACAGTGACTTTTAAGGGGAAAGAGTTACTGGCTTCTTTGCTATCTAAAGAGACTCTTGAATCGGAAATTATTGTTAGCAGGCAGAAAGCAGTTAACGAATTAAGCTCAATGATTGACCTGTTGCAGAATTTCAGGGCTGCCGGGTCATTTCACAAAGATGAATTATCAGATGTCGAGTTGCTAAAAGAATGGATAAATAAACCTGTTCAATATCTTTCCAACAAATTTATGATTTTTATTGCCTGGGCATTTCCGGTAGTTTTGTGCATTTGCATTGTTCCGGCATTTTTTTTACCCGTTTTCAGGAGCATATCCATTTTACTGTTTCTGACGAATTTGCTTATTATTGGGACTAAACTCACCTTGAATTCAAGGGAACACGGGTTGATCAGCAAACATTTGAAAACCTTAAAAAAATATGCTGTACTTTTCTCAATTATTGAAAAAGGAACCTATAAAGGACAGAAGCTCAATGTACTTTATGATATTCTTATATCAGGTTCAAATTCTGCCTCCAAATCCATTCTGAGTTTATCGCAAATCATATCTGCTTTCGATAATCGTTTGAATATTCTTGCTGCCATCTTTCTTGAAGGGATTTTATTATGGGATATACAATGTATGCTGCGACTTGAAAAATGGAGAAAGCAGAAAGGGATATATTTTGAAGAATGGATGGATAAACTTGCCGAATTTGATGCATATGCGAGTTTGGCTACTTTTGCATTCAATCACCCTTCCTATATTTACCCTGAAATTTCACTGACCGCGATCCTTGAAACCAAAAACATCGGACATTTTTTAATACCATCCGGCCAGAGGATTTGTAATGATTTTGAGATAGCCAAAAAAGGAGAATTTATTATAATTACCGGTGCTAATATGGCCGGAAAAAGTACTTTTCTGAGAACCATAGCAACCAATCTGGTTATGGCCATGGCAGGTGCACCTGTATGTGCTGAAAGGCTGACGTTTAAGCCTATGATCATTTTCAGCAGTATGAGAACAAGTGATTCTCTGAATAAAAATGAATCTTATTTTTATGCTGAATTGAAGCGATTGAAAGAGATGCTTGACAGGTTGAAGAAAGGAGATGATCTTTTTATTATCCTGGATGAAATATTGAAAGGCACAAATTCTGTCGACAAACAAAAAGGTTCCCGATCGGCATTGAAACAAATAATAAAATACAAAGGAACAGGAATTATTGCAACACACGACCTCTCACTGGCAGGCATTGAAAGTGAGTTTCCCGGACAAGTGAAAAACCTGTGTTTCGAAATAGAAATTGATAATACCCATATTTCTTTTGATTATAGATTGAGAAAAGGCATCACAACCAAAATGAATGCTTCCTTGCTCATGCAGCAGATGGGAATACTCGAAGAATAAAATCAGGTCATTCTTTCTTTCTGCCATAAATAATCAGAATTGCTGCAGCAATTAAGATCATACCCAAAATAGTATACCATCGTGGTTCTTCACCGGCAATAATGAGCCAGCTAAGTATAGCTCCAAGAAGTGGAATGATAAACTTCCAAATAGTAATTTCAGATACTCTAACATGGGGACGACTCAAAACAACAAACCATAATGAAAATGCTACTGCTGACAAAAGACTTAACCACCCTAGTGAAAGATAGTAAGGCAAAGGTTTTGGCGTAAAAGAAAATTCTTCAAAGAAGAAAGACAGGATGAGAATGATTGCACCACCAAGAAAGATCTGAAGTGCGTTTAGCAGAACTGGTGAGATATTGATCTTATTTGTTGAAACAAGAATATTTCCATAACTCCCTGCAATATTTCCAGCCACAAGAAGAATAATACCAATGAGAATAGTGTTGTGATTTTCGATAGTACGATCTTTTGCAATAGCCAATAACACGATGCCTGAAAATCCTATAAGCAGGGCAATACTTTTGCGTAATGTCAGAGGATCTTTACCTGTAATGAAATGCGCCAGAAAAGCAACAAATAAAGGACCTCCGCCCACAATGATTGCAGCTACTGCTGCTGGTGTTTTATTCAATCCAAGATAAAAAAAAGTGTAGAGTATTGCTGTTTGAAAAAGACTTATCCATAGTATTTTATCAAATTTTTTTCCTGCTATTCGGATATCAGAAGCAATATTTCTACAAAACGGAAAAATCATCAATCCGGATATCATAAACCGTAAACCGGCAAATTGCAGCGGACTTGAATATTGCAGTCCGATCTTTATTCCTGCAAATGCTGTTGACCATAGAATGCATGCCAGAATAGCCAAAAAAATACTGTTGCTTTGAGATGAGGTCCTGACCATGTGAACTTATCTGTAATGAATTTGCAAATGTATGCAGATTCAGTGAGAAATGGACTGGCAATTCGACTTCTTTCCTGCAGGATACAATATAGTCTTTGATTGAAGTTGCATTCGCATTATTTTTTATGAATTCCAGGATCTTTTGCAACCTATTATATTTATCATCTGTCTTTTTTGCAAACCAGATATCAAATTTCCATAAAACCAAAACCATGAAATTATGTATTCCGGTTATTTGTATCAGGGAGAGTATTTGTAAGGCTTAATCGTGAAAACGAAAGTCAGAAAAGAGGATAACGGAATTTCATTTAGAAACGTCTTTACTTGAAACAAGAAAAACGAATTTCTGTTTTAATACCTCTATGGTTTGCTGCGAGGCAGTTCATTGCATTAAAAAAGTCTGGGCAGAAATCGCCCGGTCCGTTTTTGGTATTTCTGGTATCCGGGATATTTCGCAGCAGAGATCTTTTCACTGAATGAGGAGCTCCCGAAGAATAGCAATACCAGTAAAACAGATCCTGCCAGCGACCAGTTCAGCCATTGTCCCGTGGCAGCCACACTGAACAGATAAAAACTAATCCAGATAGCCTGTTCGGCTGTGTAATTAGGATGTCTGCTGTATTTCCATAACCCGGTGGAAAGAAATCCATTCGCATAATTTCCTGTCAGTTTTTCTTTCGACTCAATGCGCTTGTATTTTTCTTTTTGGAAATTGTATTGTTGCTGATCAGCAATGGTTTCAATGATTATAAAACCAATCATTGAAACAGCAGCAAGAAGGTCAATCCATTTCAATGATGATTCCTTTTGATGAATAACAAAAAGAGCGGGCAAACTGATCAATAATAAAAGTGTGTTTTGGTAAAGTGATATAAAAAACAGATTAAATATTCCCCACCGAAAACGACCTTTTAAGAGAGGCATTTCTCTAAGCACTGCCCATCTGTAATCCTCTTCTCCCCGCCAGGGCAAGATATTGTATCCTCCCCTCCGGTTAAAATTATAACTCAACCTGACACCCCAAAGGGTTACCAGTATTCCCATAAGAAGCATACGGATACTTAATCCTCCATAAAATGCAAAGTACCAGACATATATTACAGGGATTATGCTCCACAATTTGTCCACCTGGCTGTAATTTTTGCTCAGTTCACTCACCAGGAAACAAAGAAGTGAAATTACAAGCATAATTATGGCAGAAGATTCCAAAAGTTCCCACTGCAAATCTGTAAATGATATATCACTGTATATTGCTATCAGTGGGACAATCATAAGAGTGATGATAAGGAACAACATTGTACGAAGCATAGAGAATAAGTTATTTTATCACAATAATACAGAAAATTTTTTTCCGAATAGGCCTCGGGTAATGAAATCCTTATCTGTTAAATTTCACAACAAGGAGGAGGCAATAACAGCAGGAAGTCGGGAGAAGTTGATTAATTGACTTCGTCGAGCTCGCAAGTTCGGTTGTTGAATCGTTGAATTGTTTAGATGTTGAGGAGTTTAGATGATTAGAATTGCTGGATTATTTGAGAATGATTATTCGGGGAATCGATGAATTGCTTTGCCAGCCATAGCTTACCCTGATAAGCGAAGGATGGATGAAATGAAGTTTATCTATTGGTCCAGGATTTATTATAAAACTTCAGTTCACCAGTTGCCCGATTTACCAGTTAATCTATTTAAAGATGAGTTGAGTAGTTAAGATGTTTAGGATTTAGATTCATAATAATCAGTATTTACGTAATGTCAAATGTCCCTGACTGCGGCAGGCAGGGACATTGGGTGTTGGACATTGGATATTGATTAAGATTTGAAATCTTGAGACTAGTAACTAGTGACTTGAGACTAGCGACAGTTCTTATACTTCTAAACACCTAAACCTCTAAACGGTTGTATGAAATCGTGTAATCGTTTCGTTATTGAGAAGCGTTATAATTAGAAACTTCGTTTTACTATATTTGATACCCTAACATAATTTTTCATGATGCAAGAGATCAATGATTTTCTTTTAACAATAGACAGCTATATTGGAGGATCACCTGCTTTTGTCATTTTACTGCTTGGCACGGGAATCATTTTTACACTATACCTTGGTTTTCCACAAATAAGATATTTCAGGCATGCAATCCGTGTTGTAAGAGGCAAATATGACAGAACGGGAGCCAAGGGCGATACTACTCATTTTCAGGCTTTATCAACGGCGTTGTCGGGTACTGTAGGTACGGGAAATATTGCGGGGGTGGCTCTGGCAATTTTTCTTGGTGGTCCTGCGGCCTTGTTCTGGATGCTCGTAACCGCTTTCCTGGGGATGACCACAAAATTTGTTGAAGTATTGCTATCGCATAAATACAGGGAAACGGATGAACATGGAAAAATAGCCGGTGGACCAATGTATTATATGAAAAACCGCTTAAACATAAGACTTCGCAATGGAAGAAAGGTTAAGACAGGGTATTGGTTGGGTGGCATATTTGCCGTTTCAACTGTATTTTGTTCATTCGGTACAGGGAATTTGCCACAGATAAACAGTATTTCCAACGTAATGTTTTCTGCGTTCGGGATTAACCATATGATCACAGGCGGAATACTGGCCGTATTACTTGGTTTGGTAATTATCGGGGGAATAAAACGGATTGCTAAAGTTACATCCCGGCTGGTACCTTCCATGGCAATTATTTATCTTATTGGCGCCCTATCTGTTCTGATCACAAACTACCAGCACATTTTGCCTTCTCTGGCTTCTATATTTACGGATGTGTTTACCGGGACTGCAGCCGCCGGAGGATTTTTAGGGGCCGGCATAAAATTTGCTATGGACAGAGGAGTGAACAGAGGCCTGTTTTCGAATGAAGCCGGACAAGGATCTGCTCCCATTGCTCATGCCACAGCACGGGCAAACGAACCTGTGTCGGAGGGAATGGTAGCCATACTGGGCCCTTTCATAGATACCATTATTATATGTACTCTTACGGGGCTCACTATACTTACGTCGGGTGTATGGACTGAAAAACATGAAAATCTGTTTCAGCCTGCTGACACGGTTGTACTGGAAGGAATTTATGATGAAACAAGTAAAGAAGACAGACAAAAGATCATTAAATTCATCAGTGATGAAGAAAGTCACAACGTAAAAAAATTCACCGGAGAACTGACAGTGGAAGAAGGAAAGATACTAAATGACGTGACTGTGATCAATTCCAGATCCATTGCCGAAAATGTTTTCGTGATTACGGAAGATGAAAAAGTATATAGCGGAAAGCTATGGTGTGAAGAAGGCAATCCGGACATTCTATCTGAAAATGCCCACCTCACAGGACGATCGCTTTTGCATAGTGCCCCGCTCACAGCCCTTGCTTTTACCAAGGGGCTATTCGGCGAATTCGGGAAATATATTGTGGCCATTGGTTTGCTGTTGTTTGCTTTTTCTACAGCTATATCATGGTCGTATTATGGTGACAGGGCAGTGACCTATCTGTGGAGTACAAAATACGTAACACTGTATCGTTTGATTTATGTAGCCGGGTTTTTTATTGCTTCTTTTACAGATACGACCGTTGTATGGTCATTTTCCGGAATAACCATAGCCTTAATGGCCATCCCTAACCTGATCGGTTTATTATTCCTTCATAAAGAAGTAAAATCAACAATTATCGATTACTGGGAAAAATTCAGAAAAGAGAAGATCGGATGAAACCCTCAAGCACTCAAGTTCATACGTGGGTGCCGAAACACTTCGCTGCAAAGCGACAAAAGGCAATGAACATACTATAAGGGTTCCACGATATGAAAAATTGAAATGCTAAAATATTATGTCATATAGTATTGAAGCACAAATGTTTAACAAGATTATTTACAGTGAAAATTATTTCTTTTGAAGGACTTCCTTGATCTTCGCTTCAATTTCTTCAGCCAGTTCAGGATTATCAGCCAGCAATGCTTTTACTGCATCACGTCCCTGTCCCAAACGTGTCTCCCCGTAGCTGAACCAGGAACCTGATTTTTTCAGTATTTCCTGCTCAACGCCAAGATCGACCAATTCGCCTGTACGGGAAATGCCTTCGCCAAACATGATATCAAATTCGGCTTTTTTAAATGGAGGGGCAAGCTTGTTCTTAACGATTTTAACCCGCACATGGTTTCCGAGAGTTTCATCCCCTTCTTTTAACTGACTGATTCGTCTGATATCTATGCGGCTACTTGCATAAAACTTTAATGCATTTCCCCCGGTGGTCGTTTCAGGATTGCCAAACATGATCCCGATTTTTTCGCGCAATTGATTGATGAATACACAGCAGGTATTTGTTTTGTTGATATTGGCAGTGAGTTTCCGGAGTGCTTGTGACATGAGTCTTGCCTGTAATCCCATTCTTGAATCTCCCATTTCACCTTCAATTTCTGCTTTTGGAGTTAATGCGGCAACAGAGTCGATCACAACAATATCTATGGCTCCGGAACGGATCAAATGGTCAGCGATTTCAAGTGCCTGTTCTCCGTTATCCGGTTGAGAAATAAGAAGGTTTTCAATGTCTATCCCCAACTTTTGAGCATAAAAGCGGTCAAAAGCATGTTCTGCATCAATGAATGCAGCAATACCCCCTGTCTTCTGAGCTTCGGCAATAGCATGCAAGGCCAGTGTTGTTTTTCCTGATGATTCCGGTCCATATATTTCAACAATTCTGCCTCTGGGGTATCCTCCAATACCCAAAGCTACATCAAGAGCAATAGAACCACTTGGAATAGATCCAACATCAACAATTGCATGATCACCCATTTTCATTATGGTTCCTTTACCAAAGTCTTTTTCAATTTTTCCCAGGGTAAGTTCAAGGGCTTTTAACTTTTCGTTGCGGATATCATTTGCAGATTGTTCTTTTGCCATTGTATAGATTTTTAATGTATTGAGCGTATAAAATGATTAAATTATAATCAAATAGTAAGCGTATAAATTAAGCATTTTAAAAACAATCAACAAGAAAAAATGAAAAGGAAATGCAAAATAGTTGGAAAATCTGATGATATCGTTTATAATTCACTGAGAATCTGCTGTGTATGATTTTTTGTATCTACCCTGGTAAAAACATGTTCGATTCGTCCGTTTTCATCGATAATATAAGTGGTTCTTAACACACCTTCATATTCTTTTCCGTACATTTTTTTCATTCCCCAGGCACCATAAGCTTTTAGTATTGTTTTATCCGTATCAGCAATGAGATTGAACTGAAGCCCGTTTTTACTTATAAATTTTGTATGAGATTGTTCATTGTCCGGACTTACCCCAACAATTTCAAATCCCTTTTTAATGAACTCATCATAATTCTCATTCAAATTGCACGCTTCAGCAGTGCACCCGGGGGTATTGTCTTTGGGATAAAAATAAAGTATAATTTTTTTTCCTTTAAAATCGGATAAACTTATGGTATTTCCGTTCTGATTTTTTCCTCTAAAATCAGGGGCTTTAACACCTTTTGTTAAATAATTCATATACCAATTTCAATTTGTTATTATTACGTTATTTGAAACAATCTACGTAATAAACAGATAATTCGGATATAGGTTCAAATTACTGCTTAATAGCCCTTATGATTTCCCTTTTTCCGGGAGGTCCTGGTAAACGTTCAACCTCAAATCCGGCTCTTTGAAGATCCCTTCTTACTTCTCCCTTGGCACTGTATGTTACCAGGATACCATGAGCATTCATTGCATTGAAGATCTTTTTAAAGATCTCCTCTGTCCAAAGTTCAGGTTGTACTTTTGGGGCAAAAGCATCAAAATAGAAGAGGTCATATTTTGAGTGAAATGCATGGTTGTTCATGTCAGCTTTCATCTTCTTTAAAAGGAAGTTGGAAGATATTTGTATTTTTTCTTCCCATGGTATACTGTGCATATTCCTGAAAACCATTGTCTGTTCCTTCGTAAGATTCAGGTATCCCTGATAATTCAGTGTTTCAATCAAATTCCATTTCAACGGGAACAATTCCAGGGCGTAAAATTCGATTGAGCTATATTTATCGGCTTCAAGGTAAGTGAGCAATGCATTCAATCCGGTGCCAAATCCCATTTCAAAAATGCTGATGGCTTTTTTCTTTAATGCCCTTAATCCCGCTTTAATAAATACATGCATGGATTCCTGCACTGCTCCATACGAGCTATGATAATGTTCATTCAAATCATTCATATAAAGAGTAGCAGAGCCATCTCCGGTAATTTTCAATTCACTCTTCATGGAAATATTTTTGGTAATCGGTAAGTTAGCAAAAATATACAGAGAGAATTTGAATCGCAAGATCATTCATATTGATATGGATGCCTTTTATGCATCAATTGAACAACGCGATAACCCGGAACTCAGAGGTAAACCGGTTGCAGTGGGAGGTGAGCGTGCAAGGGGTGTTGTGGCTGCGGCAAATTATGAAGCAAGAAAATATGGCGTTCATTCGGCTATGCCATCTGCAACTGCCAAAATGAAATGTCCGGAAATTGTTTTTGTAAAACCCCGATTTCAGGTTTACAAACAGGTTTCTTCAGAAATCAGGGAAATATTTTTCCAGTATACTGATCTTGTTGAACCTCTTTCACTTGATGAAGCTTTTCTTGATGTGACCGAAAACAAAAAAAATATAAGTATTGCAACGGAAATTGCCCATGAGATAAAGATAAAAATCAAAAAGGAAACGGATTTGACGGCATCAGCAGGAGTATCGATAAATAAGTTTCTTGCCAAAATAGCTTCTGATTATAAGAAACCCGATGGATTGTTCGTCATTAAACCACACGAAGCAGAAAGTTTTGTTGAGAAGTTACCTGTGGAGAAATTTTTTGGAATTGGTAGGGTTACTGCTGAGAAAATGCGTAAACTGGGCATTTTGACCGGAAAAGATTTGAAAGCATTTCCACTTGAGAAATTAGTCGAGTTGTTTGGTAAGGCTGGTAATTTTTACTATAACATTAGTCGGGCAATTGATGAACGTCCTGTTGACCCAAATCGTATTCGTAAATCTGTCGGAACTGAACAAACGTATGATCAGGACCTGGTTAGTTTGCAGGAAATTTTGTATGAGTTAAAAAATATCGAAAGTGAATTGATAAGACGTATGGAAAAAAGTGAAGCCAGGGGTCGGACCTTAACTCTTAAGGTAAAATTTGAAGACTTTGAACAAATTACACGCAGCAAAAGTCAGCATGATGCATATACGAGGGAATCCATTCATAAAGTAGCTTTAGATCTTGCACTGGCAATAGATTATAAAAACAAAGGAGTAAGGTTGTTGGGACTTACCCTTTCAAATTTTGATAACTCTGAAGAATATGAAGCACAACAGTTGGAAATCAAGTTTTAAACTCAAAACCCGGAAACTCTGATGAATAACTTTCCTCATTCAGGTTGTATGTTTTTTTTGTAATTTAGAGATGCAAACTACAAACCCAAATCAATATGCGATACATTATTTTTTATTTCCTGGCTTCAATACTATTCGTTTCCTGCATTGAATATCCTTTTAAAAAGGCTCCCAGAAAAATTGAGATCGCTCCTAAAATTGTCGGATCGTGGAATCTGGTTTCTTTAAAAGGTGAAGATTCTGAAGGGCGTTTTCAATATCCCTTTGATAAAAAAGTAAAAGGTTTTGCATATTTTGATAATGAAAATAATTTTTCAATTCAGTATTACGATGCAACCCGTCCAAAAATGCGTTTTAATGACCCTTTTTTTTGCAGTAATGCTGAAATTCGTATAGCTTTTTTATCAGGATATGCACTTTTCGGTAAATACAAGTTGTTCAGAGATACTGTTGGGATTCAAATATATTCGGCTTTAAATCCAAATTTATCAGAGAGTTACGAAAAAAGATATTGTAAAATTCTGGGAGATACCATGTTGATGATTGCTCCGGGTAAAAATATAAACGGAGTATTTCTTAAGGAACATTCAATCTGGTTAAAATACGGTCGGCAGAATTAAAAGAATCAAATATTCATGATATAATCCGTCAGATTTTGTTCATGAGGTATTTTAAGTTTTCTGCGCAATCTGTAGCGGCTGATCTCAACACTTCGGATGGATATATTTTGCAGAGGGGCAATTTCTTTTGAAGACAAATTCATTTTTAAAAATGCACACATTCGCAGATCTTTTGGAGAAAGCTCTTCATGTTTTTCGCGCAAACGCTGGAAAAAATTTTCATGAACACGATCAAAATGAGTTTCAAATACACTCCAGTTTTGTTTGTCTTCCAGTTCAATGTCTATTTTCTTGATAAGGGATTTAATTTCTGATGTATCAATTCCTGATTGATTATCAGACATTTCCATCATTTCATTCTTCAAATCAGTAAGGGTTTGATTTTTATGAATAATATTCATTGTAGAATTGGCAAGCTCTTTGCTTTTGTGAATTACTTCCGTTTGCAATTTCTCATTTCTCATTTTAATTAATTCTTTTTCAGCAAGAGCACTTTTTTGTTTCAGGCTAATCTCACGTTGTATCATTTTTCTTTTCTGTGCAATTAATTCTCTTCTTCTTTCCCTGTCAATTCTTCGTTTAATGATCAAATAACTCATCAGGGCAATCGAAAGAAATACAATTCCGGCAAGTGCATAAAAATACCATTGTCTGTACCATGGAGGATATATAACAAACAGGATGGAACGTGTTAACTTTTGTCCGGTCTTTGTATCAAAAAGATTTATTTTTAAGGTGTATCTTCCTTCATGTAAATTTGTCAGAATTAGCTCCTTTTGATTTGGTTGTCCTTCCCAGTGTGTTTCATTCAAATCAAAACTAAATAAAATATTTTTTGCTGTATTATACAAAGGGACAGAAAAACCGACACGAATATTGTTATACTTATAAGTGATTTTTTCAGTGATATTAATTGGTTCGGAATACGTGTCAAATAAAAGAGGCTCAAAATAATCCTCAAATTTATGAGAAGCGAAGCATTCCAAGCGAGTAAAGAGGAATGGCAGATTAAATTCATGCTTTTGTTCTTTATTCAGGTCAATCATGGTAAATCCGTCCTCTATCCCTACCAGAAGTGTATTTTCATTAATGAAAAGTATGTTTTCAAATGCTTCGATAAACTGGTTTTCCAGGAAAGGTACTATTTGCCTGTTGTACATAAAAAGCGAATCATTTAAAATTTCCAGTTTTCCGAGAATTCCCTTCTGAAAGATGTATATATTATTCTTGTTCAACTCAAACATTTTTGTAACTCTGTCAGGACTTCCCAGGAAGTAATTCCACAGTGCATATGGAATAATACTGTCTGTTTTTTCATCGTACTGATACATTCCGTCGATTGTGCTGATAATCATTTCATCTCTGATATAGAAGATTTCATTGTTTGAAAGCGAGGGCAATCCTTTTTCGGTTCCATAAAAATCTACCGATTCGATATCAGGATTTGTTTTGTTCAGCTTTATTTTAAATAATCCTTTGTATCCGTGACTTATCCAAAGATTTTCTGCTTTGTCAAAAAACATTACCCTTGATGATTCACTAAAACCCTCAATCATTTTTTCAAAATGATAATCATTCCCTGTTTTTTTAAGCAATCCGATGCCATTATAGGTTCCAACGACCAGGGTATTTGGATCCCAGGGCAAAGGCATAAATATCCAGCATCCCAGCAATAACTTGATTTCCTGTACTCTGTTCTCCCGTATTGAATAAATGCCTTTATGGTGGGCGCAGAGCAATTGATCTTCATCCTTCCAGAAACCCCAAACCTGTCCCTTCAAGTTATTTAGCAGTTCAACATTATCTTGTGTGTGAGTTGAGGTTTTAAATACTCCCTGATTTGTTCCCAGATAGATATTATTTTCCCATATAGCCGAACAGTATCCTGAGCCATAACTCCCATTACGTCCGATGTATTGAACATTTGAATTCAGTTCGATGAAATCAATGCCATTGTCTAATCCCAGCCAGAGGTTTTTTTCTTTATCTATCATGGAGGAGAGAATGGTATTATTTTGAAGTCCGCTGTTTCTGTCAATCACTTTGAGGATATTTCCTGTTTTATCTGCAATGATCAATCCTTTTTGAATTGTTCCGACATATAGCAAATCGTTACCTTCTGTAAGACAATAAAAATCGTTTTTCTTCAGGTAGTTGTTTAATTCTGAATTCCAGGGCATGAATCCCTTATCATCCCAAATAAAAATGCCCTTCTGCTGTGTAAATAAAAGCCATTCACCATGCTCTCCGGCAATGATTTCCCAGATTTCCAATCCCTCAGGGATTCCAATGTTATCAAGAGAAATGAATTCCAGATTTTTGATTTCGAGCAATCCTGCCAATTTATCCTGTACAATAATTTTGTCTTTAACCAGGAATGAAAAGGCCAGTCTGTTATCAGATTTGTATGTACTCACAAGATTTTCATTTTCATCAAAAATGAAAACATAAGAATAGGACTGGAAATACATTTTTTTACCGTAAGTGTGAATTTTCCAGATATCGGCAAACTGACGTTCTTTCCGGGGGATCTTAAAAACCCAGGAAGTATATTTATATTCTCCCAATGAATCCCTTTCAATTGTACCAATTTCATTGAAAGCACCAACAAGCAATTTATTTTCAGCATTAAATTTCAAACAGCGAACAACTGAGTTGTTTGGCACGGGGACATTTACCCAATTGGTGCCATCATAGATTAATACTCCGTTGTTGTTGGCAAAATACATCACACCCAATGCGTCCTGCTCAATGGCCCAGTTCTGATTGCCAGCTTTGTATTCTTCCTTAAGATGGTTTTTGATGTTTGGCACCCCGATAATTGAAGCAAAAGCCTTATGAAGAGAGATACAAGCGATGATAATGATCAGGATATATTTTATTCGGTTTACTGGCATCAAATTCAATAGATCAGTTTCATAATGTCTGATAAATTTAGTAACTTAATAGTATGACATGATATAATCATTAGAAAAGAATGATGTGTGAAGTGTTCACAAAAGTATGAAATACAAATTTATTTATTCTATTGAACAAAAGCTTCTTAAAAACTTTTTATTGTTTTTTTGTTGTGTATTTGTATAGGTGTTAAAATTCTCATGTTGATGTTTTGATGAGGTGTTTTTCTTGTATAAATTTATTTTCATACGTACATTGCAATCCCCTCATCATTAGTAATACCTGATAAAATACTTTATTATGAAAAGGATACTGTTCTTTATAACGGCAATGATGTTGGCGGGCCAAATAATCGGGCAGCAGACTGTAGAAGGGACAATAACGTCAGAGGCAGATGGTACATCTCTGCCTGGTGTTAATATTTACAATAAATCCACAACTCAGGGTACGGTGACAGATTTGGATGGACATTATTCAATTGTTGCTTCTGTGGGCGATAGCCTGTTCTTTTCATTCGTGGGCATGGAAGAAAAGAAATTGGTATTTAATGGGGAAAGCTCGCTGAATATTTCGTTAAAAACTTTATCAATAGAATTGGATGAGCTTGTATTAATTGGCTATGGGTACCAGAAAAAAAGTGTTGTGACAGGAGCCATTGCATCTGTGAAGAGTGAGGATATTGAGAAGACATCTAATCTGCGTGTTGAGCAAGCATTGCAGGGAAAAGTTGCCGGAGTACAGGTTACTTCCTCATCGGGTCAGCCCGGTGAACCTTTGACAGTGAGGGTGAGAGGAACAGGGACTACCGGGAATCCTGATCCTTTATATATTGTTGATGGATTTCAAACGGGTAGTATTGATTATCTGAATCCTTCTGACATTGAATCAATTGAAATTCTGAAAGATGCAGCCTCTGCAAGCATTTACGGAGCAAGGGGTGCAAACGGAGTGGTCCTGATTCAGACAAAAAGCGGGCAGAAAGGGAAAATGCAGGTTAGCTACAATATGTATTATGGTATTCAAAACCCGATCAAAAAACTTGATCTGTTAAATGCTAAGGATTATGGGATATTAATGAATGAGGCAGCCAACAATGCAGGAAGACCAAGAATATTTGATGACCCGGATTCACTGGGTATGGGAACCGACTGGCAGGAGGAAATATTTTACAGGAATGCTCCGATCCAGGAACATTCGCTGACCGTTTCAGGTGGCAGTGATCAGGCTACCTATTCATCATCTTTTTCTTATTTTAACCAGGATGGTATTGTTGGTGAAGGCAAGTCAAATTTTGAACGCTATTCCTTTCGCTTAAATACAGATCAGAGTTATGGGAAATTTTCTTATGGTGCCCGGATCTATTACTCCCAAATAAAAAAAAGAGGAATAGAGCCAAACCTTGAATTTGGGCAGCCTCTTTCAAGTGCCCTGAATATTGATCCCGTAACGCCTGTTAAGAATGAAGATGGCTCCTGGGGTGAATCTCCCTATATTGCCCAGGAAGTAGTCAATCCGGTTGCACAACTTGACATCATTTATGGAAAGTATAAAATTGACAAGATCATCGGCAATGTTTATGGTGAGCTGGAACTGTTTAAAGATTTCAAACTGAAATCGGGTCTTGGTGTTGACTTTGCATATGATGTTGATGATAACTACCAGCCTGAATACCGTTTAAATTCTTCTGTAAGAAATGAAATTAGCAGCGTTGGGAAAAGAATGAACAGGTATTATACATGGAATTGGGAAAACATTATCTCTTACTTCAAAAGTTTTAACGAACATACTATTACCGCATTGGCAGGTATGAGTATGATGGAACATAAAGGAGAGAATCTCAGTGGCAGCAAAGAAGGATTGTTAACCAACAATCCCGGTCAGGCATACATCGATATGGCAAAAAATCCTGATTCTGAAAGAGCCGGAGGAGGTGCCTGGCATTCAGCGCTGATGTCATATTTTGGTCAGGTACATTATTCCTTTGCTAATACATATTTATTTACAGGAACTTTACGACTCGATGGTTCATCAAAGTTTGGACCCGAAAATCGTTTTGCATTGTTCCCTTCCGTTTCAGTGGGGTGGGTACTGAGTGAAGAAAATTTTTTCTTTCCATCGGCAGAGTTTATCAATTTTACAAAACTGAGAGTGAGCTGGGGTCAAAATGGCAACCAGGAAATTGGTGATTACAAATACACTTCCTTAATCGTTTCAAACAGCAATTACTATTGGGGCGAGCCGTCAGTACTGGTAAACGGAGCCCAACCGGCAAATATTGATAATCCTGAGATCAAGTGGGAAACTTCAGAACAAATCAATGCAGGTATCGATTTTCGTTTTTTTAAGAACAAACTCAGCTTCACATTCGACTGGTACAACAAGAAAACAAAAGGACTACTCGTTGAGGCTCCTATTCCCGGGTATATTGGGAATTATCCTCCTACAGTGAATGCCGGCGATGTAGTAAACAGAGGTGTTGAACTGGAACTGGGGTATAAGAATCATGCAGGCGATTTCAATTATAACATCAGCTACAATATGTCATACAACAAAAACAAAGTCACTTATATAGGCAATGCTGAAGGGATCATACATGGTGCAGGAGTAGGAACTACCATGACTGATGTTTGCAGGGCAGAGGAGGGATACCCGATAGCGTATTTCTGGGGATATGAGGTTGAAGGAGTATTTCAAAACTATGAAGAGATCAACGCTTACAATGTAGACGGGAACCTGATACAACCGCTTGCCCGTCCGGGTGATTTTAAGTTCAGAGACAATAATGGCGACGGACAGATAACAGATGAAGACCGGGTAATGATCGGAAATCCGAATCCTGATGTTTTCATGGGCCTTAATCTTGGAGCAGAGTACAAACGATTTGACCTGAACATTTTCTTCCAGGGAGCTTTCGGGCATCAATTGTTTTATGGGGTAAGAAGAAATGATCTGAATATGGCAAATTATGATTCGGAAATGTGGAACCGGTGGCTGGGAGAAGGATCAACCGATGATTATCCCAGGGTGACTTTAAATGATCAGAATGGCAACCTGTCAAAACCATCTGATTATTTTGTGTATGATGCATCCTACTTGAGGCTGAAAAATATCCAGTTGGGTTACAGTTTTCCAATTCAGTTCGGAAAGGTGCTTATTGTGAAAAAAGCCAGGATCTGGTTTGCAGCCCAGAATATACTGACATTCACCAAATACAAGGGATTTGATCCGGAAGTGGGAGCAAAGCCAAGAGAAGACAATGTTAGAAGCAACCCGCTTGATGTTGGGATTGACAGGGGAGTTTATCCACAGGCATGGACAGTAATGGTGGGAGCAAATATTAATTTTTAAAGAAGGCAATGATGAAGACGCAAAATTTGAAAGTCTGTATCCTTTTTATCGGAATAATTGCCCTGTTTTCTTCGTGCGAGGATTTTCTGGACAGAGAACCATTGAGTGATCGCCTGGAAACAAATTTTTACCAGACAGAAGCAGATGCAATGCAGGCGCTTGTTTCGGCTTACGATCCTTTGGGCTGGGGAGCTATGATAGGGAATCATCCTTTTGAGACCATTTCCGATATCCTGTCTGATGATGCGTATGCCGGAGGAGCAAATGCAAACGATGTTCCCAATTTAGTGAAAATGGACTTTTTCGAAGCAGATCCTAATACCGGGGAATTGCAGGGCATGTGGAACAGGAATTATTTTGGGATCTACAGGTGCAACTTACTGCTTGAAAAAATTGATGAAATTGAATTTGAGACCGAAGGATTAAAAGAACGTATGATAGCAGAAGTCAGTTTCCTCAGGGCATATTATTATTTTGATCTGGTTCGTTTATTCGGCAATGTTCCGCTTATCCTTCGTGTTTTGAAGCCAAGTGAGAATACACAACCCCAGGCAGAGCCTGAAACTGTATTCAGTCAGATTGCATCCGATCTTGAAAATGCCATGATGGTGTTGCCTGAATCTGTTCCTGATGAAGAAAAAGGGCGGATAACTAAATTTGCTGCGGAAGCAGAATTGGTAAAAGTATACCTTTTTTATTCAGGATATTATTCGGAAAAACCCGAAATGCAAACCGAAAACGGAACGTTAATCAATCTTTCCTATACGGTTGATCTTGCCGATGATATCATTGAAAGCGGGTTTTATGATCTGGAAACCAATTTTGCTGACCTTTTCCTGGTTAGTAATGAGAACAACATTGAATCCGTCTTTGAAATTCAGTATGGCGATTATCAGGGTGGAGACTGGGGGTGGCGTATAGGTACAGAAGGCAATCAGGCTGTCATATTATACGGCATTCGTGATGTGTCCGATAACTCAATTTATGCCCCCGGCTGGAGTTTTGCCACGGTCACTCCCGAACTGGTCTCGGCATTCGACCCGGGTGATAAAAGGCTGACGGCTTCGGTCATATTTGCTGATTCTCTTGATCTGGAGGGTGTTACCTATGTTGAAGGTTTTCAGCATACCGGGTATTACAACAAAAAATTTACAGCGTTAAAAGAACACAATGCCACGGTTGGCGACAGGGAATTACTTTATCCAAACAATTATCCCGTGATCCGTTTTGCCGATGTTTTGCTTATGGGCGCTGAACTGCAACTGCTGAACGGCAATGTACCCAAAGCACAGGAATACTATAACAGGGTGAGGCTGAGAGCATTCGGCACAGGACATATTCCTCCTGTTTTAACAGCTGATAACAGCGGACTGGAATATATTTATCTTGAAAGAAGACTTGAACTTACAGGGGAAGGACATCGTTACTGGGATGTTCTCAGGAGAGGTATGGATTTTGCGGATGATGAACTGAGCGATACAGACAGTGAATATCCGTTTTATATAGAGTTTAATACAGTAACCGGGGGATTGCTTCCGATTCCTGCGCAGGAAATACAGATAAGCAATTTCTCCCTGAATCAGAATGAAGGATACAATTAGTGAAAAATATAAACGTATACTATTATGAAAAAAAACAAGATTTTTGCGGGTTTGACAATTTTTGCCATAGTATTGGCATATGGTTGCAAGAAAGATGACAATGGCTCGGGAGATCAGCCACTGGAGATCAGTACTACTTTTTTAAATCCCAACATTGTTATATTCTCTCACAATCATATTGGTGAAGGTATTGCATCTTGGGATTTCGGGAACGGAAAAACAAGCGATCAGGATATCGATACAATTGCTTATCCTTTTGCAGGAACCTACAATGTTAGTTTGTCTGTATTTACCTCATCGGGGGAGTTGGTTGCCACCGAAAGTGTGGTAATTACGCAATCGGATCCGTCATTGATTGAACTTACTGAAAAAGAAATCTTATTGTGCGGAGGTGCCGACGCGGCAAATGGGAAAACATGGGTTTGGGCACGGTATGTCCCTCAGCATATGATGAAAGGGCAGTATGACCCGTGGCAATGGTGGTGGGGCGCTGCATCGGATGAAAAAGCAGCGTTCAATTTGTATGATGATCTGATGATCTTCAAAGCAGTGAATTATGAATTTGTGCTTGAAAACAATGATACCACATATGTTAATGTCGATTACCTTGGTGAGTTTGGAGTGGAGGGTACTGAAGATACTCCTGTATATTATGATGTGAGCGAAGAAACATTCAGCTGGGCAATTGAAGAACGTGCGGATGGAGATTATCTGAGCTTTACGGGCGGAGGATTTATGAGTTATTATTTAGGCGTTTCGGAATACAAGATTGAAGAGTTGACAGAAAATGAACTCACTTTATCCGTGATCATAAACAATGTATTGTGGCAGTTCCTTTTTATGACGGAAGGCTATGATCATCCTGATGCTGTTGACCCAAATGTAAATGAAAATTTATCTCCTGCAACTTCGGTTAGTCAGCTGACCGATGATTTTGAAACGGATGCCGACATCCTGTGGCTGTTTCAGGCTGAAGGCGGAGGAGGAAGCGGAGATGATGAATTTGCAAATCCGTTCCAGGAAGGAATTAATGTAAGTGCCACTGTTTATGAATACAAAAAAGGCGCATGGGAATACTCAAATGCATCCATGGAACTGGATTTTACCATCGATTTAAATACACATGATAAGGTTCGGATGAAAGTGTATTTTCCTTCATCGAATACTTACACGGCAGAAGGCCTGAAACAGAAAGCTGCTGTGAAATTCCAGAGATGGCAGGAGGCTGGCAATGCATGGCAAACGCAGGCAGAAGTAATTCAGGAGGATGTGCTACTGGATACATGGACAGAATTAACATTTGATTTCACCAGCATTTCGGTTCCGGCAGAAAGAATGTCTGAATATTATAATAAAATTGTTATTCAGTTTGGAGATGAAGGACATACGGAAGACGGCACCTTCTATTTTGATGATTTTGAAGTATTGGCAAAATAAAGAGTCAGATCAATGAGAATTATAAACTTCGTATTATTTTGCATACTGATTGGTTTAGTTCCATTACAACCTGTTAAAGGTCAGGGGTCCTATACTCACCTGGTTTGGTCAGAAGAATTTGATTATACAGGAACACCTGACAATTCCAAATGGAGTTTTGACATCGGGGGCGACGGCTGGGGGAATAACGAAGCCCAGTATTATACCAACAGGTTGGAAAATGCTAAGGTTGAAGATGGCAAATTGATCATCACAGCATTGAAAGAGACGTATGGAAGCAATGAATATACATCGGCACGCCTGGCTACCAGGAACAAAGGTGACTGGCTGTATGCCAGGGTTGAGATCAGGGCCAAACTACCCTATGGTACCGGAACATGGCCTGCTATCTGGATGCTGTCAACCGATTGGGAATATGGCGGATGGCCTGCAAGCGGAGAGATTGATATTATGGAACATGTGGGGTTTGACATGGGGAATGTACATGGTACAATTCATACGGAAGCCTATAACGGGATGGATGGCACGCAAAAGGGAGGAAGTATTTATATTCCCGACGTGCATGAAGCATTCCATGTGTATGCCATCGAATGGACAGAAGACACCATTCATTTCATTGCAGACGAAGAACGATTTTTTTCTTATCCGAACTACCATACGGGATATGAACGCTGGCCATACGACAAACGCTTTCATTTGCTCCTGAATATAGCCATAGGAGGTAACTGGGGAGGTATTAAAGGCATTGATGACGAGATCTTTCCTCAGACACTGGAGGTGGACTATGTGCGGGTGTACCAGAAATTTCAGCAGCATCAAATCAACGGTCCGTCACAGGTAGATGCATTTGAGGACAACATTACTTATTCCATTGCTGAATTTCCCGGGGCAGAATACCAGTGGTTATTTCCCGAGGGAGTTACCGTTACGGATGGTCAGGGTACTTCTGAAGTTACAGTTACCTGGGGGGAGGTTGCCGGAACGATTTCGGTAGTTCAAACGTATAATTCTGTGTCATATACCAGTACTTACGATGTAAGGGTGATCTCAACACCCGGAAATTCATTAATTATCCGGGGAGATGAAAACGAGATCGGGACATGGAAGATCAATGAAGGAAATGGCAATACAATTGAAATGAATTATGAAGAATAGTCTGAAAATACTTGTATTGGTGTGTTTTATCCTGATTACATCCTGTAAAAAGGATGATCCGGGAATATCCGTTCATGGTGGACTAACACGGATCGACTATAGTGTGAACAATCCCATGGAGATGCCTCACATTGAATTTGAATTCAACAATGTACACAACCTGTCAGGGAATACTCTTTTTTCAATAGAGATCATTGCCAATGAGAACTCAAATTCACTCAGCCTGATGATCATGCTTGAAGATCAGTTTGGTCATCGGAATGATATAGATCCGATGATCCTTTCCGAAGAAGAGATTATAAAGGATAACACCTTGCAGACGTATACTTTTGACTTGACAGATCACCTTGGATCTACCACCAGCCGCTCTGATGAGATAGATCTGAACCGAATTGCAAAAGTCCTGATATTTATTAATGCCGGATTGGAAGGCAAAGTTGCCGAAGGTTCTTTCTGGCTTGACAAAGTTGAATTTCAGGTTCCCATTTAATAAAAAATAGGAGAATAGATCATTCTGATGATTTTGAGGGGCTGTCTAAAAAGTCTTTGTGTGGCTTTGTGTTTACTTTGTGCAACTTTGCGGTATAGCTTATATTGCTGTAAAACAGCGATTCACAAAGAAGACGCTAAGTTACACAAAGTAATATTAATTATTTTTATGAAGTATTATTTGCTTTTTAAACAGCCCCATTAATTTTTTTAAATTGGACCGATTCCAGTAACTTCAGGATATCATTTACTATATTAGTAATCCATAACAATTAAGGTAGAGAAAAAACAGCGCTATGAAATCCACAACTATTTTCACACAAAATCGCGATAATAAACGATTGGCAGAGGGTTTGAAAAAACCCGGAATTCTGTTTAAGATCCTCTTTATTATTACAGGCATTGCATCGTTGATCTGGTTTCTGATCCGTGTAATACCGAAACCCAGCAGGGCAACGTACCCCTGTATGAAGGCAACCGCTCCCATTGCATCTTCCTTTGTCATTTACCTGTTTTCGCTGGCAGGATCGGTGGTATTTTTCAGGAAAGCGATGAACAAGATCAGGACAAGGCAATTCTGGTATGCCGCATCTGTACTTATTATCGTGGCTGCACTGGGCACACTGACTATAATAAACAATACATCACGTGCAGAAGCTTACAGTCCGGTAACGGAAAAATTTTCCGATCCTTTGGGGCCGAATGTTCCTATTGGCGAGGCAAAGGGAATTTTTCCCGGAAGGGTTGTCTGGGTCTACAATGAAAATGCAACCAACGAAAACTGTACCAACGAAGACAATGACGATGCTTACTGGCTGGATAAAAACTGCAGCCAGGCTTTAGTTGATCAGATGTTTTCAGATGGACTGCTTTCATTAACAGGTGAAGAAACACATGCCAATGCGTGGGATGCTATTTTCCGGTATTTTAACAACCACCACGGGAAAGGGGATGTCGGATACGATGATAGTGAGACTATATTTATCAAGATCAATGCAGTTACGGCACACGGTGGTGCACCGGTAAGCGGAGATTTTTGGGGAAACATCGAGTATGATACTTCCCCTCAGACTATTCTTGCTATGTTAAGGCAACTGGTAAACGAAGCGGGAGTGCCTCAGGCAAATATTTACGTGGGCGATCCGATGTGTGATATTTACAATCATATTTATAATGTGTTGCACGGGGAATTCCCCAATGTCAAATACGTTACTTCCTGGGGATTGAATAACCGGTACAATTTAACAGCAAGTGCACAAACAGGAATCACCTATTCCGATGGAGGTACCGTGATAACCGAGCTGAACAGTCATAAGCTGTATGTTGAAATGATGGAGGCGGACTATTTGCTGAATATTCCCACTATGAAAGGACACCGGTGGGCAGGCACCACATATTTTGCAAAAAATCATTTCGGATCAAATACTGCCGGCCATTCATGGGAACTGCATAAAGGATTAATGAAACCGGATAATGATCCATTGCGTGATGAATATAACATGTACAGGGTTCTGGTTGATATCATGGGCAGTCAATACATGGGAGGAAAGACCCTGTTATATTTTATGGATGCACTATGGTCTACGTCATATGAACATCAGATGCCACAGAAATTTCAATCCTATCCCTGGAACAACGATTGGTCTTCTTCAGTTTTGTTTTCTTTAGATCCTGTAGCTATTGAATCCGTATGCCTGGATATTCTGCAAAAAGAATTTACAATTGAAACAGCAGATGATGATCCTGACTGGGATGATCCGTATCCCGATCGATGGACTTTTGTTCAATATGATGGTGTTGACGACTACCTGCATCAGGCAGCTAGTTCTGACTGGTGGCCCGATGGCATCACCTATGATCCCGATCAGACAGGATCTCCGATTCCCAGCCTGGGGGTTCACGAGCACTGGAACAATACCACCAGCATGCAATATTCACGTAATCTGGGTACAGGGAATGGTATTGAACTGGTAAAGATCTGGGAAGGCATAAACAGCTTCAGGGATGCTGAGGTTTCCGAAAGGTTCTCGGTTTACCCGAATCCCTGCCTTGATGAAATAAGTATCTGTTTTGATTTGCAGGCTTCGCATTTGAACATAGAGATTTTTACAGCTAACGGACAAAAAGTGTTGGAAAAGAATTTCGGATCAATACCTGCCGGACAAAATGAGATTTCATTGGATGTAAGTTATCTGAATTCCGGTTTGTATTTTGTCACTGTACATACAGGGAATAATAACCGGAAAACATATACTCAGAGGCTGGTTGTGCAGTAAACAGACTTAAATAAGATAAATTAGAATGAAAAGGCACCTTTCTTAAGGTGTCTTTTTACTTGTTATTCTCTTTGCTTGCTAAGCGAGGAACAAAAGCCCAAAGGGCTTTAATATCAATAGCCGTGGGTGAAACCCACGGTAAAAATGATTCAACAAAAAACGCACCATCTGTAAACATTAATCAGCGATATGGCATTGTATGGTGCGTAATGGAAAAGCATGAATTGTTGAAGCCACCCTCCAAAGAATGGCAGGCGAACGCTCAATATGAAAGAAGTATAAAAATGCGATTTTTTAAAAATTCTTTTTACTTTTAAAAACACAATTTTCCCCTGAAGAAGTCTTTGCTTTCCTGTGGTTTTCTGAAAGCAAAATTATAATGTGTTGCATCCTTACTTTCTGACCGGAGAATATCCACTGTTTCGTTATATGGGATCTCGCGGAGAAAATTAGCCACGATCTCTTTGCATTTGTGTTTCCTGAGAAATTCAATATCAAAGGTATCCGTCATCCAGTCAATATAACGGGTGGTAGTGAGGTGCCGATTCAGATCAAGATCACTGTATTTTACTGTATTTGAGAACCGGTTCGTTTCCGGATCAATGGTTTCCAGTACCGGCACTTCATTTGTTAATGCGTGTTTGTCTTTATTCTGTTGAAATATATTGTTTTCAGGATGAATTAGTTTCGGTCTTTTTGATTTACTGTCTATCAGCAGCCATTCTGAAGTAGCTCTGGCAACTATATTGTTTTGTGAATCGCAGACTTCAAAATCTCTCAGGTAAAAAAGTCTTTTGATGCCTTTCGGCCAGGTTGAAAAAAACAATTCTTCATTCCAGAAAGGAAAATAATCTATTTTTACGTGAATTCGTGAGAGCACCCATACCAGGTTTTCTTTGTGCAGAAGATCGGTGCCGAAATCCAGGATATTGGCATGATGCCAGGCGATCTGGATGAGCATATTGATCAGCGCACCTGGCCTTAGTGTTTTTGTAAAATCCGCATCAGCAGAAGTGACGTGGATTTGTTCATTTAGTATATTTGTTTTAGCAGACATAGGCTTATCTTATTGCGGAATTCGGATTTGTGATTAGCTTCGCTGAGCTCTCCCGATAAAATCGGGATCGGTTGCGGATTGGGTGGTTGATTTCGGACTGTTTGTCTGTGCAGTTCTGCTTTGGTCATCTTAAGTTATGTATCGAATTCTTAATCTAAATAGTATCGTATTGGTGTTAACATTTTGATAAACATTCCAAAATCCGCAATCCGCAATCTAATGTATGTTTTCACCGAAAGCCTTAAAGACTTCCTCAACATAGGTTTTGGAAACCGGTATTTCAGTTGGTACCGGAGTTTCCAGTTCCAGTTTCAATCCGTCTTTTTCGCGACGTATGATTTTCACTTTTTCGAAATTTACCATGTAGGAACGGTGACATCGAATAAGAGGCAGGTGTTTCAATTCTTCCTGGATTATTTTAAGAGATGAACGAAGAAGATACTTGGCCTGTTTTTCCTGGTGATTGTAAACGATGGTCACATAATTGTCGGAGGCTTGGAGAAACAACAAATCAGCCAGTTTAATCGACAGACGCATAGTTCCTTTTTCGTCGCGGAAAGTAACCATATTCATCGAATCAAAAGCCATTTCACCTGAATCTATAAGTTTCTGCAATTGCTTGTTCTTGTCAATCCATGAAAAATACAGCCACAATATGGAATAGGGAAACAAAAGAACCAGGGCAGTATTTTGAATAGAAACTTTATAAGCATCAAAAAAGGATCGTGGATCACTAAGAAATAACTTTTCATAAAGCGCATAAAACATAGCCATGCTAACAATTTCCACAGCAATCCAAACAAGAAATTGGGCAATTGTGATTCTTCCTCTTCTTTTCGTAACCTGGTACATAATGATCCTGCTGATCACAACGACCAGAACACCTGTAAGAATTATAAAACTGGAAGAGATGAAAAGCAATAGATTCAGGTCCCCGATTTTTAACCAGCTGGGTGCTTCCGTAGTGATCCAGGAACTTAATTCAAACGGAGAATATATATTAATAAAAATAAGGGCAAAAGCAGCAGTAAAGAATATCAATCGGATAATATTTCTTTTTTCTGTCTGATATTCAGGTAATTTATGGCTTAAGTCCATGATGTTAATTAAGGTATGGAGACAAATGTAGGAATTAAAATGACATTTTAATAAATAGACTTTAAACAGGTTAAATTAAAAATTTCACCCCTATATTTAATTTTTTACCCCTAAATAAGCAATTTCGGCCTTCTAAATTCAGCCTAAGCCCTTTATTATTGCCAACAAAAAAATCTGTTGTTGCTTTGAATAAAATTTTTTGAGTTTTATTGGCAGTATGAAGGCTGTGATGAATGGCGGTCAACCATTTACAGCCTTCTTTTTTTTCGTGAAACTCATATTTCATGAACGTAGTGAAATGAAATATGTAAGTTGAACGAATCCCGATAGCGAAGCGTATCGGGATAATACTCAGCTTCCAGGAACAAAGTGAGCTGAAAACTGTAAGTTGAACTAACTTAAGTTATTTTGATACCTTGGTGGTACCGAAGCACAATGATCCGTTCATGAATCGTTCTGATAATTTTGTATATCCGAAAAAAATCATACAGCCGATCCCCATTCCCAAAACTGCTCCTCCAAGTATATCCCCCGGATAATGAACGCCAAGATAGATTCTGCTGTAAGAAACGAGCAAAGCCCAGAAAAAAATTGAAATGGTAACATAGCGATTTTTAAACAGCAAACTGATAAACATGGCTAATGAAAAGCTATTTGCAGCATGATTGGAAACAAAACCATAACTTCCGCCCCTGTAATCATTTACTATATGTACCAAATGTTGAATTTCAGGATTATGCGTTGGCCGTAATCTCTCAAATACCTCCTTAAAGGCTTTAACAGCCAGTTGATCTGCCAGAGCAATGGTAAGTATTACAGCAATCAGAATTGTTATGCTTTTCCAGCGAAATCGATATATAATAAAAGCGATCAGCACCAAATACAAAGGGAGCCATTCTATTTTTCCCGAGATGAACCACATGACATCATCCCAGAAAGGAGAATGATGGCTGTTAAGCCATAAGAATAAATGAGTATCCAGTTTCAGCAGTTGATCCAACATATGTTAAGATATAAGATGATTCCAAAGCAAATCTTTCAATTTATCAAGATTGCACTGTGCTACGGAAGAAATAAATATGTATGGAACCGAAGGCAGGTCATTTTCAATTTCTGCCATAAGTTCATCATCCAGCAGATCTGATTTTGTAATTGCCAGTATGCGTTTCTTGTCGAGCAGTTCCGGGTTATATTGTTCCAGTTCTGTTAATAATATTCTGTATTCGTTATGGATATCTTTGCTATCAGCAGGGACAAGAAAAAGGAGCACGGAATTTCTTTCAATGTGTCTGAGAAATCTGAGCCCCAGGCCCTTTCCTTCTGATGCACCTTTAATTATCCCCGGAATATCAGAAACGACAAAAGATCTGTTCTCTCTGTATGGAACAATACCAATATTTGGTTCAAGCGTAGTGAATTCGTAATCAGCAATCTTGGGTTTTGCCTGAGATATGACAGACAGTAATGTCGATTTTCCTGCATTCGGAAATCCAACCAATCCAATATCAGCGAGTATCTTCAGTTCGAATATCAGGTTTGCCTCAATGCCTTCTTCTCCCGGTTGAGCATACCTTGGAGTCTGATTTGTAGCCGATTTAAAATGCACATTTCCAAATCCGCCGCGTCCTCCTTTTAATAGTATTTTCACCTCCTCATGCTGTGTGATTTCAGCAATCATTTGATTGTCTTCTTCATTGCGTACGATGGTTCCGAGAGGAACTTCTATGGTAACATTTGTACCGTCTGCTCCGGTTTTCATTGATTTTCCGCCCGATTCGCCATTTCCGGCAAATACATGTTTCATATACCGTAAATGAAGCAGTGTCCATAGATTATAATTGCCTTTCAGGTAAATGTGTCCCCCGCGACCGCCATTACCTCCGTCAGGACCTCCTTTTGGTACAAATTTCTCTCTCCGCAGGTGCACAGAACCTGACCCTCCTTTTCCTGAGCGACAGAAAATTTTTATACAATCTATGAAATTTGAATCGGGCATTTTAGTTTAGCAAAGAATGAATTATTTTAACTGGTTTACAATAGTATGAGAAGCCGATTCCGGCGCAGACACATGGCGCGGATCACAGACAGGTTTGTAGTATAGCTATCATTAGCTGTTACACAGACCTTCGTCTGCCGAAGCAGACTATGGTCCGCGAAGGCAGAGAAAAGCAAAGCAGACACAGAGTTTCACAAAGCAAAAGATCTTTTTAAATTGGTGTTTACTATTTGGCATTGCAATTATTTCTTTGAATCAATAGCAGTGCTTAGCCTGTGAAAAATATCATCGATGCTACCCATTCCCTGTATTCCTTCATATTTTCCCTGGACTTCATAAAATCCCTGTACAGGAGCAGTTTCATTGTTATATACTTTGATCCTGTTCTCAATAATGGATCTGTCCTGGTCGTCTGCACGTCCTGATTCTTTTCCCCGCAGCAAAAGACGTTTGATCAATTCTTCCTTTTCAACTTCCAGGGCCAGCATCATGGTAATTGGAACGCCTTTTTTTTCAAGCATTTCATCCAAAGCCTCAGCCTGAGCAGTCGTTCTTGGAAAGCCATCAAAAATAAATCCTTTTGCACCTGCATTGCTGTCAATTTTATTCTCAATCATCCCGATAACTACCGAATCAGGTACCAGTTCCCCTTTGTCCATGTATTTTTTTGCTTCCAGTCCGAGTGTTGTTTGTGATGCAAGTTCCGATCGTAAGATATCTCCTGTTGAAAGATGGATCAATTGATATTTTTTAAGAATTTTGGCAGCCTGAGTACCTTTTCCTGCCCCGGGGGGGCCAAATAAAACAATATTTAACATAGTAAATTTATATTTAGAGATTAAAATTTATTGTATTTCAGTATAGATGTTTTCGAGATTTCTGCCAAATCCGTCATAATCAAGTCCGTAACCTATAACAAAGGCATTGGGAATACGAAATCCAATATAATCGATTTTTCTGTTGTACTCGTATGCATCAGGCTTAAATACTAAGGTGGCTATTTTTATTTCAGCGGGTTTATGCTTTTCAAGATCCTTAATTACTGAATCAAGTGTGTTCCCTGAATCTACTATATCTTCGATCAATACAATTGTTTTGTCTTTTATTACTTCGTTCAATCCGATCAGGTGAGTTACATTCCCTGTATTATCAGTACCGCTGTATGAGGAAGTTTTGACAAAAGTAATACGACAGTTAAAATGAATTAATCTTAGCAAATCAGCGGCAAATAAAAATGATCCATTCAGAATGCCAACAAACACAACATTTTTTGAGACTAGATCTTTGTTGATTCTCACAGCCATCTGAAGAATGGCTGTCCTGATTTTTTTTGCACTTATGCTTTGAGAGAATTTCTTATCGTGTATTGTTACGGTTTCCATTATATTTGCCAATGAAACATCCTGCGAAATTAAGAAAATAGAGTGATTAACCGGCAGGACTTTCAAATAGAATAATTTATTATAAAAGCAAAATGCGATTGCTATGGATCCACAAGTCAGTATAATTCTGGGCAGTACATCCGATCTGCCGGTTATGAAAAAAGCAGCCGATTTTCTGAATGACATGAAAATCCCTTTTGAGATCAATGCGCTTTCTGCTCACCGGACTCCTGAAGAAGTGGAGAAATTTGCTGAAAATGCCGAAGGAAGGGGCATTCTTGTGATTATTGCAGCTGCCGGTATGGCAGCTCATTTACCCGGAGTAATTGCTTCCCTGACGAAGATACCGGTAATTGGCGTACCGATAAATGTTAGTCTGGACGGACTGGATGCACTGTTGGCCATTGTTCAGATGCCTCCGGGCATACCTGTGGCAACTGTCGGAATTAACGGAGCTCAAAATGCGGCAATTCTTGCTGCCCAGATCATCGCTACTGCCGACAAAGTGCTTGCACAACGTCTGAATGAGTTTAAGGAAGGGTTGAAAAAGAAAATTGTTAAGGCCAATGAAGACATCAAAGAGGTGAAATATAAGTATAAAACGAATTGACCGTAATGCAATCTGAAACTCAATAAAAACATCTGGATGCATTGAACTTTTTTTCCTCCCGGATCCACGAATTCTGTTTTTTTCTTGATATTTAAAAAACCTTTTTGTTTCTTGCCAACAAATTCGTTTCTGCGTAATAAGGCAATTTTGTTGTTCCATGCAATTCAGATATATTTTATTTTTTCACTTTTTGATTCATGCCATTTCTGCTTATCCGCAGGATATTAATTTGTTTCATGCCAGAAAATTAAGTCTTTCAGGTTCCAACGTAACATGTTCTGACACATGGTCGGGAATCAGCAATCCTGCAGGACTGGGTATGTATTCATCTTTTGATGTAGGGATAAATCATAACAACCGGTTCTTTGTATCGGAATTAAGTACTAAGGCTATTGTATCAACAATACCGACTGACTATGGGGTCATTAGTCCCATGTTTAGTTATTATGGAGGTGAGCTTTATAACGAGAGTCAATTCTGTCTGGCGTATGGAAAACTACTGGCAAACTGGCTTTCTATGGGTGTTCATATTGCATATCATGTGCAGGCCATAGAAACATCCAGCGAAAGAGCATCAGCCATTACCGGCCGAATAGGTATAATTGCCATACCGGTGGAAGGTTTGAGGATTGGATTAGATGTGAAGAATCCTACAGGATCGGCTTATGGAAGGTTTGAAGGCGAAGAATTGTCATCAGGTTTGCATCTGGGAATCTCATATTCGGAGGAGCAAAACTATTTGCTTGCAATACAAACCAATTGGAACGATTTTAACACTTTTTCCTGTTCCATGGGAGCTGAATATTATATTACCCACTATTTGATTGTTCGTGCCGGCCTGAAATATCCTACTGCAATATCCTATTCTTTCGGGCCAGGATTTATTTTTCGAAAATTTACTATTGACCTGGGATTTGAATACCACGCTGTATTGGGTTTGTCTTCGGCATGTACAATGTGTTATAAGATAAAGTAAGATGAAAGGGAAAAGAATACATACACTTGTTCTGATAACTTTCTTTATATACATTGTATACAATAACTACGCACAGGAGTTAAACAGTTCGCAGCAGAAGTATCTCGAAGATATTGTTGAGACCATAGCCGGCAATTCCGATACGGAATTGGATTTAACATCCCTGTTTCATCAACTTGGTTACTATTTGAATCATCCCATAAACATAAACTCTGCTACTGCAGAAGAGTTATCCGATCTGATATTCTTAAATGATTTTCAGATAGCCATAATCTTGGATTACAGGGAGAAAACCGGGATAATATATTCTATTAGCGAATTGTTATATCTTCCTGGCATTCGTCAGCAGGACACAGATCTGTTGCAATCATTTGTGATCTTTGATCAACCGGATGAAAAGGTTCGGATTGAGAAAAAAATGCTCAGAAATTCAAAACACCAATTTATTGCCAGATACCAGCGGGTAATTGAAAGTCAAAAAGGATTTGAAAGAATTCCTGATTCAATCCTGTTCAAAGATCCTGATAGGTCCAGATATCTTGGCTCTCCGGACAAGGTATATTTTAGATATAGCGGAACCTATGGCTATTTCTTCAAAACCTGCTTGATTATGGAAAAAGATGCAGGAGAGGAGTTTTTCAAAGGGAGCAATCCCGGGGGATTTGATTTTTATTCGGCTTATGTATCTTACGGCAATGAAATCGGACCATTGAAAAACATAACAGTTGGAGATTATCTTGTTCATTGGGGACAGGGTGTATTGCTATGGAATGGGTATTCGTTTGGCAAATCCGGTTATAGTTCCGGTATTGTGCGCAGGGCATCAGATACAAAAGGAAATATGTCAGTTGATGAAAACAATTTTTTAAGAGGAATTTCAATGACTCTCGGAACGGGGAGGTTCACATGGAATGGGTTTTATTCACAAAAGCGGATTGACGCAAATCTTTCGGATTCAATTTCAGAAGTCAATAGTATTACTGGTGTTGTTGAAACAGGGTATCACAGAACTCCCTCAGATCTTCGGAAGGAAAAAACAGCAAAGCAAACCACTGTCGGTTCAAGTTTCCAATACAATGGCAATCGGTTTAAGATGGGATTGAACGGTTACTTCATGCGAATGGATAAAACCTTGTTAAAAAGTGAGTATTTGTACAAAACGAATTCTTTTTCCGGAAGGGAATTACCCGGAATATCGATGGATTATAAATACCTTGCCGGCAGAATTCAGCTATTCGGAGAAACAGCGTATTCGAATCATTCTGTTGCATCTTTAAACGGAATGTTTTTTATCCTGAGGCCTGAAATTCAGCTGGCTATATTGCATAGATATTACCAGGAAGGATATTATTCCTGTTATGCAAGTGCATTTGGTGAGAATTCAACTATTTCAAATGAAAATGGACTTTTTCTGGGAACTGAATTTCAACTGGCCAAATTTGGTCTCAGGATTTATGGAGATGTTTTTTCCTTTCCCTGGTTAAAATATCAGGTCAATATTCCCTCTGAAGGGTATGATGTTTTTATTGAAATCAGCAGGAAAATAAAGAGAGCTGATATGTATTTCCGATACAAACGGGAAGAGAAACAAGAAAACTTTTCCAATTATGAAAAACTTACGGATATCAGGAATTTGTCTTTGGAAAATTACAGATTCAATGCATCTTACCTTGCAGGGGATAACCTGAGATTTCAAAACCGGATGGAACTATCAAGAGCATCATTTGATCATGAGAAAACCAATTACGGACTGTTGTGTTCTCAGGATCTTATCTATTGTCTGAAAACTCTTCCTGTGGAATTTTCAATACGAATTGCCTATTTCAATGTGCAGGAATATGACGCGAGAATATATTCTTATGAACGGGACGTATTGTATGCATACACTTCTTATATGAATTATGGTAAAGGCTGGAGATTTATAGCAATGGCCAAATGGGAGGCCTCTGAATTTCTGACATTCTGGCTTCGTATTTCGCAATCGTATTATCCGGGCAAAAATGAAGTTGGAAGTGGGTTAAATACGATTAATAAAAGTCATAAGACTGAAATTAAGGCACAGGCAATAGTGAGATTTTGAGAATATTTAATGTAAGTTCGATAGTTTGAACTTAAGTTAATCACCAATCAGTAACTTAAGCGTTCGTATCTGTTTTGGGAAAAAATTCAGGGCAACAGGAATATGCAACGGAAAGTGACGGATCACAGATTCTATTAAATACCTGTGTTCATCCTCATTTATTCATTTGAAACAGGGAAATTATAGCTTCTATTTTGTATATTCAATGCATGAAATGCCCGTTTTGTGATCATATGATATCAGAAGCAGTCTTTGCAGAATCGCAGAATTTTCTGGCTATTTATAATCTGGCACCAATTCTTCCCGGGCATTCTCTTATTATTCCGAAGCAGCATCTTGATTCGGTACTCAAACTTACGGATAATGAATTGGCTGAGATGGCTGTATTTTCGCGAAAAATAACCATACTGTTGCTAAAAACCTTTCATGCCGATGCATTTGACTGGTCATTGCAGGAAAATGAAGCAGCAGGGCAAACCATACCGCATTTACACATGCATATTGTGCTTCGGTTTCAGGGAGATTTTCAAAATCCGGGTGACTGGTATCCGAAAATTAAGAACAATTGCAATGATTTTTTAGATAGTGATAAAAGGAAAAGGCTAAGCAGAAAAGAAATGAAAATAATTGTTGCCCGGTTGCGGAAAGAATCTGGTGCAACGGGAAATTCTCCCTGATCTCATCCTTCACTTTCAACCATCAGTTTTGATGTCCTTAATATTCAGTTGAATTGTGGTTTCCCCTCTGAAATGATTTTCAGTGATTGTATAGGCGATATCAAACGTGTTTCCTCCGGTGATCCTTTTGAACTTATTGCCCTGACCAAAAGCTATGGCAGGAATATCATCAAAAGGATTTTCTTCCTGGATCAGGTTCAGTTTCAAATGATCACCACCGGCTCCTACGCGTCTGCCCTGACCATTGTCGGCCACGTTTTCTGCAAAGAATACAGGGTTCATATTGCCGGGGCCAAAGGGTTCAAATTGTTTAAGAATTCGATAAAACTTGGGAGTTATATCATAAAAATTAAGTTCTGCATCAATATCGATCTGGGGTACAAGTTGCTCAGGTGTGATTCGATCACGAACGACTTCATCGAATCTTTCGCGTAATTTCTGAACATTTTCCTTTTTCAATGTTAAGCCTGCTGCATACATATGACCTCCGAAACTTTCAAGAAGATCGCTGCATTCGTTGATTGCTTCATACAAATCAAAACCATCAACACTTCTTGCCGATCCGGTGGCAAATCCATTTGATTCAGTAAGTATAATAGTGGGCTTATAATAACTTTCAATAAGTCGTGAAGCAACAATACCAACAACTCCTTTATGCCATTCGGGATTGTAAAGTACATTTGAATATTCAAATTGTTTGCTGAATTTTTTTAGTTCTTTAATTGCTTCCTCTGTTATATTTTTGTCAATATTTCTTCTTGTCTGATTGTGGGTGTTTATTTTCTCGCAAAGGACAAATGCTTCTTCCGGATTATCAGAGATCAGCAAGTCAACTGCCTGTTTACCAGATTCCATCCTTCCTGCGGCATTTATTCTGGGACCAATGCGAAATACAATATCTTCAACGGTAACAGGTCTGTCATCAATTCCTGCAACACACTTTATTGCTTTTAATCCAATGCATGGATTTTCTTCGAGTTTTTTTAATCCGTAATACGTTAGAATTCTGTTCTCTCCCGTGATTAATACAATATCTGATGCAATGCTTACGGCTACAAGATCAATATAATTTATCAGGTTTTCGAAAGGCAGATTATGACGAATTGAAAATGCCTGTAACAATTTAAAACCTACACCACAGCCCGACAATTCTTTGAATGGGTAGGGGCAATCAAATCGTTTCGGGTCTAAGACGGCTTGAGCTTCAGGAAGTTTATCTCCGGGAGTATGATGATCGCAGATGATAAAATCAATTCCCTTTGATTTTGCGTAATCAATTTTTTCTACTGCTTTGATTCCGCAATCAAGAGCAATAATTAATGTAATATTGTTTTGAGAGGCGTAATCAATACCATTTGTAGAAATTCCATATCCTTCAGAATATCGGTCGGGGATATAATAATCAATATTTTCGTAAATGTTCCGGAGAAAAGAATAGGTAAGAGCAACCGAAGTAGTTCCATCAACATCATAGTCGCCGTAAATAAGAATATGTTCACCGGTTTTGATTGCTTCTACAAGACGATCGATGGCGATATCCATATCCTTCATTAAAAAAGGATCATAAAGGTTTTCAAGCTGCGGTCGAAAAAATTCTTCGGCTGCTTCCATTGAACTGATGTCACGTTGCACAAGCAAATTGGCCAATACCTGACTAATGTTCAGATCATATACGAGTTTTTCAATATCGCTGCGTAATCCTTTTTCTTTTATTTTCCAGTACTTATTCATACGTTGTATTGCCAATCTTTTGGATCAATGGAATGATCAGATGAGAGGAATTTCTTGCCAGGAACAAATGTAGTAAAAAAAGAAGCTTAAATTTTGTTTTGGTGGCGAATTGACTTAAGAAATCTCTTCTATAAATCGTAAACCGAATACTTCCTGCATCTTATGCTTCAGAATATTCTTTACTTTGTTGATATCAAGATCCAATCCAAGTTCTTTCTGCATGGATGTGACTCCCTTATTCTGAAATCCACAGGGATTTATATGTGCAAAATATTTCAGATCGGTATTTACATTCAATGCAAATCCATGCATTGTAACAGCTTTGCTAACCCGAACTCCTATAGCACAAATTTTACGTTCGTCCGGCAAACCCGAATTGAGCCAAACACCGGTAGCTCCCTGGCGTCGTGATGAATTTATATGAAAGTCTTTCAGTAATAAAATAATTGCTTCTTCAATTCTGTTAATATACTCTTTAACACCCAGCCTCATTTTCAGCAGATCAAAAATGGGATAGCCAACAATCTGTCCAGGACCATGATAAGTAATATCACCCCCTCTGTCACTTTTGTAAAAACTTGCATCAATTCGAGTTAAAAAATCATTATTGATAAGAAGATTATTTGACTGCCCGCTTTTTCCCAGGGTATATACATGCGGATGTTCACAAAATATCAGACTTCCAACATCGTTTGTCATAACTTCTTTGTTCCGGTTCTCTTTTAACAGAACATGAATTTTTTCCTGGAATTCCCAGGCCTCTTTGTATTCTTTAAGCCCGATATCTAAAAATTTTATGGCATATGTCATGCGGTTTCAGGCATTAATATGTTTTTCCGCGTGATAGGAGGATCTTACCTGGGGACCACTTTCCACATAGTGAAATCCTTTCTCCAATCCCTTGATTTTAAGTCGGTTAAATACTTCAGGTTCTATGTATTCTCTCACCCGGTAATGTTCTTTGGATGGTTGCAAATATTGGCCAATGGTAAAAACTTTAACACCGGCTTTCAGCAGATCATCCATGGCTTCCATTACTTCTTCCTCCTTTTCTCCCAAACCCAGCATAATTCCGGATTTGGCAATAACGCCTGAGTTTGCCACATAGTTCAATAATTCCAGGCTATGCTCATACCGCGCTATTGAGCGAACAACAGGGGTCAATCGTTTTACTGTTTCAATATTGTGGGATATCACTTCGGGATTTTCATGAATTACTAGGTTCAGCGCACGATCTCCACGTCGAAAATCGGGGATCAGCACTTCCATTGTAACATTTGGATTGATGTTTTTTATGGTTCGGATAGTAGTTGCCCAGAACTGAGCACCACCATCAGAAAGATCATCGCGTGCAACAGATGTAATAACGGCATGTTTCAGTTTCAGTAACTTTATTGTTTCGGCCAGCCGCTCTGGTTCTTCCCAGTCGGGAAGTTCTGGTTTCATTGTATGTACCTGACAAAATTTACAGTTTCGTGTGCATTTTTCACCCAAAATCATAAATGTTGCTGTACCGGCACTCCAGCATTCGCCTTTGTTCGGACAATTTCCACTTACACAAATCGTATGCAAATTCTGTTTTTGCAGGATGTTTTTAATTTTTGAGTAATCTCTCCCATGAGGCATTGGCACCTTCATCCAGTGTGGCAGCCGCACTCTCTCTTCCTTAGGTTTTATGTGCATGAAATTGCTTTTCGGACAAAGGTAGTGAGTTTGAATAATTTTCTTTCCCCTTCCTCTGAAGTTAATTTTTATCTTTGCAAAAATTTACATAGAGCAAAATTCAATGAATCAGTTTGAATTAAGTGAACAGGAACAATACAGAAGGCAAGCACTACATGAACTTCGGGAATTGGGCATTGAACCGTATCCTGCTTCTGAATTCCCGGTGAATGTCACTACCAAAGAAATCAAGGAAAACTTTCATGAGAAAAAAAAGAATTACCAGGAGATCTCAATTGCCGGCAGATTGATGAGCAAGCGAATTATGGGGAAAGCTTCTTTTGCAGAGTTGCAGGATGAAAAAGGCAGAATTCAGTTGTACATAACACGCGATGATCTCTGTCCGGGAGAAGATACAACCTATTATAATACGGTGTTTAAGAAATTATTGGATATCGGTGATTTTATTGGCGTTAAAGGATTTGTTTTTATTACTCAGATGGGCGAAATATCCATTCATGTAAAAGAATTGACAGTACTTGCAAAATCTTTAAAACCCTTGCCTGTTGTTAAGGAAAAAGAAGGAAAAGTGTATGATGCTGTCACTGATCCCGATTTCAGGTACAGACAGAGATATGTTGACTTACTGGTAAATCCTGAGGTACGTGATGTTTTTTTAAAACGTACAGGAATTATTGATTCCATGCGGGAATTGTTTAATTCCAAAGGATATCTGGAGGTTGAAACGCCTGTTTTACAGGCTATTCCTGGCGGAGCAGCGGCAAAGCCTTTCAAGACATATCATAACACCCTTGACATTCCTCTTTATCTGAGAATAGCCAATGAATTGTATTTGAAACGGCTTATTGTGGGAGGATTCAATGGAGTGTATGAATTTTCACGCGACTTTAGAAATGAGGGAATGGATCGTTCTCATAATCCTGAATTTACAGTTATGGAAATCTATGTCGCATACAAAGATTATAACTGGATGATGGATTTCACCGAAGAGATTATTGAGAAAGTAGCACTGGATCTCCATGGAAAAACAAAACTTCCTTTGGGTGATAAAATAATAGATTTTAAAAGACCTTATAAAAGAATCACCATGATAGATTCTATCAGGGAATTTGCAGGGGCAGATATTACAGGCATGAATGGAGAGCAATTAAGGAAAGTATGCAGGGATTTAAATATAGAAGTGGATGATACCATGGGCAAAGGAAAGATCATTGATGAAATTTTTAGCGAAAAAGTTGAAATTCATTTGAGTCAACCGACATTTGTCATTGATTATCCGATCGAAATGTCTCCGTTATGCAAAAAACACCGATCCAATCCTGACCTCACCGAACGGTTTGAATTGATAGTTAACGGGCAAGAACTATGCAATGCTTATTCTGAACTGAATGATCCCATAGATCAACTGGATCGATTCAAAGAACAACTCAAATTGTCTGAAAAGGGAGATGAAGAAGCCATGTATATCGATTATGATTTCATACGTGCTCTGGAATATGGAATGCCGCCAACCTCAGGCATGGGAATTGGTGTTGACAGATTGGCCATGATCATGACGAACCAGTCGAGCATACAGGACGTTCTGTTCTTTCCTCAGATGAGACCTGAAAAGAAAGAAAAAACGGATAGTAAAAAGCTGTTTTTAGAATTAGGCATACCGGAAGAATGGGTTGATCCGCTTAAAAAGTTGGGTTATAAAACACTTGACTCATTAAAAAGAGTTGAAAAACACACCAAACTTCATCAGGATCTTTGCGGATATAATAAAAAATACAAATTGGGATTGAAAAATCCTTCACAGGAAGAGGTCCTTAAGTGGGTAACGGCTTAAATATTCATTATCATAATTCCATATCTATCGGGATTTAACCGCGTTGATAAGAACTGAATACCCCGGACTTTTTAATTGTTTTTACTGTAGAAAACGGATTCTTTTTAAGATCGGCTATTGGTGCATAACTTCTTAATTATAAAACCCTTGGAGTTTTGAATAAAATTTTGTAAATTCGGGAAGCTAATTTTAAGTTATTGATTGATTGACACCCAAAGGCAGGAACATTCGTTTCCTGCCTTATTTTTTTCCACAACCTAACTCATTTAATAACATATCAACAACCGACCCTGTTAATTAAGCGTTAATAAACAAATTCATCAACCACCTTCTAATTCTATATATTTGTCGCAAAGCCAATGATTATGTCGGTAGCAAATTATTCTGAAGAAACGATCCGGACATTAGACTGGAAAGAGCATATACGCCGGAGACCCGGTATGTATATAGGGAAACTGGGAGATGGTTCATCCAAGGATGATGGCATTTACATACTTCTGAAGGAGGTGTTGGATAACTCTGTTGACGAATACATGATGGGGTTCGGAAAGGAAATTGAAATTACCATTGATGAGAATTTGGTAAGTGTCAGGGATTTTGGACGCGGTATTCCATTGGGCAAGTTAAAGGAGGTTGCTTCCAGGATGAATACCGGAGCTAAGTATGATTCAAAAGTGTTTAAGAAATCTGTTGGATTAAACGGTGTAGGAATAAAAGCAGTGAATGCATTATCATCTCAGTTTACCATTAAAGCATACCGTGACGGAATAGTTAAGGCAGTATACTTTTCTGAAGGAAATATAGTGGATGAATCCGGTGAAGAAAAAAGCATTGAGAAAAACGGGACACTTGTTCAGTTTGTTCCTGACGGAAAATTGTTTGGGAATTACAGGTTTATTGAAGATTATATTGAATCCCTGGTTCGCAACTATATTTACTTAAATGCAGGTCTGGTAATTAAAATCAATGGGAAAAAATATGTTTCCAAAAACGGATTGCTTGATTTGCTTGATGAGAACATGAGTTCTGAAGGACTTTATCCGATCATTCATTTAAAGAATGGTGATCTTGAGGTTGCAATGACACATGTGAATCAGTACGGTGAAACCTATTATGCCTTTGTAAATGGACAACATACTACTCAGGGCGGTACACATTTGCAGGCTTTTCGGGAAGCTTATGTAAAGACAATCAGGGAATTCTTTAACAAGAATTTTGATTCCTCTGATATCCGAGCGTCTATCATAGCAGCTGTCAGTATAAAAATTGAAGAACCTATATTTGAATCACAAACAAAAACAAAGCTTGGTTCAAAAGATATCGGCCCAAAAGGACCATCTGTTTCACGCTATGTGAACGATTTTGTAAAAAAGCATCTGGATGATTTTTTGCATAAACATACAGATGTAGCAGATGTTATTTATAAGAAAATCATTGAATCGGAGAAGGAAAGAAAGGCAATTTCGGGAATTCAGAAACTTGCCAGAGAAAGAGCAAAAAAAGTAAGCTTGCACAACAAGAAACTTCGTGATTGTAAAATTCATTTGAACTCAATGGATGAACGCAAGCTTGAATCAACAATATTTATCACTGAAGGTGATTCGGCAAGCGGTTCAATAACTAAATCGCGCGATGTCAGTACGCAGGCTGTTTTCAGTTTGAAAGGGAAACCATTAAACTCATACGGACTCACGAAAAAGATAGTCTATGAGAATGAAGAATTCAACCTTCTTCAGGCTGCTTTGAATATAGAAGATGATATTGACAATCTTCGTTATCATAATGTAGTTATTGCCACTGATGCTGATGTGGATGGAATGCACATTCGTTTGCTTTTGTTAACATTCTTTCTTCAGTTCTTTCCTGAACTTGTCAGAAGGGGGCATGTGTATATTTTACAAACCCCTTTGTTTCGTGTCAGAAACAAACAGAAAACAATATATTGTTACAGCGAAGAGGAAAAGCTGGATGCTATAAGTAAACTCGGTGTGAAACCCGAAATCACCCGTTTTAAGGGTCTGGGCGAAATTTCACCGGATGAGTTTAAGCATTTTATAGGAAAGGATATGCGTATTGAACCTGTGACACTGAAGAAAGAAGACTCTGTAAGCAAGTTATTGCCTTTCTATATGGGTAAGAATACTCCTCAAAGACAGGATTTCATCATTGAGAATTTGCGTGTTGAAGAAGATTTGGTTGAAGCTTAAAAAGGTTGAAGTAAACAAATGAGTAAGGAAGATATCGATAGAACAGAGAGTATACCTGATGAAGAAGACGGATTGAGTGAATCTGAGATTGCCGATCACCAAAAATCAACTCATGTTACCAAATTATCAGGCATGTATCAGGACTGGTTTCTTGATTATGCCTCTTATGTTATTCTGGAACGCGCCGTACCTCACGTTGATGATGGTCTGAAACCTGTTCAACGCAGGATTCTTCATGCTATGCGCAGGTTGGATGACGGCAGGTACAATAAGGTTGCCAACATCATTGGGAATACTATGCAGTATCATCCTCATGGAGATGCTTCTATTGGTGATGCCCTGGTTCAGCTGGGACAGAAAGATTTGTTGATCGACGCACAGGGAAACTGGGGAAATGTTCTCACAGGAGATGGAGCTGCTGCGCCCCGATATATTGAAGCCAGGCTATCGAAGTTTGCACTTGAAGTTGTGTTCAATCCAAAAACAACAAACTGGAAGCTTTCCTATGATGGAAGGAATAAAGAACCAATTACATTGCCGGTTAAGTTTCCATTATTATTGGCACAGGGTGTTGAAGGAATTGCAGTGGGCCTTGCATCAAAGATCCTCCCTCATAATTTTAATGAATTGATAGATGCTTCAATAGCCTGTCTTGAAAATAAAAGCTTTCAGTTATACCCTGATTTTCCTACGGGAGGCATGGTTGAAGTTTCAAAATACAATGATGGTTTAAGGGGTGGAGCGCTTAAAATTCGTGCAAAAATCAATAAGATTGATAATAAGACGCTTTGTATAACCGAAATACCTTACGGGAAAACCACATCCATCCTGATTGAATCCATAGTTAAAGCAAATGAAAAAGGAAAAATCAAGATCAAGAAGATCGATGACGATACGGCAGAGAATGTTGAAATATTGATTCATCTGGCACCGGGAGTTTCTCCTGATAAAATGATTGATGCTTTATATGCTTTTAGCGATTGTGAAGTATCAATATCTCCGAATTCCTGTGTGATCGATGAAGACAAGCCTTATTTTTTAGGTGTTTCGCAAATATTAAAACGGTGTACTGATAATACACGTGAGCTTCTTAAGCTGGAATTGGAGATCAGGTTGAATGAGCTGGAAGAAGAATGGCATATTTATTCTCTGGAGAAAATATTTATTGAGAATGAACTGTATGAAAATATTAAAACCTGTAAGACGGAAGAAGAGATTCTGACAACCATCGATGAGAGCTTGAAACCTTTTGTTAAAAAGCTTAAACGTAAGGTTACACATGATGATCTGGTCAGGCTTTCCAATATACCCATCAAACGGATTTCGAAATACAGTTCATTCAAAGCTGATGAACATATTCAATCTGTTGAAGATGAGATGGATGAGGTGAAGAATCACATCGAACACATTATTCCCTATACGATCAACTATTACAGACAAATAAAGAAGAAATACGGCAAGGGGAAAGAGAGAAAAACAGAAATCAGAAGTTTCGATACTATACAAGCTACACATGTTGTGGTTGCGAACGAGAAGTTGTATGCTAACAAGAGTGAAGGTTTTATCGGAACAGGATTAAGAAAGGAAGAATTTGTTTGCGAGTGTTCGGATATCGATAATATTCTGGTTATCCTCAGCGATGGAAAATACCGCATCACAAAAGTTACAGATAAAACGTTTGTTGGAAAGGGAATTCTTCATGCTGCAGTTTTCAGGAAGAATGACAATCGGACAATTTATAATATTGTTTATCGTGACGGACTAAATGGTGCTATAATGACCAAACGTTGTTCCATTACCGGTCTTACACGCGATAAAGAATATGATTTAACAAAAGGCAAAAAAGGTTCCCGCATCCTTCATTTGACGGTAAATCCCAACGGAGAAGCTGAAATAATTAAGGTTATTCTGAAACCCAAACCAAGATTAAGGAATCTGGCTATTGAATACGATTTTAGCCAATTAACCATCAAGGGCAAGGGTTCCGTGGGGAACATACTTACAAAACATGCTGTGCATCGAATTGAATTGCTGGAGAAGATGGGTTCAACTCTTGGAGGACAGAAAATATGGTTTGACCCTGAAGTACAGCGATTGAATATGGAAGAACGAGGCAATTACATTGGCGAATTCCAGACTGTTGACCGGATTATCGTATTTTATGACTCGGGAATATGTTCAATCTACAGACCGGATCTCACTCTGCATTTTAACGAGGGAATTTGCTATATGGCCAGGCACGATGAGCAAAAAATATATACTGTTGTTTATTATGATGCAGACCAGAAATACCATTACATCAAACGTTTTGTAGCTGATATTAACGGGAAACCTCAAAACTACTTTCCTGAAGATTCTAAATGTGAATTTGTTCATATTTCAGCAGAAGTTTGCCCCAGGCTAAAGTTGCTTTTTGGAGGAAAAAATAAAAACCGGAAGGCTGAAGAACTTGATGTTGAATCGTTTATTGCAGTGAAAGGATTCAAAGCCAGAGGTAAGCGATTGACCAGGTACGAGATCAAAAAAATCGAAGAATTGGAACCTGTAAAGAAAATGGAAGATGAAGATGTATCGGCACAAAAAGAAGTTGAGGAAAAGAAAGAAATTCCCGTCAGTCAGGTCGAAGCTGATGTTGAACTGATAGAGGAAGAACAGGAAAAAACAGACAACGAACAGGTGTCTGATTCTGAAGATTTAAATACAAAAAAACCATCCAATACTATTGAACGGATTAACGGAGAGCAGATGACGCTCGAATGGTGAAAGATTGAAATATTTATATTTACAACGGACAAAGATCATGTATTAGTAAAAACCATAGTGAATCCATAAACATTTAATTTTTGAGTATTTGATCTTATCATGTACATTCCTCATTATTAAAGGATCATTCATGCGAAATATCCAAAGTAAATGAAAATAATGAAAAATTCAACTTCGTTTACTGCATGTATTCTGATAGTTATTGTATTAGTGTTAATAAGGGTAAAATATTCAGATATACGATCTTCACATCCATTACGAGTTACTACCTGGGATGCTCTGGGTTATTATATGTATTTGCCCTCCATATATATCTATAAGGATCTGAGAGAATTAAAATGGTTGCCAGAGATTGATGCAAAATATAATGTTACCGGAGGATATGTATATCAGGCTCACAAATACAAGAATGGGAATTATGTTTTTGGTTATCTGGGTGGAGTTGCAATACTTGAAACGCCTTTTTTTTTAATCGGAGATTCAATCGCAAAATTTTCCAAATATGAACCAGATGGTTTTTCACCACCCTATCAATACGCATTAGCATTCGGTATCTTATTTTATTGTATGCTGGCGATTTTTCTCTTAAGACGCATTTTGCTTAAATACTTCAGCGATCGTACAACAGCAATAACTCTGATATTGCTTTTACTGGCCACGAATTTTATACAGTATGCCAGTGTTGATAATGCTATGAGTCATGCCTACATTTTCCCTTTGTATGTTCTACTCATTTACTTTACTTTAAAATGGCATCAGAAGCCAACTATCATATGGGCTTCATTAACAGGATACATTATTGGTTTGGCTATAATTTGTCGACCAACCGAAGCCGTTATGCTTTTCATCCCATTACTTTGGGATACCCATACAAAAGAATCCGCAAAAGAAAAATGGGCAAGTGTGAAGAAACATAAAAACCATCTTTTTGCTGCTTTAATATTTGGATTTATTGGTATACTGCCACAGCTTATCTATTGGAAATACTCTAGTGGATCGTTTATATATGAAGTAGGAAGCGCCTGGGACTTTTTAACCCCGCATTTGCGAGTGATAATTGGCTGGGAGAAGGGATGGTTTATTTATACTCCTATAACCATCTTCTTTATAGTAGGTTTATTCTTTCTTAAAAAGTATCCCTTCAGAAAAGCTGTAATATATTTTTGTTTAATTAATATTTATATAATAATATCCTGGCGTATTTGGAGATATGGGGGAAGTTATTCAACCAGGGCATTGGTACAAAGTTATCCTGTTTTCGCTTTAGCTTTTGCGGCATTCGTTGAAAAAATCAACCAATACAGGTGGCGATTTGTATTTTATGTTTTGGGAATATACTTAATTTGGGTCAATATATTTCAGATTCAGCAATACAATAACACTTTTCTTCACTTTGACGACATGAATAGACGTTATTATGGTCGCATATATTTAAATCGTCACTTACAACCCCTTGATATGAGTATGCTGGATACAAAGGAATGGCTCAGGAATGAAAAAAAGTACAAAATAAAAACAGAATTTTTGCAGGATAGTATTCTGAAATTCAATAGATCCTCAGATTCTATATTTAATATCGCAGATACAAAACTTAATTTAGAACCGGAGGGCGGCAGATATTCTGATGTATGGATAAAAATAGAAACTGAAATAGAAGTAACTAATGGATTTTATGATAGTTACCTTAATTCAAAGCTTATCAAATCAGATTCGATTAAACATAATAGAATCAGATTATTCAGTCCAATTTCTGCGCCAGGTCGCAGAAATAAGTATGCATTTTATGTGCATGTCCCGGATTATTTTCATAATGGTCGCTTGGTGATTTATTTAAATTCAAAAAAACAATTCGAAGGATTAACAGAAAACACAAAGTTGACACTGTATATGAAATAAGAACTTAAAGTAATTTCAATTATTCAGAATTGATATGAAGTAGTTATAATTCTTAATTCTCAGGGATGAGAAAAAAAAGGTTTTTGTAATGCGATATATTTTATTCACTGTAAGTAAATAAGACCAATGAAAATAAAAAAACTTTCCATTATTGTTCCAGCATACAACGAAGGGAAAACCATACATAAAATGCTGGGGAAGATAAAAGGTGTAAGCTTAATACATGATATTGAGAAGGAAGTGATAATAATAAATGATTATTCGACCGATAATACTGAAGATGAAATTCTTAAATATATATCGGAGAATAAAGATATAAATATCCAGTATTTCAAACATGAAAAAAATATGGGTAAGGGAGCTGCTTTACATACCGGAATTTCAAAATCATCGGGCGAATGTTTAATAATACAGGATGCTGACTTGGAGTATGATCCTGATGAATATAATAACCTGCTGAGACCAGTTGTTGAAGGTTATGCTGATGTGGTATATGGCTCAAGATTTATGGGTGGTAGTCCTCATCGAATTCTTTTCTTTTGGCACTCGATAGGGAACAAACTATTGACAACTCTTTCCAACATGTTTACTAATTTAAATCTGACAGATATGGAAACCTGTTATAAATTATTTAAAACAAAAATTATTCAGACTATTCAGCTTAAGGAATCCAGATTCGGTTTTGAACCGGAGATAACTGCCAAAATATCAAGAGTTCCCGGAATAAGAATTTATGAGGTCGGTATATCTTATTATGGAAGGACCTATGATGAAGGTAAAAAGATTAAGTGGATGGATGGGATTATGGCTATTTATTATATTGTAAAATATGGTTTGTTTTCAAGAAGATCTCAATAATGATAGTATTTGTTATATCTACATGAATTATTTCTTCAAGGAAGGGGCACGCATTCATCATCCGATTAAAGATGGCTTTTCTGCATTAAATATTTGAATTACAGATAATTACATATATTGTATTGTCTTTAGTTACTTTGACTTTTTGCAATCAATTCATGTAAGTCAAAAATTGGCACTTAAAAATCAATACTGAACGGAGAGCAGATGACGCTTGAATGGTAGAGGGCATCTGTTGAAATATGGCGTATTATCTTCGCATCGGATGTATTGCTTTCAATTTTTTTCCAGGTAGTTAATGAATTGAACAATACTTTTCTGATCGTCGTATTTTACATTGTACTTTTTGATATACGCCTTGGCCAAATCCTTCTTTTCTTTAAATAATTTCATCAATTGCCTGATGCTGATAAACTTGGTCAATTTTCCATCTTTCATTAACCAATAAACAATGTATGGTTTTACTTCATAGCTATCGGGTAATTTAAGTTCATATACCCGGCCGTCAGCACGATATGAAGAATAGGAAGTGACAGCTGAAGTCTGTGATGTTCCGCCATATCCGACAGGTTTACCCGGGTCATTTATTCTGCATTTGTGTCCGGCATACAGGTCCCAGGTTGAATGGTATACTAATTCGGTAAATTCATTGTTTAATACAAAAAACTTCCTGTCCCTGATGAAAACCGTATCTATAAGTTCCATTTCCTTCTTTGTTATGGCTAATTTTCTGCCTTTATTATCGAAAACCATTTCTTCGGTCAGCGAATTATAATTCAGCAAAGCTTCATTTTTGACTCCGGTTGTCATCAGAACAACTCCTTTTGTAAATTCCGGAAAAAGGTAATGAGAGAATCCAATTTCTTTAACTTGCGAATAGGATACAGTAAACAACAAGCTAAAAATCAATAAGTAAAAAATACGTTTCATAGTGGTCGTCTTTTGATTGTGAATGATTTTGATACTAAAATAATTAATTAAATTATCCTTACAATCATTTCGAACTGAATGCTGAATTCATTGAAATTTCTTTGCTGAGGGATTGTGACCAACTCTGCTCCAATAGTATTGATCATTTGTTCTCTGAATATCAGGTTTTTTTCCAAGGCCGTTCAACTGGTTGTGATTATTTTATAGCAAAATCGGTGGGATTGTTTAAATCACTCACCAATTGAACAGAATCAATCGATTATGTTGTAATTCTCTTTGCTTCCTATTATTTTTGCGAGCTCAATTCATTAAAATTGAAAGTTGTTACGCAAAAATCGAAACTAAGTGGAGAAATAGCCATCCCCGCTTCAAAGTCGCACACTATTCGTGCTGTGGCGGTTGCGACTATGGCTGAAGGGCGTTCCATATTGCATGACCCGCTTGATTCTGCAGATGCACGGTCGGCATTCAGAGCAGCGCAGGAATTTGGAGCCAGGATTAAAGTGCTTGACGGGACCTGGGTAATAGATGGTACCAGGGGGAAAATAAGCAAAGTGGCCAGCTTTGTTGATGTTGCCAATTCAGGTACCTCGCTAAGAATTTTTAGTGCCCTTGCCTCACTTGCATCCCAGGATATCACATTTGATGGCGATCCCTCTATCAGAGAACGACCCATGACCCCTCTTATTTTGGCTCTCAGATCTTTGGGAGCAGAAGTTAAAACCCTGAATGACAAATGCCCTTTCACAGTAAGGGGTCCCCTAAAAGGAGGCAAAACAACAATAGACGGAATTAGCTCCCAGTTTGTTACTGCTTTGCTTTTTGCTGCACCTCTGGCCGAGAATGATACTGAAATTGAGGTAAAAAATCTGCATGAGAAATCATACGTAGAAATTACACTGGACTGGCTGAAAAAGCAGAATATTGCATTTGAACAAAAAGGACTGGAATGGTTTAAAATTAAAGGGAAACAGAAATATAAGGCATTTGACCTAAAGATCCCCGCTGATTTTTCCTCTGCAACATTTGCTTTATGTGCTGCTGCAATAACCCAATCCGAAGTACTGATTAAAGGTCTTGATTTTTCTGATCATCAGGGAGATAAAAAAGTATTTGAATATCTTCAGAAGATGGGTACGCAGGTGCATCATGAAACAGGGGGAGTCAGAGTTATTGGAAAAGAGCTTACGGGAATGGAAATTGACATGAATGATACACCTGATGCATTGCCTGCTTTGGCGGTTGTCGGATGTTTTGCCAAAGGGAAAACAAGGTTGTATAATGTAGAACAGGCCAGGTTAAAAGAATGTGATCGTATCAGCGCTATAACGAAAGAACTTCGTAGAATGGGAGCAAAAATAGAAGAATTCAAAGACGGATTGAGTATTGAATATAGCAGATTGTCAGGTCAGGAAGTACATGGCTATCACGATCACAGAATGGTAATGGCCCTGGCAATTGCCGGCATGGCATCAGAGGGGAAAACCATCATCGATACAGCTGAATCTGTTAATGTAACATATCCCTCGTTTTTTGACGATTTCAAGTCCATTGAAGCCAGAATAGATCAAATGAATTAAACCAAATACATAGAGTTATGCTAGGATGCACACATGGAACTTTATTCAAAACTACCGTAGCCGGCGGTTCATACCAGGAAGGATTATCCATAAATATTCAGGGTGTTCCGCCGGGATATTATTTTACGGAAGAGGAAATTTATGTTGAGCTAATGCTGCGTAAACCAGGACAGGGAGAATTGACATCTCCACGCCGGGAGGCAGATGTTCCGGTGATTTTCAGTGGAGTTAATGCTGCTGATACAATGCCCGGTTTTAAGAACAAAGGGTATACAAACGGAACTCCTTTGGTTATTCTGATCCCTAATGTTGACAGACATTTTGAACATATCGAGCAATACCAGTTAACCAATCGTACGCCAAGACCGGGTCATGCTTCTTACGCCTCTTATCAGAAGTATGGGGAGTTTGATGATTCTATTGGTGCAGGATTTTTTAGTGGCAGATATACATCTTCAATTGTTGCCGCCGGTTGCATCGCCAAAAGAATTCTTAAAGATCATGGAATTGAAGTTGTCTCATTTGTAAGAGAAGCTGCAGGCATAAGGATGGGTGATATGCCTTTGAATGAGATCAGGAAGAAGGCACAGGCATACAGGGAAGTAAGAAAACAGTATGATCCCATTTACCTTGAATTGTTTGCATCAAATAAGCTGAAGACTGATCTGCGGTTTTTTGAAAAGGCAGCTATTCTGGCTGATCTCGAAAAAAGGATCCCTGAAATAAAAATACCGGAATACAATGAAGATGAGATAAAAGAAAAATACGGGATCAATCCGAAAATTTTCTGTCCTGATGCAGATGTTGCCAATGCTATGCATGATGAAATTGTCAGGATAATGAAAGAGGGGGATTCCTCAGGGGGCATTGTTGAAGTAGTTGTAACCGGCGTACCTGCAGGTATGGGGGAACCTGTATTCAATAAACTGGATGGTGAATTAGGTAGGTTGATGTCTATTGGTACTGTTAAGGCAGTAGAAATTGGTTGTGGCATACAGGCTGCGAATATGACCGGTTCAAAATGCAATGATGCAATGCGCATTGAAAATGGCAAAGTAGTTTTCAAATCGAACAATGCCGGGGGAATTACTGGCGGATTAACGACAGGTCAGGATATAATTGCCCGTGTTGCTGTAAAACCTACACCTACCATTGCAAAACCCCAGGTTACAATAGATAAGGTGAGTCTTGAAAACAAGGAATTGGCTGCGGTAACACGCCGGGATCCCACCATCGTAGCAAGAGTATGGCCGGTTGTTGAAGCACAAACTGCATTGATCATTCTTGATAATTATATACAACATATAGCCTACCAGGCCATGAAGCCTAAGAAATAGTTCATTATTCGTATTAACTTGAGCCGGATTGTAAGGCAATAAGAGATAATCTAAAAAGTCTTTGTATGGCTTTGTGTCTGCTTCGTGTAACTTTGTGGTATAACTTAAATTGCTGCGACACAGAGATTCACAAACCTGCCTTCCGGCGAGGCAGGGAAGATACGAAGTTACACAAAGCAAAAAAATTATTCTTTATATAGTATTATTTACTTTTTGACAACCCCTTACCTAAATTTGAACTGGTACCTGATCTGGTTGTTTATTCATGATATAAAGCAATACGTGAGATATTTTATTATCGGATATAAAAACAGTGGCAAAACATCCATAGGGAAAAAGCTCGCAAAGCGATTGAATATGGATTTTGTTGATCTTGATGATGTGATTGAGAAACGTGAAGGAAAATCGATTCCGGCATTATATTCTGAACTTGGTGATGATGTGTTCAGGGTAATAGAATGGGAAGCACTGAAAGAGGTTGTGAAAAAGGATAATCTTGTTATATCACTGGGAGGAGGAACGCCTTGTTATTGCGACAACATGAATTTAATTGAAAAACTGGGCGAGGCAATTTATATTCGGCTTGATAACGATACGTTGGTGAGCCGCTTAAAAGAAGCTACGAAAGATCGGCCAATAGTATTGAATAAAACGGATGATGAATTGCGTCTTTATGTTAAAAAGATCAGGGATCGTTTTGAGCATCATTATTTAAGAGCAAAATATTGCATAGATGGAAGAAATCTTAGCGTGGATAAAATACTCAGGTCAATTAATCGAGGAATGCCAAGTATGTTTAGCATGGCAAGCGTGCCTATGAATAAACCTGCCAAAAGGAGAAAAACAAATTCTCTTCTCTTTTCATATTTATTCAAATGAATAGTGCTTTTTTGGAACATAATTTTTTTCTGTTACTAGAGAAGAAACACAAGAAAAAGAGCTTGGTTTAAGCATGGATTTTAAAAAATTACATGATTGTATCATTTTGTGGGCTAAATATATTAATCCTTATGATAAGGGAATTTAATAGATAAGAAATGTTTCTTATTTTTATCATTCTATTTTTTAAGTAGTTACAATTAATCAACAAATCTTCGGAGAACATTCAGTCAAATGTATTCTTTGCTGTTAAGAAAAATCAATATTAAACGACAGGAAGCAGGCTTAACATTTTATCTGTTTTTAACCTCTGTTTTCCTGGGTATTTTTCTATGTACATTTGATGTAGCTGCTCATTCCATATTTTTTAAACATTGGGAACAGAAAGACCTGGCACTTGCATTCGTTTTTTCGGGAATTTGTGGAGTGTTGGTATTTTATATCTATTCACTGGCCTATAAAAGGATTTCCATTAAACTGTTCAATTTTATCAACCTGTTCATCATACTGTTCTCAGTACTTGCTTATTCATTGGTTTATCTCCAGAGTTTATCAATGAAGTATGCATTTTTCAGTATTGTCATCCTGTTTCCTTTGAATTTACTTGCATTGTTGAATTTCTGGAGATATCAGAGAAAGATCCTTCATCCTCATCAACTGCGTCGTATTTATCCAATATCCAAGGCTGGATTTATGATAGGAATGATAGCTGGTGGTTTTTTTGTAGCATTAACTCTCTATCTTTTCAAGCTGAATTATCTTATTGTTCTTCTTTTTGCTGTTCTGTCGGCAATTGTTTTATTTCTACTCCAATTTCCAACAAACCTGGTTCATAGAAGGGAAAAAATTTTCAATCATAAAAAGGATCAATTTATTCCTGCCAGGTCATTCTTCCTTATATTATCCACAAAGTATACAAGGCAGCTTTTTGTTTTTGCTTTGCTTTCCTCTATTTTGGGATTTTTTCTTCATTTTGGATTTATCAGTCTTATACAACTCAGGTTTGTCGAGATAGAGAAATTGTCATTGGTTTATGCAACCTTCCTTGCTTTTATGTTTATGCTAATTTTTGTAATCGATCGTTTTTTAATACGAAAAATATTATACTCATACGATTCACCCTATAGCCTGGTATTGATCCCGGCAGGACTTGGGATATTTGTATTGTTGACAATACTGTTCAATTTTATACTTCGTAAACTGGTCGTAGGCAATGAGATTATCACGTTATTTATTATTCTTCTCGGAGCAAATAAAGCAATTTATGAAACAAGCAAATTGCTTATTCAAACTCCATCATTTAAAACACTTTTCCGAACTTTGGATATTCGGTTCTCACAAGTTGCAATTCCAAGAATAGAAGGAATGGTTGTCATGTTAGGGATGATAGCTGCAGGTTTAATTATTTATGCATTATCCGGATTTAAACTTTTTATTGTCTACAGCATCTTCTTGACCTCACTTCTTGTGCTTCCTTTATGGTTGTTTTATGGAATTAAACTTGTGAAATCATACAGAAAGGCTTTACAGGATAGTTATCGGAAATTACGCATCAGACATTTCGATGATCATAAAAAGGAATATTACAATGAAAAAATCAGAAAAATACTGGTTGGTGAGGATCCGTTAAAAGTAATCAATGCCATGAAGCTGTCCGCTCAAATCGAGCCTCTGGCATATGAGAAAAGTTTGCAGAGGATGTTGGCCAATCCTCAACCCATCATACAGAATTATGTATTAAAATGCATAGAAGAAGAGTCACTACTTCAGCTATTACCCGATCTGAAGAGTACAAAACCTTCTTCGCCCGAATCAGAAAAACTCTTAATGCAGATTATTGACAAATTTGAGGAACGAATTAAGATTCTCTCTTCAGGTATTGATGTGGAGAAACTGGTGAGTAGCCGGGATGTAAAAAAAAGAGTGCTTGCAGCTGAAATAATCGGAGCCAGGGGAGATGTGACCTATACTTCTGCATTGGTCAATTTAACCCGTGAATTTGAACCCGATGTCAAAATTGCAGCAGTTAAAGCGATGTCGAGAATGTGCAATGCTGATCACAGCTATATCCTTATCGAATTTTTAAGCTCTCCCCGATACCATGCCTATGCGTTTGAAGCTCTTGTCGAGATAGGAAATCCTGCATTGGAATATCTTGAACGACTTTTCCTTGATCCGAACACTAACGACAATTTGTTATCACGGGCAATACGTATTTATGGTAAAATAGGAACTGAGAAGGCTATTGATCTCTTGCTGAATAAACTTGAAAATCAGAGTAAAATTGTCACTGATGCAACAATAGCGGCTTTGCATGAATCAAATTTTCAGGCAAGTTCCTTAAATCTTCATAAGATCTTAAACATAATAGTAAGAACAATTAATGTATTGGGATGGAATTATCTTATTTACACTTCATTTTCATATGATAAGAATTATTCAAATCTTAAAGCAGCTTTTGCTGATGAAATTAAATTGAACTATGATTTGCTGTATGACTTGCTTTCTCTGGCATACAATGCAAGGACTGTTCAGGAGATCAGGGAATTGATCGATTGGGGATCAGGAGAGGATATAAGTCATGCTATAGAAATGATAGATCATTTTGTATACGAAGATATAAAGCCTGTTCTTTTCCCGGTTTTGGAAGATATTTCAGCAAAAGAGAAAGTGAAACGATTACAATATTACTTTCCGATCGAGAGTATGACAAATGAAGAAATGATCTCACAGATCCTTACCCGCAATTACAATTATTTGTCAATTTACCCTCGTATTTGTGCTATGGAACTTGCCATGGAAATGCCTGAATTTGAAATCAGCGATGAATTGATATCCAATATGTTTCATCCCAATAGATTGCTGAGAGAGGTTGCAGCAATTATTGTATACAGGAAAGATGAAACTTTATTTGAGGATGCATTTAGCAGACTTGCACCGGATGTTCAACTTGAACTAAAAGAGACGATATCAGATATAGAGCAGGGAAATAAGCTTCTGCTCATCGAGAAATACAATATTCTTAAGAATACTGATAAATTATCAGGTCTTGATGAAGGGACTCTTATCAAGCTTGCACAGACATTTCAGGAAATAAAATTTGAATCAAATCAGCATATTGATCTTGAGAACAATGTTGATGATTATTCTTTGTTTATAATACTATCAGGAAGGATACTGTTTGATAATGGGGATGAAATGAATTGCTCTGAGAGCACTTACGAATTATATTATGCTAATCTATTAGTAAATTCGGGGATATGCAAAATTGAATTTTTAGATGGTGGCACAATATTATCAATAAATCATGATCCTATTGAAACTCTGTTATTTGATCATAGTGAGATGGCAAATTGTGTATTGAATTGTGTTGAAGATTTTAAACTGGCTGGTTAATAATAAAAATGAAAAGTAAATACGATATATATATTACCTATCCTTATAGCCTGGTGAAGTCAGAGGATAAATTACATGTTCTGATAGAAACATTTACTGAGCATCTGCAGGATATTCTCTCCCGGATACTTGGCCGTGAAATTACTGCTATCAATAAAGGAAAAGATTTTAATGATCACGAATACAACAAATATCTTTCTTCATCTTCTGTATTTGTCTTTTTCACTCATTCTATTTTTGAAGTGGATACCGACTATAAAAATGAATTGCAGGAGATTTGCAATTTTGTAGGGTTGGAACAGGTTGATCAAATTCATGGTTCGAATAAACTATTTAAAATTTGCCTTGAAACGCCCAAAAACCCATTGAAGCCTGCATGTTTAGAGCAACTGCTCTCATATAATTTATACATTAAAAATCCATACAACCGTAAAATACAACTTCTTGATTTTGATTCCGAAGACAAAAGCGGTATAATTTATAGCAAACTGCTTGATTTGGCATACGATATTACTGGAAGTATAAAAACCATGGAATTGAAAAGTGCAAATGAAGATGAAATCCGTTATGTTTACCTGGGGTTGACCTCATATGATCAGGAGAATGCCAGGGATGAAATAAAAAGGGAGTTGCAGCATAATGGATTCAAAGTATTGCCGAACCTGGATATGCCCGGCACAAGTGAAGAATTTAGAAAAATCATGCTTTCAAATTTAAAAAAGACAGATTTTTCAGTTCAGCTTATGGGGTCCCAGTATGGAGACATATTGAAAGGAACAAAATATTCCCTTCCGGATTATCAGAATCAGATCATTAAAGAATATCAAAAGAGCATTGAGAACAATTCTTTCAGAAGATTGATCTGGATCCCTCAACATGTTAAGATTACAGATCAGAGACAAGCCTTGTACCTGAAAAGACTGAGAAGAGATGAAGCAGAAATGAATACTGAGATCATTGAGAGTCCCCTGGAGACATTTAAAACTATTTTAACGGAAAAACTTGAAAGAACTGCTCATGTTGAACCTGTTAAATACGAAAATATATCAAAAGTGTATTTATTGTCAGAAGAGGAATCTTCAGAAAACTTTGAACAACTGTATTCATCATTGGCTTTATCAGGACTGCGGGTTTATACTTTGGATTACCAGGAACAAATCGGTATATATACCAGACATTTGCAGGCACTTCGTATATCTGACGGCATAATCATTTTTCAGCAAAATTCAAATGATTATTGGTTAAAAAGCAAGCTTAGGGATATCATAAAGGCACCGGGAATAGGCAAAAGAGAACCTTTTAAAAAGATCGTAATAATTTCGAAAATAAAGCCTGATCCAGAGCTTATCAAAATGATAAAAGGGAAAGTTGAAATAATAAATGGCAAGGAAGATCCTGATGCAGAATTGATATTACAAAAACTGATTTCCGAATGATTACAAATAAGGTACAGGCAACATATAATTTGAATGAATTGGATAATCCCTTTCCGGGATTGCGGGCGTTTGGAATTGAGGAAAGTCATTTGTTTTTTGGTCGTGGAGGACAAAGTGAGATTATTTTGGAATATCTTGCAGGCAATCATTTTGCGGCTGTTACGGGTGCCTCAGGCAGTGGAAAATCGTCACTGATTTATTGTGGATTGGTGCCAATATTATACGGTGGATTTATTGCTGGTACCGGGTCCAACTGGAGAATTATTGCAGCCAGGCCGGGAAATCAGCCGGTAAGGAATCTGGCGGAGGCTATAGCTGATGCTGAAACTCAAAGCTCTCACTCAGATAATAAAAAAAGGGATTTCTCAAGAAATATTGTTTATGCATTATTAAGAAGAAGTTTATTTGGTCTGGTTGATGCCATTTCGCAAATGGGATTGAAAAAAGGAGAAAATCTTTTGCTTATCATTGACCAGTTTGAAGAACTATTCCGGTTTAAAGAGAGCAGAGACAATACACTTACTACCGTAAATGAAACGGAAGCTTTTATTAAATTGTTGGTAAATGCGGTTCATCAGCGTAAGTTACCAATTTATATAGTGATCACAATGCGTTCGGACTTTATCAGTGAGTGTAGTTATTTTCAGGAACTTACAAATTTGATCAATGACAGCAATTTTCTGGTACCACAAATGACACGGGAAGATTTCTCGCAAGCGGTACTTGGTCCCATATCGGTTGCTCAGGCTCAAATAGATCCCCAGTTGTATCAGCAGATTCTCAATTCAATTGTTGAAGGGACAGACCAACTCCCTGTTTTACAGCATTCAATGATGCGCACCTGGGAATTCTGGAAGAAATACAATGAACCGGGAACTCATATCAGATTAAGAGATTATGAGGCAGCAGGTAAGATGGAAAATGCCCTGTCGATGCATGCAAATGAAGCTTATGAGGTTCTCTCTGATGAAGGGAAAAGAATATGCAAGAGTATGTTTAAGACTCTTACGGAAAAAAGTACGGACAATAAGGGGATAAGACACCCGGCCACGATCAGGGAGATTGCCGATATTGCACAGGCAAGGATTGATGATGTCATAGAGGTCGTGAACGTATTCCGATCAAAAGGAAAATCGTTTGTTACTCCGGCAGAAAATGTTGAACTAACCGAGAACACTGTTATCGATATCTCACATGAGAGTTTGATGAGAGTTTGGGACAGATTGAAAGGTTGGGTGGAAGAAGAGACGAATGCTGTTCAGATGTATTTGCGCCTGTCTGAAGCTGCATCCTTATTCCAGATTGGAAAAACCGGTCTCTGGCGGCCTCCTGATCTTCAGCTTGCATTGAACTGGAAAAAAACTCAGCAGCCTTCCCTTGCCTGGGCAAAGAAATACAATCCTGCCTTTGAAAAAGTAATGGTCTTTCTTGATGCCAGTGAAAAAAAATTCCTGCAGGAAGAACAAAATAAAATAAAGCTTCAGCGCAGAACTCTTAACAGAACGAGAAGATTTGCCATGTTTATGGGAATTACCGCATTGCTGTTTCTTGGATTGATGTCCTATGCCCTGAGCAAAAGAAGAGAAGCAATGGAGTTGAAAGTTCAGGCAGAAAAATTTGCTGCATTCATGGAACAGGAAAAGAATATTGCAGTTGAAGAGAAAGATGTGATTGAGATTCAACGCCTACGTGCCATGATTCAAAAAGATTCGGCTGAGAAATCTCAAATGATGGCTATGCTTCAGCTTAGCGAGGTAAAGGAAGAAGCAGAGGAAGCGTATGATTTGGTGGATGAAGTAACACAGCATAGCGAGGAACTTGAGAAAACTACTCAGCAGGCACAATACGAGCGTGAGTTGGCCCAAATGACTGCCCAACAAGCTAAACAAGAACAGACACGAGCCGAACAGGCAAAAGCTGTTGAATTACGCAAGCGTATGATTACTACCGCACAAACAATGGCAATTAAAGCGACTCAGGTTGAGAATAAAAATCTTAAGGCTTTGCTTGCTTATCAGGCTTATAAGTTCAATACGGAATACAACGGAGGCAAAAGCAGTCCGGATGTATACCAGGGATTATACAGTGTATTTGTCGCTGTGAAAGGGAAAAACTACAATTCATTTACCGGGCATGAAGGAGCTGTCAGATCACTGTCATTTCTTCCTTCAAAAGAAATATTTTATAGTTCGGGAGCCGATGGTAAAATAATACAATGGGATTTAAACAAAACCTCATCACAGGCTAAAATACTTATTGATAATAATTTTTCAAACCGCAGCCTTGCAATCAGTTCGAATGGGAGATGGCTGGCCTGTGGCACGGGAACTTCAACAATACAGGTATTCAATTTAAACCAGGCAGGCAGTCAGCCCCAGATAAAGGAAGGACACAGGGGATCCGTTGTGGATTTGGAATTCGTATACAACAAAGACATTATGATCTCCATTGGCAGTGATAAGTCAGTTATTTACTGGAACCTTTTAACAGGAGAAAAGAAAACAATTGTTACCCATCCGACAAGAATAAGAACGATCATTGTTTCGAGAGACGGCAATTATGTTTTTGGCGGGACGGAGGACGGACAGTTGGTGCGCTGGAATATTGATAACGGAGAAGCTCGTACAATATATGATAATAAAGGGAATAGCATCAATGCCATTGATATCAATAACAATGGATCAAGGATGGTGATGGGTGATAAATCGGGAAATATAATTGTGGTTGATCTGAAAACGGGGAAAAGATTATCTCAGGTTAAGGGTCATACAACCCGTGTGCTTGATATTGACTACAGTCCGGACAATTCTCAGATTGCAACATCAAGTTTTGATGGTACGATCAGGATATGGAATGCAAACAGATTATCGGAAAGCCCTATAGTAATCACAGAGCATGAGTCGTGGGTGTTTGCTATTGCTTTTAGTCCCGATGGAAAAACCCTGGTTTCTTCAAGTGAAAAAGGAGAAATATATTATTGGCCAACCAAAGCAAAATATATGGCAGATGAAATTTGTAGATTTGTCACCAGGAATTTTACAGACCAGGAATGGGATATCTATGTTGGGATGGATATACAGTATCAGAAAACCTGTGCGAATGTCGAGTGAAGACAGAAGTCGGAAGTCGGAAGACCGAAGACGGAAGTCAGAAGACCGAAGACGGAAGACCGAGGACCAAAATCGGAAGTCGGAAGACCGAAGTCGGAAGTCGGAAGACCGAAGACGGAAGTCAGAAGACCGAAGACCGAGGACCAAAATCGGAAGTCGGAAGACCGAAGACGGAAGAAAGGAAACGGAAGTAGCATTAAATTTATTTCATATGAAGTTTAAGTTTGAAAAGCTCATTATCTGGCAGAAAGCGATGGAATTTGGTGAAAATATAAATAGTATATCTTACGGGTTTCCTAAGGAAGAAATGTTTAATCTTTCTTCACAGATTCGAAGAGCTTGTGATTCAATAGCATTAAATATTTCTGAAGGAGCAATTGGACAGTCAAATTCTGAATTTAAAAAATTTATCGGTTATGCTATTCGTTCTTTGGCTGAAGTAGTTGCCTGTTTGCATAAAGCGTATAATAGAAAATATCTTTCAGAAGAAGCATTTAGGGAACATTACGAATATGGATATAATTTAATGAATATGATTGTTGCATTTAAAAATAAAATTAAGTGAAACAGGAAATGAAGTTTTTGAAGCTGACTTCTGACATCCGACTTCCGGCTTCGGACTTTTAGTATAAAACCATTACAATGAGAATATACAGTATCATACTTTTTCTCTCACTTGTTCTGTTGCCTTTTAATTTACAGGCTCAGAAAAGCTGTCTGAATACGCTAAGAGAAGCAAAAGAACTTTATGAAGGTGGTCTGATTGATGAGATCCCGGAGTTGTTATCGGGTTGCATGGAATCCGGGTTTACCCGTACGCAAAGGATTGAAGCCTATAAACTGATTATCCTCGCTTATCTTTTTGATGACGATCAGTTTCAGGCGGAAAGAATGATGGACGAATTCCTGAAGAAATTCCCTGAATATGAAGTCATGTCAAACGACCCGGTAGAATTTGTATACCTTCTTGAATCGTACAAGACTTCTTCTTTCTACTCTTTCAATTTGTTTTTCGGACCGAATTTCACCAATCCCAGGGTTACGGAACCTTTTTCTGCTTTGGATCAGACTCAGGCCGAATATAATGATAAGACAGGAACAGGATTCCATATTGGAT
>CAYORG010000001.1:147929-151093 GCA_964406315.1 uncultured Bacteroidales bacterium | reverse complement strand
GTCGTAATCTTTGTAATAGGTCCCATTACGATAGTGGGTATGATACCCTATTAAAAGAATATTTTGAGATCCGTCAGAACTATGCTTTCCCATAAAGAACTGACCATAACCGTTTTCAGGATCAATAATATAAGTTGAATACGGATTCACCCACATTTCTATTGTTAGGGTATCCGGGAGAACAAGATTTTCATTGAATTCAACATAATCATTAATTCCGTCAAATTCGAGAGCATAATTATTTACCTGCGCATGTAAACTTATTGAAAGAATAATAAACAAAAATACAATTGAACTTTTTTTCATTTTTATTGGATTTTAGGCATTAAACAAATTCTATGGTTGAACTATTGATTTACTTCTCTTTACTGTTGATTGTTTGGATATGGCTTATTCAAAACAATATCTTTATATTTTTGATGAGCGAACATTATAATATACAACTGATAAAGCATTAACCCTTAAGATGTTTTAAAACAAGGGTTTTAAAATAAACCAATGGGAATGTTTATATTGTTTCTATAATCATATAGATTGCAAACATATACCTTCTGATGAACTGCTATTAATGATGAAATCCTTTTAATAAATAGAACGGGATGCAGAGGGTTTATTCACTGGAGTCCTGCTGAAAATATCATTTGCAGCCGAATGGGGAATGGAATCAGTTTGATTGGGGAATTATGGATTTTTTCGTTAATTATCATCAGGTTTGCAGTTTTGAGAATTTTTAACTTACGGGGAAAAAGTATTAAGAATATATAAATAAGAAGTATAATTTGATTTTTAGTCACGGCATTTTTTTCTGTCAGTTAAAAAAAAGATGTATTTGAGAAATGAGTTTCAACATACAGCTCCAATAGGAGGAGAATTAAATTATTAATCAATCAGCTTTATCAGTTGCTGATCTGAAAACCCCGCATTGATGGCTTTTTGAAGGAATGATTTCGCATCTCTCAGGTTACCTTTCTTTTTATAATATAGGGCATAGAAATAAAACATATCCGGATTATCAGGTTCCAGAAGCTTGTATATGGACAACAATTTTTCTGCATTCTTCAGATCATTTGACTGCAAAGCTTTGTTGCTTATGGAGTAGCACATGATACCAAGAAAAGCCTTTATTCTTTTGTATGCATAATTTCTGTAGCGATCTTTGTCTTTACTAATGTTATTGTTCAAACTGGAGATCTCAGTTTTCCACCAGGAGAGGTCTTCAGCAAGCAAAGCTTTCATATAGGCGTCTCTCACAGACAACTCAAAACGAATGCTTTCCCGCAAACGATTCAATTCGTTATTGAATTCCTGACTGTATTCAAGTGAATTTATAAGAGATTCAAAAAGATTCGCATCTGCTTCGCTGTGCAGACGAGCCATATTTTTAGCAACAAGCAAGGCGCTCAGGAAATCATGTTTTTTCTTAAGGATTTCAATTTCGGTTTTCTTGTTTTCTGACAGTTTCCGGCCAAGTTCTTTACCATCAATACATTTCATATTTACAGCATCTTTATCAAGTATCAAAAAAGCGATTGCATTGCTAAGAACATTTGGAGAAGGCCATTCGTGCAATTCTTCAGATAGTTCGATGAACAAATTTGCGGGGGCCAGTGCAGGCTGAAAAAAATACTGAGCTGTTTCTATAAAATTAAAATCCTGCATACCGGTGATGGCGTAAACAGGTGCCCGAATAGTAATGATCTGATTTCTTGTGGCAAGAGCTCCACAGGCAATGATACCATCTACAATGTTTCGCTGACCAAAAGAGAGGGCCATGCGGGCTCCACCGGAAAATCCTGCAAGAAAGATTGTTCCGTTAGTTGGGTATTTTGCTATTACATCATTTTTAAGCATATTAATTTCTACCAGATAATTCTCATAATTGTTTTTCAGAAGATCAGAAGCCGCAAGAATGCATTTGTATTTTTCAGCAGCCGGAATAAACCGGTGAAGAGCAGATTTCCCATCACCATGAGGATCAACGATAATAAGCAATGGGAGCCGGGAACAGGATTTTGCATTGCCGGGAATGTAAACCTCGTAGGTATGATTGATATTGTCGGAACAAGTATCCTGAAAGGACAAAGCTTTATTGGTTTCAATAATGTTTCCGGTTTTTGAGCAGGAAAAAAAACCGAGAATAACGAAAAAATAATATAAGAGACAAATCCGATGTCGATTTGATTTATTAAATTTCATGGGGCTGGCAGTAATTTGTTTAGTATATGCTGATTTAGTAAAGATAATACAATATGGAATTTATAAATAAAGGTTCATTTGGATTATTGTTTTTATAGGCCTTATCAAAGCTCATGGATATGGATAGCACATTTTTTGTGTCTCAAAGTTCTAATCAAGGCAAAGAGCAAGAGGCCACCGAAAATTCACAATCAAGAAATTCAGTAGTCTGAAAACAAAACAAAAGATCCGATGGCCAAAATCCTGATCCTGTTGTGTTTCTGACTACTTAATTTTATCCAGGTATCTTGCGAGAGATTTGCCTGCTTTGGCATAAGCTTCTGAAATTCTGTAACCGGTATCGAAATCATAACATCTGCCTTTTTAATGATCTTATGAAATGATTCATTAGATTTTTATAAGTTCAAATGCTCTGCTTCTTGAAATTGGTAATGATTTACTCAATTCAAAGCCATTTTCCCGGGCAATTCTTAGACTTTCCAGCCAGTCTTTTTCCTTCACATGCATTCTTGGTTCAATAAATAATACTTTAGCATGTTTTTTCATGGTGTTGGCAACTTCATTAAAAAGAACCTTCTGATCGGGAACTTCATGAACTACATAAGCCAACAGGGTAAAATCAATTTTCTTTTCAAGATCATTTATGTGAAAAGAATGATTGTTTGCCAGGCGTGTTTCAATGATGCTATTTACTTGCTTACTTTGGGCACGTATGTCCAGTTTTTTTAACATATTTTTCTGAATATCCACGCAAATTACTTTTCCGTTCGGACCGGTCATTTTCGCCATCGGGATGCTAAAAAAACCCATTGCCGGACCTATTTCAAGGATATTCATTCCCTTGTTAATATAGGAATTCAGCAATTTTTCCGGGTTTTGCAGTATGCTGCGTAATGGGCTAAGCATAAAATAACCTACCCATACAGGACAAATGTGTTGTTTTGTTTCCATGATTTTGGTTTTTATTG
>CAYORG010000001.1:0-147829 GCA_964406315.1 uncultured Bacteroidales bacterium | reverse complement strand
CCTACCCATACAGGACAAATGTGTTGTTTTGTTTCCATGATTTTGGTTTTTATTGCATCAAAGTAAAGCCAGGAATTCATTTATTGGAAAATGATTTCTGCTAATAGAGGAAAGATATCGGTAAATGATTAAAAACTTGCGGTAAAGAGAATTTAATGTGTTGTGTAAAGGGGGTGTTGAATTTGTTTCAAATGCCCGATGAATTCATGATGAATTGATGAATCGGTGAACTGGTTAAATGATGGTTGATAATATAGTCTGTTCAATTGTTTCAATTAATCAGTTCATTCATATAATTAATTCATTTGATGATGAATTCTTTGTTTAATAGTAAACATGTCAATCTGCCTGAAGTCAGTAACAATTTGATCAACAAAATCGAACTGGGAAAATTTACCGGGATGGTCATCATTGCTAAAAGCAATGATTTTTTTGCTTCCTGCATTGAATGCCGCCAGAACCCCACTGATTGAATCTTCGATTACAAGACATTCATGGATTGGAATATTTATTTTTTCAGCTGCCGCCAGGAACATATCAGGATTAGGTTTTCCCCGAAACACTCCGGAATCGTAAATGATATTACCTTTTTCAAACCAACGATCCAAAGCAAACATATCGAAATACATTTCAACATTTTTCAGGTATGAAGCAGTTGCAATAGTACGTGCGATTCCCAATCTCTTCAATCTGTTCAGATACTCTTCGGCACCGGGGGCAAAAACACATTGTTCGGGATATTTGTGGCAAATACTGCGATATATTATTTCTTTTTCTTCTGAAAAAGAAATAATTTCAGCCGGGCTCAATTCATTTTGAAAAAGATAGTTAAGAATTTCTTTGTTTGTGGATCCATGAACATGATGTTCCAATTCACGGAATGAGAATGTTTTGTGGTATTTTTCAGCAAAATTCTGCCAGGCACGATTATGAAAATCAGTATCGTTAAACAAAGTGCCATTGAAATCGAAAATAACGGCAGATATATTTGGTGTCATAGTTTAATTGTTTTATTCTTTTACTCAACGGCTAATCATATAGCAATAGTATACAATCATTAGAAATTTGCCAGCTTTATTTATTATCTATTGTTTTGAAACTGTCTAATCCTACAGGATTTTCAATAAAAGGCAACAGACTTGTAAGTGGTTGACGAACAGATTCCAGTTCGATATCTTCCAGCAATATTGCATCGGGGACAATGAAACTAACAGGCATACCTGTGACATATGATGTGGAATTCCTGCCTGAAGAACCTGGCAAAATCGTGTTATGAACAAGAAAATTGTCTGATATACCCAGATGTCTTTTCAAGTTGTTTATTGAAGGAGGTTTAATTCTGGCCGAGCGCACAATTTCTTCATGACCGGATTCCATCGATACTCTGATTATATTTATAGGTTTTATTGAACCTCCTACCTCAAGTGATTTAATAATAATTCCATATTCAAGCCCTTCTTCCCTGGCTTTTTGAATCAATTTTTCTTTTAATTCTTTCAGAGTAGTGGGATTGGAGCTTGCAACTTTAATTACGCCGGGACAAACCTGCTTAACCAAGCCCCCGAATCCATAATCAAAGCGCATATGACCGTTCGACTCCGGGACATTTCTTGAAGGAGTTCGTCCATTGAGTAAAGTTTTGAGTATTCCGTTTTCCACAAGCACAAGTTTTTCCGGTGGAATGACACCTTCAGCATCTACATGAAAACTTCCGAGCAAAGGAATTCCATCGAACTCATTAAGTTGAGCTTCTGCTGTTATTGTAATATCCCTGGAAAGAATTAATTTATCAATTCTTGATTCAAGGCCATTGTCGCTCTTATCATAATAAAGGTTCATCTGACTGCTGCTTTGCAACGATTCTCGGTTAGCGATCAATTGATCAAAACCTGTGAACAAAACAGTTTCGAACGTATTTGCAACAGCTTCATTTAGAACCAGTACGGGACCGGTATAGTCTTCTTCCAGTCGCCTGGCTTTCCTCAGCATCAGAAGATCATCAATCATGATTTTAATATCCTTCGAGATGTTTTGCAAATCGGGGAATTCATCAGGAGCGTTGCAGGTGTATGCAATTTTCCGGTGAATTCTTTCACTGTCATCAGTCATCGTACCAGCCTGTATAACTAATGAGGCTAAGTTGTATGGAAATTTTACCTCTGTACCTTCGCTGTTAATAAAATATACAGTTGAAAGAAAAATATTACAACCTACGTCAGAATAATAAATTTCAGGATATTGATAAAATAGTCTGGACAATTCTTTTGTAAGGTTGTTAATGTATCCGGCATCATAAGATATTTCCGGAGATTGCACATTCATATTTACTACCGGGGCATGACTGAAATCGGGGATTTGAAGATCAGATTCCTTTAACTGTTTGTGATCGATCAAATCCATTTTTACCTTATATGTTTGAGCAGCAGAATTGTATACGTTATTGGTAGTAAGCCATAATGATCTCCTGATTCCTTCATAGTCATTATCAACAGGCATTTCAATACTTGGCCTGAAAACGATTTCCTGTGGCTGATCATAACTGAAATTCTCATCATTAATATCATAATCTCCAACCATTACTCTTACCTGCCAATCTTTATACGATCTGGTTTCGGAAGTGTAAATTGCTCCAAGAGTAGCATTAATATAAGTATTTTGCACATCGGCAATTGTATACGCAATGAAGAAGGGTTTTTCATATTTCTCATCGCAGAGGTATTCGGCATTTCGTTTTAACTCATCTCTCATTGCCGTAAAAATAATGCTGTCTGATGAGGTCCGGCTATAACCTAAAGATGTTACAAAGAGAAATAATACAAAAAATAGAATTTTTATTTTATGATAAAATATTGATATTTTGATACTTAAAATAAGTGATTTCATTTTTTTATTTATGTCTATGGACTAGAAAGTATGGGAAGTTTACTATCGAATTCAGGGATTTTTTGTGTTTCAATCTTTCTTACAAACAAAGCCGGGGAAATGGCTGTTACAGGCACATGACCAGATTCAGCTCCGCAAAAACCCGTGAATACCTTTTGTTCATTACCTGCTGATACAATATTTGAAAACATAGTTAAGGGAGTGCCTATTAGTTCAACTCCCGAAACAAGTTCATCGGGTCTGCCATCAATATATATTCTGTAAACTTCAACAGGCTTTATATTGAACATGTTTGTATTGTATCGGTCAGTGACAGTTAATCCTCCAATAACTTCCTTAAAATAATACCCGTAGTTTTTATTCTGCTTTTTGCATTCTTTAATTAATTGTTTACGGAGTTCATTTTCAGTGTATGCATTGTTGCTTTCAATGATCAGATTCGATTGACGTGACACCGGAGCAAAACCGGCTTGTGCTCTTCCATGGCCCGAAGAATTAAGAAATCCTTTTATGGGGCGGCGTGACATAAGAAATTGTTTTAATTTCCCGTTTTCAACGACAACCACTTTCTGAGCTTCGACTCCCTGATCATCATATTTGTATGCACCAATTAAATCCTGCCCGTGAAAATGAAATAGGGTCGGATCAGAAATTACCTGGAAACTTTCAGGAAGGACTTTATTTTCTATTTTATCCTTAAAAGTCTGGGCATCACTGGCTTGTTCCAAACGGTGTCCCTCAATCCTGTGTCCGAATATTTCATGAAAAAATACTCCTGCAGCTTCAGAAGATAATATGGCCGGTCCGGCATACGGCTCTGCCATGGGCGAAGATTTTAATTCCTGAAGTTTCAGGTATAGACTTTCTATATCTTTTAAAATGGTATCATGATCCGGAAGTTCAGCAGGTGTAAAAGCAGTAAAGGATTTTGTCAGCGGGAAAACATTCCCGGTCTCGTGTTTTATACTGGCCATAAAGTATAGTCTGGCATAGGATTGATTCTGAACAATTTGACAGTTTTCTGATGAAATAAAATATTTTCTGTTTTTCACAAATTGGAAAGAAGCTTCGCAATGAAAAATCAGGGAATCATCATTAAAAAGCATGGTATATTCTTTTAACCTGCTGATCCATTCATTGGCATAGAATTCAGGTTCATTATAAGGGAATGGAGGTTCATAATAGGAATTCGGACTTTCCGATGAGAAATCAGCGAGAGCGTTGTCTTTTTCAGGATTTGTATTCCTTGTTTGTGCTCCGGCAAATGCACTGAGTGCATTCTTATAAGCCTGATCTGTTGTTCTCCAAAGGATTTGTTTGATGGCAGAGGGCTCATCTTCCAATGGCATGGGAGATGAATATGGAGTATTCAGGTAGGGATTAGACAATTCCCCGGTAAATTCATGGGTATTATCAAAATGATAATCTCCTACACGAACAGTGGTTGTAAGCAAACGACCTATGTTGTTGTTTTTTTCTACCAGGCTGCCAAAAGATGTCCGGATAGTAAATGATTCCATTTCATCTACTCTGTAATCAATGTAATAGGGAGGATTCTTCTGTTTACCAAGTTCAGAGACTTCCCTTTCCAATTCCTCTTTCAGAATTGACAGAAGGGTGTCCTGAGCTATTGTTGCCACTGAAAAACAAAAAGGCAATAAGATAAATAGGATTCGTATCAGAAGATGAAAACCAAACATTCTTAAAAAATTAATATGTTTTACAATATCAGCAAAGATACGAATACTACAATGCAAAAACTGAATTGTTTATTCGTGAAACTCAAATTTCAATCACAAAGAATATCTTTTTGAGGGTTATAAAAGTATTCAAACATAATTTGTATTTGTTCTTTTGTAATTCTTGGTTGCGAAAGAGGAGGGATCTCATTCCGGGCAAACCAGTTTACATCCAGTGTTTCCGTACCGGATTTTATTCTCCCGCCTGAATCCAAACACAGGATGAATAACTTATATACATGGTAAGCATCCGGGGGATGAGCATGTTTTAATTTATCAAAAACAGCCAGCAAACGGATTGGCTTAACGTTCAATCCGGCTTCTTCGAACACTTCTTTTGCAGCATTTTCAAAAGGGCTGTATCCAATATCTGCCCAGCCACCGGGCAGTGTCCAATACCCGTCAATTTTTTCACGGACCATCAGAATTCTTCCTTTACGAAAAACCACACCCCTGACATCAACCTTTGGGGTCTGATACCCTTTTTCACTTGCAAACAAATTCCGGATTTGCTCCATCGGAGCATTGCTGTATTCATGAATTATTTTCACACTCAATTCTCTCAGCTGCCTGTAACGATCGATATCGTATTGATTTTGACTGTACTCAAGACCCGCCTGAGCAACAGATTGTATCTCTTTGGCTATATCTAACCATTTGAATGACATAATCTAAATAATTAGAGTACAATATTTTATGATAAGTTCTTTTTAAGAGAAGTCTTTTTAAAAAGAGATTCAAATCTAAGTATTGTCTGTCGGTATTTGGCAACGAACTCTTTTTTCTGTTTATCAGTCAGGATGTTTTTTCCTTCACCGGATTTTCCTTTACGGATAAACTGGTCATATACAAATTGAGGTTTTGGTTCGGGCGGTTGTTCCCCGAATTTGTCTTCGTGTTTTTTCATAAATTCAAAACTACAGCGTTTCTTTATTCTCGGAAGATCTTTTTCTGCCACTTTGATGTTGCAAAATGCTGCCACCTTTTTCAAAGATTCATAAAAATTTGAAGTAAACTCTTCATAAGTTATATAGAGAATAGGAAGTTTGTTTTTGTTTTCGAGCCATTTTCTGTTGAATGCAAACCAGTTGTTCTTTGTCGTGGTCATGAAGCTTTTAAAAAATTTGTCAAACTCAAGGTTTGGAATACCGTAGTTTTTTCTTTGATGATACAAAGAAACTGCCACATCCATTCCATCACGAAAAATAAAAATGAATCTTCCTTTCGTGGCTTTGTCATAATATTCGTAAGGATCGTGGCTTTTTATCAGCCGGGGTGACGGAAGATCAAGACGGGGTTTGCGTTTTTTAAATGAATCGTTCCTGATCCATGGAGAAACTTCATAAATGTGTTTAAAATTCACTTCACCATTTGTGGTAAGCTGGTATAAAAGCATTTGCATCAATGTTGTGCCTGACTTTGGATAGGTGACTATATAGATATCATCGTCCCGTTCACCGAAATCCATTTTAAATTTCAGGTAATTCAGTTCTTGTGCGGCTTTGCTAAGATTTCTCCCAAGTTTGTTAACAAACTTGTGCATTAAAGAGACAAGTTTGTAAGAAAAAGTCTTCTTCTGATCTTCCATAATTCAAATAAAGCACAAAAAAAGGGGCGTTACCCCCTTTTAAACTATTAGTTACAATTTACAAAATCATAATATGCATCCATATAGTTAATATAATCCTTAACATCATCCCAGTTATCAAAGTCCTCGTCAAAGAATTCCCATGTTTCCGGATCATCTTCAGAAAACGTGTAAGTTTCAATTCCGAGACCATACTGGCGCAGATCAACAGTACAAGTAATAACTTCACCATCATCATCTTTATCTTTCTTACAAGATGAGTTAAATCCAAGAATAATCAATGAAATTCCAAACAATTTTCCAATTAGTCGTAAAGTTTTCATAAGCTTAATAATATTAGGTTAAGATTTAAAAATATAATGAGAAATTCAAATGCAAAACTTAAGTTATTCACATAGTTCTTTTTCCACTTCAATCAATTCCCTGAATTTTTCTAATGGATGTTGACCTTTAAGCACATTCTCACCAATGACAAAAGAGGGAGTTCCTCTTACTCCAACGGCTCGTGCTACTTTTCTGTTTTCAGAGATCAGTTCATCCAGTTTTTTGTTATTAAGACAGTCTTTAAATTTGGCTGAGTCTATATTCAGATCACTCATCCACTTGCTCAAAACTGTTTCATTGAGTACGTCATACTGTTCCAGAAGTTTCATATGAAGTTCAAAAAAATGTCCCTCAGCATAGGCACAGTAAGCTGCTTTAACTGCCAGTAAAGAGATTGAGTCGGATGTAGATCCAATATTTTTTATGATCATTTTGGCTAATCCTTCGTCAACATATTCCTTTTTGAGCAAAGGAAATGTAGTATTAAAGAACTCTTGACAATACCTGCAACGATAACTCGAAAAAATAAAAATATCAACCGGAGCATCTTTTTGGCCTATTATGATATCGTTCGGCCCATACTTAATATCAGGGGATGATTTCTGTTTTTCGGCAACAATGAGTCTTCCAAGCAATATGTTTGTGGTGTATATTTTGTTATTCATGTAGTAGAGTTGAAAAGCTATTACAGCCAAAAAAATGATCAATACAGCATAGAATATGTAATTGTATATAGTGGTATTTTTCTTCGATTTTTCCATAGAAAATTGTAAGGTATTTATTTATTAAGTTAGTGATTTTTATTTTATTTCTGAGTCAATTTTATATTCAGCCCAGCTTTTCACTTTAATATCTTTGTAATCTAGTTTACAAATACCTGTAAGAAAGGCACTTGCAAGTCTTGCGTTAGTAATAAGCGGGATGTTGAAATCGACAGCACCTCTTCGAATACTATAGTCATTGCTTAATTCAGTGGAGGTCAGATCTTTTGGGATGTTTATAACAAGGTCGATAAAACCTTCACGTAAATAATCCATGGTATTCGGTTTCTTATCTTCATCGGGCCAGGCAAGCGTTGTGCATTCAATACCGTTCATTTCGAGAAATTGTGCTGTGCCTCGTGTGGCAAACAGGCTATAGTCCTTTTCTATCAATAATCTGCAACTAATCAGTAGTTCAACTTTTGAGCGGGTAGGTCCTGTGGATAACAATATATTTTTTTCCGGGATAGTATACCCGACAGAGAGCATGGCTTTTAAAATTGCTTCATAAAAATCATCCCCGATACAACCGACCTCTCCTGTTGATGACATATCTACTCCTAAAACGGGATCTGCCTTTGAAAGCCTGGAGAATGAAAATTGAGGGGCTTTGACACCGATGTAATCAATATCGAAGATATTTGAATTCGGTTTTTGAACCTCCAAACCCAGCATCACACGTGTGGCGAGGTCAATAAAATTTGTTTTCAGCACTTTTGAAACAAAAGGGAAACTGCGCGAAGCCCGCAAATTGCATTCTATAACTTTTATATCGTTATCTTTTGCCAGGAATTGCATGTTAAAGGGGCCGGTAATATGCAAGGCCCTGGCAATTTGCCGGCTTATCTTTTTAATTCTGCGAAGTGTCTCAAAATAGATCTTTTGTGCCGGGAAGACCATGGTGGCATCGCCCGAATGGACTCCTGCAAACTCTACATGTTCACTTATAGCATATGCAACCAGTTCACCATCCCTGGCAACGGCATCTATTTCAATTTCCTTGGCTTGTTGAATAAATTCCGATACGACGACAGGATATTGTTTTGATACTTTTGCAGCAAGATTTAAGAAATGCTCCATTTCATCTTTGTTGGAGACTACGTTCATAGCTGCTCCCGAAAGGACATAAGAAGGTCTGATAAGCACGGGAAAATCGACTTCATCAACGAATTTATAAATATCATCAATGTTGGTAAGTTCTTTCCACCGCGGTTGATCAATTTTCAGATCATCCAGAAGACTGGAAAATTTATGCCTGTTTTCAGCATTGTCAATATATTCAGGTGCTGTACCAAGTATTTTTACTTTTCTGTTGTGAAGCCGTATTGCAAGGTTGTTTGGAATCTGGCCGCCCACAGAAATAATAACTCCCTTAGGATTTTCCAGATCAACTATGTCCAGCACTCTTTCAAAAGTGAGTTCATCAAAATACAATCTATCACACATATCGTAATCTGTGCTGACAGTCTCCGGATTGTAGTTGATCATTACTGAACGGTAACCTGCTTTATTGACTGTACTCAGAGCATTCACACTACACCAGTCAAATTCAACACTGCTTCCGATACGATAAGCTCCTGAACCAAGCACAATAACTGATTTATCCTTATCATCGAAAACAAGATCGTGACAATTCCCTCCATAGGTAAGGTAGAGATAATTTGTTTGTGCGGGATACTCTGCTGCTAAAGTATCGATCTGCTTCACATAAGGAACAACACCATTTTTTATTCTGAAATCTCTGACCTTCAGGAGGTCAGTTTCAATGTATTCGTTCGAATTTTTAAAAATGCAACGGGCAATCTGAAAGTCCGAAAACCCCATTTCTTTGGCTCTTTTTAAGCTACTTAACGGAAGTTTATCCAGAGTATCGTATTTCTCAAGAATAACTTTTTCGTCAAGAATACTCTTAAGTTTGTATAAGAACCATCTGTCAATTTTTGTCAGGTTGAATATCTGATCAACGGTATATCCTTTTTCAAATGCTAATGCAATAACAAATATCCTTGAATCTGTCGGATTCAGTAATTCATTATCAATATCATCAACTTCAAGATCCTGGTTCCCTACGAAACCATGCATTCCCTGGCCGATCATCCGCAATCCTTTTTGAATGACTTCTTCAAAAGATCGTCCAATGGCCATTACCTCCCCAACACTTTTCATACTGCTTCCTATATACTTTTCAACTCCTATGAACTTATTCAGATCCCACCGGGGGATTTTGCATACAATATAATCAAGAGCAGGTTCAAAAAATGCAGAGGTGGTTTTTGTAATGGAGTTTTTAAGTTCCTGCAATCCATATCCCAAGCCGAGCTTGGCAGCAACAAATGCAAGGGGATACCCTGTTGCCTTAGAAGCCAGGGCACTCGACCGGGACAGGCGTGCGTTTACTTCAATGACTCTGTAATCTTCAGAATTCGGGTCCAGTGCATATTGTATATTGCATTCGCCGATAATGCCAATATGACGAATAATTTTTATAGCCAGTTGACGAAGTAAATGATATTCTGAATTGGTAAGAGTTTGTGATGGAGCAACAACGATACTCTCTCCGGTATGTATTCCGAGAGGATCAAAGTTTTCCATATTGCAGACCGTTATACAATTGTCATATTTATCACGTACTACTTCATATTCAACTTCTTTCCATCCTTTCAGGGATTTTTCAACAAGGATTTGCCGGGTATAGGAAAATGCTTTACCGGCAAGCTTTTTCATTTCATTCGGATTGTCACAAAAGCCGGAACCTTGTCCTCCAAGTGTATAAGCGGCCCTGATAATTACAGGATACCCAAGATTTTCAGCAGCTTCTAATGCATCCTCAACAGATGTAACAGCAATACTTTGAATGGTGTTAACATGGATCTCATTTAGTTTTTTCACAAAGAGATCACGGTCTTCGGTATCCATAATAGCCTGAATAGGAGTACCTAAAACACTGACATTGTTTTTTTCCAATGCTCCGGATTTGAACAATTCTATTCCACAATTCAGTGCTGTCTGACCTCCAAAAGAGAGAAGTATTCCATCGGGTTGTTCCTTCTCGAGGATTCTCTCAACAAAATAATGGGTTACCGGTAAAAAATAAATCGTATCGGCGATTCCTTCCGAAGTCTGAACTGTTGCGATATTCGGATTGATCAGAACAGTTTCGACTCCTTCCTCCCGCAAAGCTTTCAATGCTTGTGATCCGGAATAATCAAACTCACCGGCTTCTCCAATTTTTAACGCACCGGAGCCCAATACGACAACCTTATGAATGGATTTATCCATACAATGTTTTGCTATAAATTTTTATTTCGCGCAAAAGTATAAATATTTTGCTTACCCGGCATTGTTATTTGCGAATAATTGCATATTTTTGCATAATAATTGAATAATTATTCAAATGGGAAACAGAACGGAAAGACTACTTGCAATCAAAGAATTGATATCTTCTAAGACAATATCCAGCCAGGAGGAGTTGTTGCAACTTCTGGAAGAAAAAGGATTGAATTATACCCAGGCTACATTATCCAGAGATCTGAAGTTTTTGAAAGTGAACAAGATTTCACATAATGAGAAGGGATACATTTATCAGTTGCCTGACCAGCATATACCGGGCAATGATATTGCTGAAAGTTATGCCTCAAAGGGCTTTACTTCAATTCAATTTGCAAATCATCTTGGAATTATTAAAACCATTCCCGGGTATGCAAGCAGCATTGCATCTCTTATTGATAAATCAAATCCTTTTGAAATTGCAGGTACCATTGCGGGAGATGATACAATCCTGATCATTCCTCAGAACGATGTTTCAGAAAAGGATATTATAAACGCATTGGTATTGATTATACCTGAATTGAAAGAAAAACTCACATAAATAATAAGGTTGGCCGTGCTCATATTGTCATAATACTTTTCATAGATAAAAACTAAGCTATTGCAATTGCCGGTCAACCATTTTTCTTATAATAATATAACGAATTCATTTAAAAATGGAAAACAAGAAGGTTGTATTAGCCTATAGTGGAGGATTAGATACTTCGGTAATTCTGAAATGGTTTATTGATAAAAACTTTGAAGTAGTTGCTTACGTTGCTGATGTTGGTCAGGAAGACAATTTTATTGAGGTGAAAGAAAAAGCCCTGGCAATTGGAGCATCAAAAGTGTATATTGAAGATTTAAAGGAAGAATTTGTAACAGATTATATTTTTCCGGCAATAAAGGCAAATGCTGTTTATGAAGGCAGGTATCTTTTGGGTACAGCATTGGCACGCCCTCTGATTGCGAAAAAACAAATTGAAATAGCAAATAAGGAGAACGCCGAGTATGTTTCGCATGGCTCAACCGGTAAGGGGAATGACCAGGTTCGGTTTGAACTGGCATATTATGCACTTGATCCAAAGATTAAAATATTGGCTCCCTGGAAAATGCAGGAATTCCTTGATCAGTTTAAAGGCAGAACAGATATGCTGAACTATGCCCATGAGAAAAATATTCCTGTAAAAGCCTCGTTGCGAAAACCATATAGTGAAGATGATAATCTGATGCATATCAGTCATGAGGCAGGAATACTGGAAGATCCAAAATACAAAGCAGAAAAAGAGATGCTGGTGAAAATAGTACGTCCTCAGGATGCACCTGACCAGGAAAAACACCTGGAGATACATTTTAAAGATGGGATACCAGTTAAAGTAATAAACTCCGATGATAATATTATGAAAGAAAATTCCCTGGAACTTTTCACCTATCTGAATGAAATTGGAGGTGCAAATGGGATTGGTTTGCTCGATATGGTTGAGAACAGGTTCGTTGGTATAAAATCAAGAGGGGTATATGAAACCCCTGCAGGCGAGATATTGATTAAAGCACATATGGATATTGAAGGAATAGCAATGGACAGGGAAGTTATGCGTTTACGAAATATACTTTCGCCGGTATTTAGTGAAATTGTATACAATGGATTCTGGTTTAGTCCTGAGATGGATTTTTTGATGGCAGCAATAAAGAAAAGTCAGGAATTGATTGACGGGATCGTATATCTTACTCTTTACAAAGGAAATGTGATCATTGATGGTCGTGAATCGCCAAGTTCATTATACAACAAGGATCTTGCAAGTATGGATATTGAAGGCGGATTTGATCAGAAAGATAGTGAAGGGTTTATAAAAATTAATGCCATTCGACTCATGGCTCATAATGCGATATTGAAGAAGCAGGGAAATTCAATCGTGTAATTCAAATCAAATAGAGATGAAGCTCTGGCATAAAGGAACGGATACGAATAAGAAAATTGAAGATTTCACGATAGGTGATGATCAGAAAACAGATCTGCTACTGGCAAAATATGATGCAATTGGTTCAGTGGCACATGTTATAATGTTAGAAAGTATTGGTCTGATCACATCAGAAGAGTTAAAATCCTTAAGAAAGGAATTAACAGCAATTTATAAGTCAGCATTAAAAGGAGAATTTTCAATAGATGACGGAATTGAAGATGTACATTCTCAAATAGAATTTCTTTTAACTGAACGACTTGGTGATGCAGGCAAGAAAATTCACACTGCCCGTTCAAGGAATGACCAGGTACTTCTTGACATGAAATTGTATGCACGTGAGAAATTGTTGATCATAGCGAATTCAATGGCCGCTTTTTTTGATGGTCTTATTTCTTCAAGTGAAAAGTATAAAGAAGTTTTTATGCCGGGATATACTCATTTACAAGCTGCTATGCCTTCTTCTTTCGGACTTTGGTTTGGAGCCTATGCAGAGAGCCTTACGGATGATTTGCACTTGCTATTAACTGCATTTCGGATCACAAATCAAAATCCGCTGGGTTCGGCAGCAGGTTATGGAAGTTCCTTTCCTATTAACAGGCAACTGACTACTGAACTATTGGGATTTGAAAGCATGAATTACAATGTTATTTATGCACAAATGGGGAGGGGAAAAATGGAGCGAATGGTATCTTATGCATTAAGTTCAATTGCCTCTACCTTGTCGAAATTCGCATTTGATATATGCCTTTTTGTAAATCAGAATTTTGGATTTATTAAATTGCCTGATGAGTTTACTACAGGTTCAAGCATTATGCCGCATAAAAAAAATCCTGATGTGTTTGAATTGATCAGGGCAAAATGTAACAAAATTATGGCCCTTGCGAATGAGATAAATCTAATAACGAATAATCTCCCTTCGGGATACTTTCGTGATTTTCAAATTTTAAAAAGATCATTCTTTGAAGCGTTCGAAGTTCTTATTGATTGTCTGGATATTACCAACTTTGCAATTCAGAAGATTGAAGTGAACAAGGATTTGATAAACGATGAAAAATACAATTCGATTTTTAGTGTGGAAGAAGTGAACAAAGAAGTAATGAAAGGAATGTCATTTCGTGATGCCTATAGGTTGATCGGAGAAAAAATTAAAAATAACAAATACAAGCCTGATAAGAATATTCATCACACTCACGAAGGAAGCATTGGAAATCTGTGCAATGATCAAATCAAAAAGAAATTTGAACGTATTTTTGCAAGTTTTAACGGAAAACAGATTAAAGAAGCAGAGGATAAGTTATTGAAACAAGCAGAATAATGAAGCAAAACAGAATTGTTGTACGAATAGAAATATCAACCCTTTCAAACCCTGATGGAAAGTTTAATCATCAGAAGATGGACAGACTGGCCATGGTACTATCAAATTTGAACAACAGCGGAAGGGAACTGATATTGGTAAGTTCCGGGGCAATCGCTCTTGGATCGGATAAACTCAAATTGAAAAAACAGCCTCAATCGTATATTGAGATGCAGGCTGTAGCGGCAATAGGACAGGCTGAACTGATCCGCTTTTATCAACATTATTTCGACCAGTACAATCAGATTGTTGCACAGGTTCTTCTTACAAGGGATATTCTGGATAATGCAATACGAGTGCAAAACACTCAAAATACCTTTAATACTTTACTCGAAATGAATATCATTCCTATTGTAAATGAGAATGATACGGTTTCTACAGTTGACATTGAACTTGATGACAATTACTCCTTGGCACGAAGTGTTGCAACCATTACAAATGCAGATATGATTTTGATTAAAATGGATCAGAACAGCAAATTTATTATACAACCCAAAGGGAATCTGAAAGCAAAAATAGTGATGGATGAAGCTCAGCTTTTCAGAGAATTGGACAAATCTTGTCTGGAAATTAACCAGGCTGAGATTGAATACACTACATTTCCGCCATCCATACAGGATATCATTGTGAACTAAATAATCCGGAAGAAATGAATTTGAGGGAAAACTTCAAATACAAAAAAAGAATAGTTATCAAGGTTGGGACATCTTCTCTCTCCTATGCTAACGGGAGATTAAACTTCCAGCGAATAGGCCAGTTAGCATATGTTTTAAGTACAATTCGCAATAAAAAAATTGATGTCATTTTGGTCACATCCGGAGCAATTGGTGTGGGTGCCGGCAGACTGGGAATGATTGAAAGGCCAACCGAACTGGCTAAAAAACAAGCTCTTGCGGCAATTGGACAGGCTGAACTAATAAAAATCTATCAAAAGTTTTTTGAGGAATACAACCAGACAGTCGCGCAGGTATTACTCACAAAAGATGTTATTACCAATCCCGACAGGCATCAAAAAGCGAAAAACACTTTATTGAAATTGCTAAGCATGGGAATTATCCCTATTATTAATGAGAACGATACAATTTCAACCGATGAGATAGAATACGGAGATAACGACACATTATCTGCCGATGTGGCAACTTTGGTACAGTCAGATCTCCTGATTCTTCTAAGTGATATTGACGGGCTATATTCTGCTGATCCTAAAAAGGAATCTTCTGCAGAAATAATCCGGACAGTGGATAAAATTACCCCGGAGCTTTTGAATTCAGCAACCGGAGCAGGAACTTCTTTTAGTACAGGAGGTATGACTACAAAATTAACTGCAGCAAAAATTTGTGTTGAAGCACATATAGACACAATTATTACAAATGGGAATAATCCGATGGTTGTTTTTGATATCCTTGAAGGAAAAGAAATAGGAACTCATTTTGTAGCAAACAACCATGTTTTGCAAAAAAAGAACAATTATGAACAAAGAGCTAATTGAAAAAGGGAAAAATGTAAAAGCTGCTTCAAGGGAGTTGGTAAAACTTACTACTGAAAAGAAAAACAAAGCATTGCATGCAATTGCTCGGGAAATTGATGCAATGCGAAATATCATTATTAAGGCAAATGAAGAAGACCTTAAAAATGGCAAAGAGAAAGGTTTATCAAAAGCATTTCTTGACAGGCTTGAACTCAATGACCAGCGTATTGACGGGATGATAAAAGTACTCAACGATGTAATTGAACTCAAGGATCCGGTAGGGGAGATTCTTGGAATGAGCACTTTACCGAATGGTTTAAAAGTCGGACAAATGCGCATGCCATTGGGAGTGGTTGGAATTATTTTTGAATCGCGGCCCAACGTTTGTATCGAGGTGGCATCTTTAACTATTAAATCTGCTAATGGAGTTATACTTCGTGGCGGATCAGATGCCATTCATTCAAACATTGTACTTACAAAAGCTATTAAAAAAGGGCTGAAAAAGTCGGGACTTCCCGAATCGGCTGTTGAAGTTGTTGAGAATACTGACAGGGAATCTGTTAAAGAATTGTTGAAAATGCGGGACTATATTGATATTGTCATTCCACGCGGAGGTCTTCAACTGATACGTTTTGTTGAAGAGAATTCACTGATACCTGTCATCAGGCATGATCTTGGGATTTGCCATACTTATATTGATGAATTTGCAGATCTGGATATGGCTGTGTCAATTTCCTTCAATGCAAAAGTGCAAAGACCGGGGGTGTGCAATTCAATGGAGACTTTGCTTGTTCATCAAAAAATAGCAGAGAATTTTTTACCAAAAATGAAAAAAGAGTTTGATAAAGCTGGTGTTGAACTGAGAGGATGTGAGAAAACAAGGAAGATTTTGAATGGTATAAAACCGGCTACTGAAGAAGACTGGAGTACAGAATACCTGGATCTGATCCTTTCAGTGAAAATTGTTGACTCTGCTGATGAAGCAATTGAACATATTAATCATTACGGGTCACATCATAGTGATGCCATTGTTAGTGATAGCTATCAGAGGTCTATGCAATTTTTAAATGAAGTTGATTCTGCAGCTTGTTTTGTAAATGCTTCAACACGTTTTACCGATGGGAATGAATTTGGCCTTGGTGCAGAGATGGGGATCAGCAATCAAAAACTTCATGTGCGTGGTCCGATGGGATTGCGTGAGCTGACTTCTGCAAAATATATTATATTCGGTGACGGGCAAATTAGAAAATGATAAACAATCAGATAAAAATATAACGATGAATATATTAGAGAAACTTGATAAGTATTCGATAGATTCTTCACAAATCGAAAAGGAATTATTTACCCGTTATAATGTAAAAAGGGGTCTCAGGAATCAGGATGGCTCGGGAGTTCTTGTTGGTCTGACCAATATCGGGGATGTGGTTGGATATGAAAAAAAGGGAGAAAAGGTTATTCCGGCCGAAGGAAAGCTCTATTATCGCGGCATCAGTATCGGAGATCTGGTAAAAGGATTCCAGGAAGATAACAGGCACGGATTTGATGAAACTGTATTTTTATTGCTTTCCGGTAAACTTCCTAATTCTGATGAATTGCCAAGGTTTTCTTCTCATCTGGCCGGATTACGTGATCTTCCTTCATATTTTACAAAAAATATGATCCTCTCACTGAGAGGGAAGAATATTATGAATATGCTTGCCCGTTCAGTATTGGTGCTCTATACCATGGACGATTATGCTGAAGATGAGAATCATCTTACGGTGCTTAAACAATCTCTTGACCTTATAGCTAAATTTCCCGTAATAACTGCATATTCTTATTTTGGCTTCCGTCATTCCTACCAGCGAAAGTCTCTTATTATTCACCATCCTGATCATTCTTTAAGCACGGCAGAAAATTTCCTTTTTATGCTCAAAGGAGAAAATTACAGCAAACTGGAAGCCGATATTCTTGATCTTAACCTGGTACTGCATGCTGAACACGGGGGAGGTAATAATTCGACATTTACTACCAGGGTAGTAAGTTCTTCAGGTACTGATACATACTCTGCAATTGCGGCTGCTTTGGGATCATTAAAAGGGGTTCTTCATGGTGGTGCAAATCTTCAGGTCATGGAAATGATGCGAGACATTAAAAAGAATGTCAGAGATTGGAATGATAAAAAAGAAATTTTAGAATATCTGCTGAAAATACTGAGAGGTCATGCTGGAGACGGATCCGGAAAGATATATGGTATAGGGCATGCTATTTATACACTTTCAGATCCGCGAGCAATTCTGTTGAAGGAAAAAGCCAGAGAACTGGCAGAGGCAAAAGGCAAAATGGATGAATTAAATTTGTATCAGGCAATTGAAGAACTTGCACCTGAAGCACTTTCAACATTTAAAAACAGCGGAAAAACCAAAGTTGTTTGTCCTAATGTTGATTTCTATAGTGGATTTGTTTACAAATGCATTGATATTCCAAGGGAATTGTATACACCGATATTTGCCGTATCAAGAATAGCAGGTTGGTGTGCTCACCGGCTTGAAGAGATTACATTTGCTTCAAGGAGAATTATTCGTCCTGCATATATAAATGTTTATGGCAGGGCTGATTATGATAATTTGGTAGAAAGAGAATAATTTGCATATTTATACAAAATATATAAATAAATATAAAATTTATCATTATCGTATTTCGCATTAGAAATATTTGTACTATTTTTACAGGATCACAAGCGCCCATCATGATTCAAATTGAAAAGAAGTTTTCATCTGATAAAGATATTGACACTGCGTGAGAATGGTGGAATAAATTAGTATATATAAGCCATTCTCAATGAAAGAATGGCTTTTTTTATGATGTTCTCTATTGAATTAATAAATCTAGAACAATGGCAAAAGTACTTCCAGGAATACAGGGATTATACAATCCGGAAAATGAACATGATAGTTGCGGAATTGGATTTGTAACTCAGATTAAAGGAATCAAATCGCATGACATAATAAAGCGGGGCATTGAAGTTTTGGTCAATATGACTCACCGTGGCGCAGAAAGTGCTGATAATAAATCTGGCGACGGGGCAGGTATATTAATACAGATGCCACATTCATTTTTCAAAGCAAAAAAAATAGGTATACCTGAGGAGGGCCGTTATGGTTCAGGTCTGGTATTTCTTCCCCGGAATTCAAAGGGTAAGCAGGCATGCGAACAGTTGCTTATCGATACGGCTGTATCAGAAGGTCTTGACATTGTTGATTTTATTAATGTAAAGGTTGATAATTCTGTACTGGGAGATATTTCAAAATCTTCTGAACCGTTTGTACGTCAGATTTTTATTACCGGGAATTTTGCTGAGCAGGATGAGTTGGAAAGGAAATTGTACATTACACGTAAATTGACAGAAAGGTATGTGAGAGAATCTAATATAAAAGACAAAGAAAATTTTTATATACCTAGTTTATCCTCAAAAATTTTTATTTACAAAGGGATGTTTATTCCCGATCAGGTAGACAGATACTTTCCGGATCTCAGGGATCCTGACATGGAAAGTGCCATTGCCCTTGTTCATTCCAGGTTCTCGACAAATACTTTCCCTACATGGAGCCTTGCCCAGCCTTTCAGATTTCTTGCTCATAACGGGGAGATCAATACAGTGAAAGGAAACCGTTTGTGGATGTCGGCAAGAGAATCTATATTAAAAACCGAGCTTTTTGGGAATGATCTGAAAAAACTGTTTCCGATCATCGAACCTGAAATGAGTGATTCTGCTTCACTGGATAATGTCCTGGAATTTCTTGTTTTAACAGGAAAAACTTTGCCACAGGCTTTGAGTATGCTAATACCGGAGTCATTTAATGATAAAAATCCTATTCCTCCCAGTTTGAAAGCATATTATGAGTATCAGTCCACTTTAATGGAACCCTGGGACGGGCCAGCGTCTATTGTATTCAGCGACGGACGCTATATTGGAGGAACTCTCGACAGAAATGGATTGCGGCCATCGCGATATGTAATAACAAAAGATGATATTATTGTCATGGGATCTGAAGTTGGCGTGCAAATATTCCCCCCTGAGAATATAAGGGAAAAAGGCAGACTCAGGCCAGGAAAAATTCTTCTTGTTGACACCAAGATGGGAATAATTATTCCTGATGAAGAAGTGAAAAGACAACTTACGGAACGAAATCCTTACGCTCAATGGCTGGCAGAAAACAGGGTGGATTTAAATGACATAAAAGTAAAAGAAAGAGTTCCCACAACACTTGGCAATGATTTCCATAAATATTTAAAAACCTTTGGCTATACCAAAGAGGATATTGATGTCCTCATAAACCCCATGGCAATTCAAGGTCAGGAACCTGTTCATTCTATGGGGAATGATGTGCCGGTTGCACTTTTTTCAGACAGACCTCAGAGGTTATTCAGTTATTTTAAACAATTGTTTGCACAAGTTACCAATCCGCCCATTGATCCAATCAGGGAAGGACTTGTAATGGCATTGACCTATTATATCGGTTCGGCATCGAAAAATATGCTTGTAGAGTCTCCATTGCATTGCAAGCTGATTAAATACAAAACACCTCTTGTTTCCAATACAAATCTGAATAAGCTTCGAAATTTAAAGGAAGAGAACTTCTCATATATTGATATCCCAATTCTATTTCCTGTCAAAAAAGAAGACAGTGGAAAAGCTTTGGAAATGGCGCTTAATGACATTTGCAGGAAGGCCGAGGAGGCTGTTGAAAATGGCAAAAACTTCATTATTTTAACCGATCGGGGAATTTCTGAAAATATGGCCCCCATTCCATCACTATTGGCTACTTCTGCTGTTCATCACCATCTGATCCGGACAAAAAAACGTACACAGGTTGCACTGGTACTGGAAACTGCTGAAGCTCGCGAAGTAAATCATTTTGCACTTCTTATTGCATATGGTGCAAGTATGATCAATCCGTATGTTGCCTATGCAATTATTGAAGAACAATGTTTGGAAGGGAATATTGAAATTGATTATATAACTGCACGTGAGAATTACATTAAATCGGTGAACAAGGGGTTATTAAAAATCATGTCAAAAATGGGCATCTCCACCCTTCGAAGTTATCACGGTGCACAAATGTTTGAGGCAATAGGACTGGATAAAAAATTGGTAGAGAAGTACTTTAACGGCACCGATTCCCGGATTGGAGGTCTGGAGCTTGAGGAGATCGCAAAAGAAATCCTGATAAGTCATAATGAAGCTTTTACTCCAGATGTTAAAAATACACCGTTTCTTAAAACTACAGGGATATATCATTACCGTACGGATGGTGAAAAACATGGATGGAATCCTGAATCGATTGGATTATTGCAATGGGCTACCCGTACTAATAGTTATAGAAAATACAAGGAATTCAGCAATTTTGTTGATAATGAAAACAGGAAACCAATCTTTCTTCGTGGCTGTGTTAATTATAAAAAGAAAAATTCAATTCCACTGGAAGAGGTTGAACCTGTAGAAGAGATTTTTAAACGATTTGTAACAGGAGCCATGTCATTCGGTTCAATCAGTAAAGAAGCCCACGAAGCCTTGGCAATTGCCATGAACAGGATCGGGGCAAGAAGCAATACCGGGGAAGGTGGAGAAGACCCTGAACGATTTAAGCCGCGTAAAGACGGAACCTTCGCCAGAAGTGCCATAAAACAGGTTGCATCCGGGAGATTTGGAGTGACAACAAATTATTTGGTAAACGCTGATGAAATTCAGATTAAAATTGCACAGGGAGCCAAGCCAGGTGAAGGTGGGCAATTGCCCGGACATAAAATAGACAGAATCATTGGAAAAATAAGAAACAGCACACCGGGAATAACACTAATATCTCCCCCGCCACATCATGATATTTATTCCATTGAAGATCTTGCACAATTGATCTTTGATTTGAAATGCACCAATCCTAAAGCAAAAATAAATGTCAAGCTTGTTTCTGAGAAAGGCGTTGGCACTATAGCCGCTGGTGTAGCTAAAGCTTATGCCGACAGCATTACAATAAGCGGAACAGAAGGGGGTACAGGGGCCAGTCCTGTCAGCTCAATCAAGCATGCCGGGTTGCCTATGGAGTTGGGAATATCTGAAGTTCAGCAAACACTTGTTATTAATAATCTGCGCGACAGAGTAAGGTTACAGACTGACGGTCAGATGAAAACCGGCAGAGATATTGTATATGCAGGTATGCTTGGCGCGGAAGAATTCGGATTCGCTACTGCGGCATTGATCGTATTAGGTTGTATTATGATGCGTAAATGTCATCTGAATACCTGTCCTGTTGGAGTAGCCACACAAGATCCGGAATTAAGAAAAAGATTTATTGGCAAATCTGAATTTGTTGTGAACTATTTTCATTTTCTGGCAGAGGAAGTAAGAGAAATACTTGCAGAACTTGGATTCAAAAGATTTGAAGATATTGTCGGGCGTACGGATTTACTCGAACAGCGAACTGATATTGAACACTGGAAAGCAAAAAAAGTTGATCTTTCTCAGATACTGTATCGGCCATCGGAAGCTGCAATACATGCAACACATTGTATCTGTTTGCAGAAGCATAAGATTGATGAATTAATGGACCATGAGATTATTAAAAGAGCAAACAAAGCAATTAAGGCCAAACAAAAGGTCTGGCTCTCGTTTAAAATTCAGAATACTGACAGAACTGTCGGAGCTATGCTTTCAGGAGAGATTACCAGGTTATATGGTGAAGAGGGATTGCCAAATGATACCATTACCTGTAAATTCTATGGTTCTGCAGGTCAAAGTTTTGGTGCATTTCTTGTGCGGGGAGTCAGCTTTTTTTTGGAAGGAGAATCTAATGATTACCTTGGTAAAGGTCTTTCCGGTGGGAAAATTATTGTTGTTCCGCCTACTGGATCAACATTCAAACCGGAAGAGAACATAATTGTCGGGAACACGATATTGTACGGTGCAACAAGTGGAGAAGCATATATTAGAGGAGTGGCAGGTGAAAGATTCTGTGTAAGAAATAGTGGAGCAAAAGCTGTGATCGAAGGCGTAGGAGATCATTGTTGTGAATATATGACTGGTGGAACAACTGTGGTGCTTGGAAAAACAGGCAGGAATTTTGCTGCCGGAATGAGCGGAGGGGTAGCTTATGTACTTGATATAAAAGGCAGCTTTGATTATTTCTGTAACAAAGGAATGGTGGAATTGGGTAAGGTAGTTGACCGTGATGATGAAAATGAACTTCAAGCCATGATTAGCAATCATTTTAATTATACAAGAAGTGTTCTTGCTGAACATATTCTGGTGAACTGGGATGAATATTTACCAAAATTTGTGAAAGTAATTCCATTTGAGTATAAAAAAATTCTTGCAGAACAGAAACTGGAAAGAATAAATAAACAAATCAAGGAAACAGAAGACGAACCGCATTTTCAATATTAAACCAAACGGTATAATTGATTATCATAAAACTATTATAGTATGGGAAATCCTAAAGGATTTATGACAATTGGACGAAAACCGGCAGGTTACCGGCCTCTTCATGAACGAATCAAAGATTATAGCGAGGTTGAACAAGTTCTTGACGACAAAGACAGACGTGATCAGGCATCGCGATGCATGGATTGTGGCGTGCCATTTTGCCAATGGGGTTGCCCGGTAACAAACAATATGCCTGAATGGCAGGACGCAATTTACAGGGGTGATTGGAAGGCTGCAATTGAAGGTTTGCATGTGACCAATAACTTTCCGGAATTTACCGGGCGAATATGTCCTGCTCCCTGCGAGCATGCCTGTACTTTGAATGTTCACGAAGAACCTGTTACAATCCGGGAAAATGAACGCACTGCTTCCGACAGGGCTTTTGAGTTGGGATTCATACAACCTCAACCTCCAAAAATCAGAACAAACAAGAAAGTGGCTGTTATAGGTTCAGGGCCGGCAGGTCTGGCTTGTGGCGATCTGTTAAACAAATGGGGACATCATGTTACAATCTTTGAAAAAGATGACGTTCCTGGTGGCCTTCTTCGGTTTGGCATACCTGATTTCAAACTGAATAAAAGTGTAATTGACAGACGACTAAATATACTCTATGAAGAGGGTTTGCAGGTTAAAACAAATTGTCAGGCAGGCATTGATGTTAAAGGAAAGGATCTTTTGAAAGAATTCGATGCCATTGTTCTGGCTATTGGGGCCATGCAACCAAGGGATCTGAATGTCGAAGGACGAGAGTTGAGAGGCATTCATTTTGCTATGGATTTTCTGACTCAGCAAAACAGAATAGTTGCCGGTGTTCAGATAGATGAGAAAGAAAGAATTCTTGCGGCTGGTAAAAATGTTCTTGTGATAGGAGGAGGAGATACAGGAAGTGATTGTGTGGGAACTTCAATCCGGCAAGGAGCAAAGAGTGTAACCCAAATAGAAATATTGCCAAAACCTTCGGAACAACGTGGATTGAATAATCCATGGCCTTACTGGGCAATCACGTTAAGAACATCCTCATCGCACCTGGAAGGTTGTGAAAGAGAATGGTGCCTCAATACAACAAAATTGATCAGTGATAATAAAGGGAATGTGAAAGCTGCAGAGGTAACGGAAGTGGAATGGATTAATGAAGATGGGAATTTCATAATGATTGAAAAACCCGGAACGAAAAAAATCATTCAGACTGAACTGATTCTTTTGTCGATGGGATTTGTACATTGTATTCATGAAGGTCTTGCAAAAGAATTAAAGCTTGAACTGGACTCGCGTGGAAATATTAAAACAAATGATCAGAGCATGACAAGTCAATCAAAAGTATTTGCTGCGGGGGATGCGGTTTCGGGAGCAAGCCTGGTTGTCAGGGCTATTGACGCCGGACGAAAAGCAGCAGATAATGTGCACAATTATCTGAAGTGAAAAAATAAAGTTATTTTGTAATAGTTGGTAATGAAAAGACGTTGATCATCTCATGAGACCCGGAAAATTCAGTGCAGGCTTTGAGCCGGGTGTATATGTTAACGGAGGGACAAGCCCAAATTTATTTCTTTACGCAGGAGCGGGAATTGTTAATGGACTTGATTTTGGTCTTAAACTTGGGCTTTTTGAGCATGATATCTATTTTGGAGGAGACATTGAATTTGCCCTTGGCAAACTATTTTCATTATCCGCAGGGGCCCATTCATGGGGAGATTTTGCGCTCGATGCTACAGGATTAATTACATTTCAATTGGGGAAAGCAGTTGATTTGTACACCGGCCTTGATATGGATGTAATCTTTGCTGATGACACATTAATCCCGTTATGGATCCCAATTGGAATAGAAGTTCCTTTGAAAAGCTATATGTTGTTTTTGTTTGAAACGGAGATAAATGTTACGGATATCGGCAGCCATTACATTGGAGGGGGTTTGAATTTTCTATTCTAAACATTGAATTTCAGGGTTAATTCGTTCATGCGTTTGAATTGGCCGAAGATACTTTTCCGGATAGTATATTTTCTCATCCCAATTCAGTTTACTGGAATTATTTTCTCTTTAACTGAGAAGAAAAGAATCAGGAAAATTCTGCTGCTATATATTAGCAGAACAATTGATTTCGGTGTTCCTCTCGCAAACAACCGAATAATTTCCTGCTTATTGGAAATCAAATTGAAGAATCTGCATTCCAATGCAGCATATTGCTTTGATATGACAATAATCAATCATTCAAGTTAGCAATTGAACTTTTTGCGCCTTCCATACAACAATTCTCTCATGCAGAAATTTTTCGCGAATTTTATGATAAACCATACAGATGATTTTACAATATATTGAAGCAATATTATATTATTAGTAATAAATTAGTACAATATGAATGATTTGTTCTTTATGGATTGTTCCGACAAGTATCCGAAGGCATTGTTGTCGGCTTTAACTAGGCATGATAATCATTATCAAAAGGGATACGAAAGATCCGGACCTAATTCCGGTTATAAGATCTTTTATTTTATTAAATCAACTGATGAGATAATATCATTTATTAATCTTATATGCAAAAAGATATAACCAATAAAGAATATTTAGAACTAATCGCGCTAAATAATATTCTGAGACTTTTGCATGACAGCAAATCGTTCGAATTGTCCATTCAACAAATATGCAATTTAATACCGGGAGCCTATGAGTATCCGGAAGGCATTTCAGTAAAAATTTGTGTTCATGAATTTGCATTTCAAAGTGAGAACTTTCAGGAATCTCAATGGTTGAAAAGACGTTCATTCGAAACTATCAATAAGATACCTTGTTCAATTGAACTATTTTTTTCAAGAGATTTTATTGAACATGAAGGAAGTGATTTATTATTGGAAGAAGATAGTTTTTTGGACAATTTAACAACTTTAATTGCCGGGACAATCGCGCAATTCCATTTCGAAAAATTACACCTGGAAAATACGGAAAGGATTAAAGAACTTAAAGGGATCAATCGTACCACTGATATATTAAATAAAGGAGAGACATTAGAGGAATCGCTTCAAAGAATATGTTCATTTTTGCCTGAAGCATGGCAATATCCTGAGCATACGGTAGCAAAAATAACTTATGATGATAAGGTGTTTAAAAGCAAAAGGTTTAAAGAAACACCATGGCTTCAAAAGCAATATTTTGAAACTCCTGATAACAAAAAAGGGAGCATTGAAATCTATTACCTAAAAGAGTTTCCGAAACTGTTTGAGGGGCCATTTTTAGAAGAAGAGAGAAATCTGATTGATAACCTTGCGGCTATTATTTCAGGTACTGTTTCAAAGAAGAACTTACAGGAATTACTTATTCAGAATACAGAACGTCTTAAAGAATTAAAAGGCATCAATCAAACCTCAAATATTCTTAAACAAAATCAGTCCATTGAAAAATCGTTGGTATCGATTTGTACTGTTTTGCCCGAAGCATGGCAATATCCTGAATATACTGCAGTTAGAATAAGTTATGATGGCAAAATTTTTACCAGTCACAATTTTAAGAAAACCCGATGGGTACAGAAACAGGATTTCAAGACTCCGACAAATAAAAAAGGCTGCATAGAAATTTTTTATTTAAAATCGTTCCCAAAAGCCTATGAAGGGCCGTTTTTAAAAGAAGAGAGGGATCTGCTGATAAACATATCCAACCTTATTGCAGGATCTGCCACCCGTGAGGTGTTAAATACACTTTTAAACCAGAATAAAGAACGTGTTAAAGAACTGAAAGCGATCAATGCCACTTCTCAGATAATTGCTGAAGGCAGGACAATTAATGAAACTCTTCAGAGCATATGCAAAATGCTTCCCAGATCATGGCAATATCCCGGTTTCACTGCTGTAAGAATTACTTTTGAAGGAGAGACATACACCAGCAAATTGTTTGCCGATACAATTTGGTTTCAAGCGGAAAGCTTCACTACAATAGACAATAAGAAAGGAACCATTGAGGTTTTTTACTTAAAAGAATTTCCAAAAGTATATGAAGGTCCTTTTCTCAGGGAAGAAAGAAATCTACTCATAAATATCAGCAAGTTGATATGTGGGTATCTAAATGATTATAAAGGAAGAGAAATATTCAGAAGAAAACTTTTAGACATCACAAAAAAGAGCAAACCTAATGAGTATAGAGATTCTCTGGTTAAGAATAAACAAGCCCTGCAACTTTTCTTCAATCAACAAATACTTGATAAATACATCTATCTGGATATGATGAAATATAAGGTGAAAGAAATACTTTTTGTTGCCACCTTATATGATGCATTTACTCTTCAGACAGAAGATGGTTTTTTTGAGCAATTTATGGGAGAGATTTATCAGTATAGTCTTTTCTCGCTTCCAAGGATCACAGGGGTTACTTCTTCCGAAGAAGCTCTTGAGTTATTGGATACAGCACATTTCGATCTCGCGATCCTGATGGTTGGAATTGATAAAGAGACACCTGTCAGACTGAGCAAGAAAATAAAGCAGAAACAACCTGATCTTCTGGTGTATTTATTGTTGAATCAAAAAAGCAACATCCAGTTTTTTGAAGAGTTAGTACCGTCAGTAAAATCAATAGATAAACTTTTTATATGGAGTGGGAATTCACAGATTTTTTTCTCCATTGTGAAATCTATTGAAGACATGGTAAATGTTGATAACGATACAAAAATAGGATTGGTTCGTGTCATCCTTCTTGTTGAAGATTCGGCGCAGTATTATTCCAAATACCTGCAAATGCTTTATTCTATTGTTTTTGAGCAGGTTCAGCAATTGCTGCCGGAAGTTGAAAAAAGAGAACTTGATAAAATAGCGAAGATGAGATCGCGCCCGAAAATTCTTCTTGCAAGAAATTATGAGGATGCACTCTTTATTTTTAATAAGTACAAAGATTTTATTCTGTGTGTAATTTCTGATGTGGAATTTGAAAAAGGAGGAAAAATTGATAAAAAGGCAGGATTAAAATTTATAAACTATATTAAATCTCATATTCTGAACCTTCCTATTGTGTTGCAATCTTCTGATAATAAAAACAGGCAACTGGCCAAAAAACTGGGGGCATGGTTTATCAATAAAAACTCTGAAACCCTGTTAAATGATTTGAAAAATTTTCTCAATCAATATTTAGGATTTGGAGATTTTATATTTAGAGATAAAAACGGGAAAGCTATTGCAGTCGCTCAGTCTCTGCGGGAATTTGAAACCTTACTGCATGAGATTCCTGATGAATCGTTTTATTTGCATGCTCTTGAAAACCAGTTTTCTTTATGGCTTATGCTACGTGGCGAGATACAATTGGCTAAAACTCTTAATCCCTTAAAAATAGGCGACTTTAATAATGTAAAAGAATCAAGGAAATTTTTTCTTGAAGCACTGGCTAAATACAAAGATGAAAAGAAGAAAGGGAAAGTATTATACTTTGATGAAACTGCAACACTTGATGAGAAACATATCGTGGGATTTTCGGGAGGTTCTTTCGGAGGGAAAGGGAGAGGGCTGGCTTTTATTAATGCATTTATCTATAATTATGATTTTTCTGACCTGACAGATAAGATCAATATCCGTACACCAAAAACTGTTATAATTGGCACGGATGAATTTGAAGAATTCCTGGAGAAAAATAAGTTGTATGATACGATTATTAAATCGGAAAATACATATCAAAGAATAAGGCAACGGTTTATTGCAGGGAAATTATCAAAACAACTTATTGAAAAGCTGGAATTCTTTATTGATCAAATTGATAAACCGATTGCCGTGAGGTCTTCAAGTCTGCTTGAAGATTCTGTTTCGCAGCCATTTGCCGGAGTATTTGACACATACATTCTTCCCAATGATCCGTTGAATAAGGAGAATACCCTAAAAAGTCTGGAAAAAGCAATAAAACTGGTATATGCTTCAATATATTCTGATGACGCAAGGTCTTATTTTAATGCCATACATCATAAAATAGAAGAAGAAAAAATGGCCATTGTTTTACAGGAATTGGTCGGATCCCAATATGACAATTATTATTATCCGCACATTAGCGGAATTGCCCAATCCTATAATTATTATACTGTAGCTCATATGAATCCGGAAGAGGGATTTGCTGTTGTTGCGCTGGGACTGGGAACTTATGTTGTCGGCGGGAACAAATCTTATCGTTTTGCGCCGAAATATCCTCAGATTGAAACCTATACAAAAAAGGACCTGCTAAACAGTTCCCAGCTGAAATTTTATGTATTGGATCTGGGGAAAAAGAACATTGATTATGTTAATGAAGGAGAACTTGCATCTTTATCTCTGATAGATATTTCGGAAGCAGAAAAGCATAGAACCCTGAAACATTGTGTTTCGGTATACAATGCATCAAATGATAGATTTGAACCTGGTCTGAGCATTCAGGGACCGAGGGTTTTAAATTTTGCTGATATACTCAGGTTCAATTATTTGCCTCTTGCTGAAACCATTGAAATTATGCTCAATACTATAAAAGATGCTTTGGGTGCGCCTGTCGAAATAGAATATGCCGTTGACCTTAACCGGTCGATCAACAATTTACCCTCTTTTTATCTGCTTCAGGTAAAACCTCTTGTGGGCAATCAACAGAGTTATAATGTGGATTTCAGTACTCTGGACAAATCAAAAATGATCCTCTATACTGAATCCAGTTTGGGCAATGGAGAAATAACCCAGATTCAAGACATTATTTATATTGATTTGCCCAGTTTTGATAAAATGAAAACGTATGAGATGGTGAGGGAAATAGAATTGTTAAACAATAAAATGAGCAAAAAAAACAAACAATATATATTAATAGGCCCCGGGAGATGGGGGACCAGTGACAGATTTCTTGGGATTCCCGTGAATTGGGGACAAATATCAAATGCGAAAGTAATTGTTGAAACAAGTCTTGCTGATTTTCCGCTTGATTCATCATTAGGGTCACACTTTTTTCATAATGTAACATCAATGAACATTGGATATTTTTCTGTCTGGGATTCCTCAACAACGGAATTTGTCAGATGGGACATTTTGAATAAACAAAAAACCTTAAACAGGACGAAATATTTCAGGCATGTCAGGTTTGACAAACCTTTGTCTGTCTTCATGAATGGGAAGATGAAAAAAGCGGCTATATTGCATAATAACTGAATCAAATGAGTGTAATTCACATAGGAATATTTGATGAACAAAAACTGGTTCAGGAAGGATTATGCGTATTATTATCCAATACTAAAGATATAGAAGTTGCAATCACTGCGACATCAGAAAAAATGCTTTTCGAAAAACTGAATTCATCACTCATTCATGTTTTATTAATCAATTTGCATAAAATTGATTTATCAATGTCGAACCTGATAATACAGGTTCGTAATAAATTTCCAAAAATCAGGATATTGATTATTTCAGCCAATGACGAAGAAGATCTGATTTTAAAAACCATAAAAAGCGGGGCAAACGGATTTTTAGCAAGTGATTCAGACAGAAAAGAACTTTTGGAGGCAATCTATGCACTGCGCAATGGGCATGATTATTACAGCAATTCTATTACTCATTTGTTGTTAAACAAATATATTTCCAGACTTCAGACAAAAGATAAAATCAATAGCAGTATCGGCAACTTAAGTTCAAGAGAAGTTGAAATTGTCAGATTATGGGGTGAAAGCAATACCAATAAAGAAATAGCAGATAAATTGTTTATAAGTGTCAGAACAGTTGAATCCCATAAAAATCATATCATGCAGAAACTAAACTTAAAAACTACGGTTGATCTGTTAAAATTTGCAATAAAAAATAATATCATAGAGGTATAAAAATCAGTTATAAGAAAATCTCGGAATATTCTAAGAGAATCACGGAAATCAATCTTAGAATGATTTTAGTTGCTTAAAAGTTATTTACATTTCGGCCATTAAAGGGGAAGCCCGCTAATCTTATGCTTTTTTCATGAGATAAGAAATTCAGGGTTTCCTATGATGAATACCATAACTAAAAAAACATACAATGAGTGATATTTTAGACGTCCATGTGAATGAATTTATGGCGAAACTTATTGCCAGGAATCCGGGGGAATCAGAATTTCATCAGGCAGTGCAGGAAGTAATTGAATCCCTCTGGCCTTTTATTGAAGATAATCCCAAATACAAATCGGCAAAAATTCTTGAAAGAATAACCGAGCCGGAAAGAGTATTGATGTTCAGGGTACCCTGGGTGGATGATAATGGTGAAATACTGGTAAACAGAGGATTTCGCATAGAGATGAATAGTGCAATAGGTCCTTACAAAGGAGGACTGCGCTTTCACCCTACGGTTAACCTGGGGATTTTAAAATTCCTGGCTTTTGAACAGGTCTTTAAGAATAGTCTGACCTCTTTGCCAATGGGAGGTGGTAAAGGAGGTTCAGATTTTGATCCCAAAGGAAAATCAGACAATGAGATCATGAAGTTCTGTCAAAGCTTTATGACTGAACTTCAACGTCATGTCGGGCAGGATACAGATGTGCCTGCAGGTGATATCGGTGTTGGAGGCAGAGAAATCGGGTATTTATTCGGTCAGTACAAAAGGATTGTAAATGAATTTACAGGAGTGTTAACCGGGAAAGGTCTTGAATGGGGAGGAAGTCTTATTCGTCCGGAAGCGACAGGATATGGGGCTGTATATTTTGCTAACGAGATGTTAAAAACCAGGAGTGAAGGGATAAAAGGGAAAGTTGCTGCAGTATCAGGTTCAGGCAATGTTGCCCAATACACCATTGAGAAATTGTTGCAATTTGGAGGAAAACCGGTTACATTGTCCGATTCTGCAGGATTTATTTATGATCCCGATGGGATATCAATGGAAAAGTTACAATATGTAATGGAACTGAAAAACATTAAAAGAGGCAGGATCAAAGAATATGCCGATAAATTCAAGGTAAAATACGTTGAAGGAGAAAGGCCATGGAATGTGAAGTGTGATCTTGCATTCCCCAGTGCTACGCAAAATGAAATCAATGAAGAAGATGCAAAAGAACTTGTAAAGAACGGATGTTTTATTGTATCGGAAGGAGCTAATATGCCTTCAACTCCTGAAGCTGTTGAAGTATTCCTGGAAGCTAAAATCCTGTATGGCCCGGGAAAAGCTGCAAACGCAGGCGGTGTTGCAACTTCGGGGCTTGAAATGACACAAAACTCGATGAGGTTGCCCTGGACCAGGGAGGAAGTGGACGAAAGACTGCAACAAATCATGAAAAATATTCATGAAACATGTGTAAAATATGGAAAAGATTCTTCTGGATTTATAAATTATGTGAATGGAGCTAATATTGGCGGATTCATAAAAGTGGCAGATGCCATGATTGCCCAGGGAGTAGTATAAAATCATCAGGAGTAATTATATTATAAATGCCGTTTCTGTTTGGATGAAACGGCATTTTTTATACTCGGGACTTCGAAACAATGTAATAATCAGTCTTTTTAAGTCAGCTATATTTTTTTTCGGATTTTATTTGGAGTTTTATAAAAATACTATACTTTAGCCAAAATTATGACTAATAGTCATATTTTTAAATAGAGTGTAAAATGGGAATAACAGAACGGAAAGAAAGAGAAAAACAACGGCGCAGAGAAGAAATTTTGGTGGCTGCAGAAAAAGTGTTTTTTGCAAAAGGAATTGATAATTCCACAATGGATGATGTGGCTGAACAAGCCGAATTAAGTAAAGGAACTTTGTATCTGTATTTTAAAAGCAAGGAAGAAATCCACTGGGAAATTGCACAGAAGCACATGAAAAAAGTTGCCAATGATATGGTTAAAGCGATGGATGAAAAGAAAAATGCCGTAGAAAACTTATTAATTATGGCAAACATATTTGTTAAGCATTGTGAAGAGGAACATGAAGCCGCTCATTCCATTCTTTTCTTCCAGGCATGTAACCTGAATAATCTGAATCTTGATCAGGAACAGATTAAATACGCGTTTATTCACGATTCTCCGATTCATCTTCTGACAAAATATGTTGAACAGGGAATTGAACAGGGCATGATACGTAATGACATGCCTGTAAATGCCTTAAGCAGTACTCTGTGGGCACAGATAATGGGAGTTTTGCAAGTCATTACATTGAAAAGAGATTTGTTTGAACTTATCGGTGTTACGAAAGAAGATATTATAGAAAGCCATCTCAAAATTGCTTTAAATGGAATATTAAAAAATGAAAAAACATAGAATTATAACATTTGGTTTTTTGGCAGTCATTTGTTTGCATATCAATGCACAGGAACAAATATTAGAAAATTATATCCACGAAGGGATTCAAAGCAACCTGGCTCTTCAGCAAATTCAGGCGGATTATGCCAAAAGCATTCAGTCTTTACGATCTGCAAGAGGATTATTCTATCCGGATCTGAGTTTGAATGCCAGATACACTGTTGCTCGCGGAGGGAGAACCATTGAATTTCCTGTTGGAGATATGTTAAATCCGGTCTATGCCACGCTTAATGAATTGCAGGATAACATTGTTTTTCCAAACCTGGAAAATCAGGAATTTGAATTTTATCGTCCGAATGAACACGAGACTAAGCTCAGTCTGACACAACCTGTATACAGTCCGAAGGTTATTTACAACTATCAGATCAAAAAACAGCAGACCCATATCGAAACAGCCAATCTTTCTATCTATAAGAGAGAACTGATTAAAGAAATCAAATCGGCTTATTACGGCTACCTGATGACGGTATATCTTTTGAAGCTTGTGGATGAAACAACAGGACTTCTAAAAGAAAATCTAAGGGTATCAAAAAGCCTGTATGAAAATGATAAAGTTACACAGGATGTGGTATATCGTTCGGAGGCTGAACTGCAAAATGTATACCTGGCGAAAGCATCAGCTGAGAAAGAGCACCAGGCTGCAAGATCGTACTTTAATTTTCTTCTTAATAAGTCACTGAATTCGGAAATCAAAATACCTGAAGGAGAAGAAATCCCTGAAATTCATCTGAAAGGGGACATTGATCAGAAAATATCCAATGGATTAAGTGCTAGGGAAGAAATAAACAAGCTTCAATCCTATTCAGCTATAAATGAAAAGTTTACAAAACTTGCCCGCTCAGCGAATTATCCCAATTTATTTCTTGCAATAGATTATGGATTTCAGGGAGAAGAATATTCGTTTTCTGATAAGGATGATTTTCTTCTTGCTTCGGTGGTTTTGAGATGGAATTTGTTCCAGGGGCTTAAAAACAGGGCGGATATCCAGCATGCAAAAATAGCCTGTGAACAGATTAATCTAAGACAGCAGGAACTTGAAAAGCAGATTGAATTGCAGATTATTAATGCTTATTACGATTTAAATGCTGCCCGTGAAGCGATTAATGTTGCAAGCATACAGGTTACTGCTGCAGAAAAAGCATACCAGGTTATTGAGGAAAAATACAGAATTGGCCAGGCCAGGCTAATTGAATACAACGATGCACGAACAACCATGACCAGGAGCAAACAAAACCTGATCATCGCTGTGTTTGAATACAAAACCAAAGAGGCTGAATTAGAAAGAGTAACCGCAGACAGACAATTAGACTAATAATTATAAAACATTAATATTTAAATTAATAATATATGCTACCTAAATTAAAAATCAAAATAATTAATCAGCTTTTCTTTTTTCTGTTCCTGGCATCAGGAGTGATCATTTCTTCGTGCAGGAATTCTGATAATGCAGAGGTGCATAACGAGAAAATTCCGGTAAGAGTAATTCAACCGCGAAAAATAAAAACAGCATTTCCAATTCGAACATCAGGGATACTTTCTTCCAAATCTGAAATAAAATTAAGCTTTAAAACAGGTGGTGTTATTGAAAAAATCTACACTGACGAGGGGCATGAGGTAAAAAAAGGACAAACGTTGGCAAAGCTTGATCTTTCGGAAATTGAAGCGCATGTAAATCAGGCCAGCCTGGGCGCTGAAAAAGCAGAACGGGACTTGCGACGGGCAACAAACCTGTACAACGATAGTGTTACTACTCTCGAAGAACTGCAAAATGCCCAAACTGCCCTGGAGCTGGCAAAATCAAATTTGCGTATCGCAGAGTTCAATAGAAAATACTCAGTAATAGAAGCACCGTGCGACGGGAAAATATTAAAAAAACTGGCAGAAAGCAATGAGATCATTGCAGCCGGTCATCCGTTGTTTTTATTCGGATCAAAAAAAGGAGACTGGGTATTAAGGGTGGCCTTATCGGATGTTAACCTGGTAAAAGTAAATTTCCATGATTCGGCGTGGATCTCATTTGATGCATTTCCGGGAACTCAATTTAAAAGTGTGGTATCCGAAATTGCTAATGCCTCCGATCCATATACAGGTACCTATGAAGTGGAACTCAGGTTAATTGACGCACATCCTGATTTTGTCAGTGGTTTGATCGGGAAAGTCATAATACTTCCTTCACGGGAAAAGGAATACCTGGCACTTCCTGTGCATAATATACATGACGCTGATGATATGACCGGATATGTTTATCTGGTAAAAAGCGGTGGAGTCGAAAAAAGAAAGATTCATATTCTTCATATATCAGATAGCCTGATTTGTATTGACGAAGGTCTTGATCTGCAGGATACGGTCATTACTGACGGAGCAGATTATCTGGAGTCCGGTACGAAAATAGAAATAATAGATTAATCTGGAAGATTATGCGATTGTCGAAAATTGCCATTGATTATTATCAGTTTACACTGATTGTATTTGCGATTTTATTATTTGCGGGTATTCAGGCTTTTATCAGCATGCCTAAAACGGAAAATCCGGAAATTGTTGTACCGGGAGTTTCTGTTCTTGTAATTTATCCGGGTGCGAATCCGGTTGATATGGAAGAATTGGTGGCTTTGCCTATTGAAGAAGCCGTAAATGAACTGGATGAAATCAAAAGGATAAACACAACAGTGTTTGACGGCATAGCTTCGGTTTCCGTAGAGTTTGATTTTCAAGCCGATGCAAATGAAAAATACGAAGAAGTTGTTCAAAAGGTCAATAGTATACGCAGCGAGCTCCCGGAAGAGATCATAGACCTTCAGGTAACCCAATGGTCAACCAGTGATGTGGCTATGCTGCAGTTAGCCTTGATATCTGAAAATGCTTCATACCGTGAACTGGAATATCAGGCTGAAATACTTAAGAAGGAAGTTGAACGGGTGAATGGAGTAAAAAAGGTTGAGATTGTTGCATGTCCTGAACAGGAAGTAAGAATTTCTCTTGATTTTGAGAAAATGGCCGGAATGAATATTAGTGTTGATGATGTAGCAGGTGCAATTCTTAGTAATAATGCCAACATACCCGGAGGAACAATGAAACTTGGAGATAAAGTGTTTTCCGTTAAAACAAGCGGTGCATTTGGTGATCTTGAGCAGATTCGCAGAACAGTTGTAAATTCTTATATGGGGAGATTAATATACCTGGAAAACATTGCGGAAGTCAATTTTGATCATGAGGATATCAAGTATTTTGTACGCTTGCCGGAAGCAGATACTTCAGGGAAACAAAAGACGGTATTTGTAATTGTTAAACAAATAGAAGGATTAAATGTACTGGATATTGCAGAGGATGCGAAAGCCGAAATCAAAAAATTTGCTTCTTCAATGGATAAAGATTACCGGCTGGAATATGTATTCGATCAGACCATAGGAATTCATAACCGCATCAATGGATTTATGTGGAATCTGATACAGGGTATAATCCTTGTAGGATTGATTATTCTTCTGGCTCTCGGATTCAGATCCTCCATGGTTGTAATCATCGCTATTCCATTATCCATACTCATTGGTCTGAGTATTGTATACGCTTTTGGATATGGACTGCAACAAATTTCTATTGCTGCCCTGGTTGTTGCTCTCGGATTACTGGTTGATAATTCCATTGTGATGGTTGAAAACATAAACCGCCATATTTCAAAAGGTTTAATACCACGTGATGCTTCTATAGCGGCAGCTTCCGAAATAGGCTGGCCCGTAGTCAGTGCAACCTTAACTACTGTTCTTGCTTTCGTACCAATTGCCATGATGCCTTATCAGGAAGGCTTATTTATAAGAAGTTTGCCGGTAACCATAATTGCCACACTTAGTATTTCGTTGCTAATAGCTCTTACACTAACTCCAATGATTACGAGCAAGCTGTTTAAAGGAAGCAAGAAAGCAATTGAAAAGGAAGAAAATAACGGATTTAAAAAACTGTTGTCAAAATTTATTGAGGGTCCATACCGTAAAAGTCTGCAATATGCACTCAGAAATCGCTGGCAGGTTATTGTTTTATCTCTTTTGGTGTTTATTCTATCTATGTATGCTTTTACGTTTGTGGGATTTAGCTTATTTCCAAAGGCCGAACAACCAAATCTATTAATTAAAATCAGGCTTCCTGACGGAACAAATCTGGATAAGACCGATGAAATTGCCCAATATGTTGAATCAGTGCTGGATACTACACCTGAGATCAAATATTATGCTACCAATATAGGACATGGGAATCCCAGAATTTACTACAATGTCTTTCCTGAAAATTTTAAAACACATATAGCAGAAATCTATATTGAGACGAAAGACTATGATCCGGAAGAATTTGATGCTTTAATTGTTAGGTTAAGAAATACTTTTACCGGGTATCCCGGAGCCAGGATCAGTGTAAAAGAATTTGAACAAGGATCCCCTATTGCAGCACCTGTTCAGATTTATCTTACCGGGAAAAGTCTGGATAAATTGTATGAAATTTCAACAGAAATTGAAGATTTTCTCAAAAAACAGGATGGTATAATAAATCTTGAGAATGCTTTTACCAAAAACAAGACTGATTTGTATTTTAACATAAATCGTGAGAAAGCAAATCTCTTTGGAGTGCCTGTTCATTTCATTGATCAGACAATACGAACTGCCATAACAGGAACACCCGTTTCGAAATTCAGAGACAAGGACGGAAAAGAATACAACATTGTTTTGCGTCTGCCTTTCGAAGATAAAATACGACTTGAAGATGTTGATAAAATATTTGTCAAATCTTTAAAGGGGAAAATGATACCTCTGAATCAGCTTGCAGGAATTGAATTCAGACAATCGCCCAGTATTATTACCAGGTACAATTCGGAGCGTACGGCTGAGATAAGGGCGGATGTACAAAAAGAATATTCAATTGATGATGTGATGGCTCCGGTATTGGAGAAACTGGAGTCGTATCCTTTTCCATCAGGGTATGGATATCATATTAGCGGAGAGCTGGAGAGCAGGAGTGAAACTTTTGGAGGGACATCTACTGCAGCAATTATTGCAATTATTTCAATTTTTGCAGTGCTTGTTCTTCAATTCCGGTCATTTTCCCAACCCGTTATTATTTTCATTGCATTACCATTTGCAGCAATAGGAATGATTTGGGCATTGCTTCTTTCGGGGAATACATTTTCTTTCACTGCATTTATTGGATTTACCAGCCTTGTTGGAATTGTTGTTAACAATTCCATAATTCTGGTTGATTATACAAATATACTCCGGCGCCAGGGGAAATCCATACCTGAAGCCCTTCAGATTGCAGGTGAAACCCGTTTTACACCCATTATACTCACTTCATTTACCACCATTGGAGGATTGCTGCCATTGACCCTGCGAGGCGGATCTCTATGGGCTCCTTTGGGGTGGACAATAATAGGAGGACTTCTGGTTTCAACAATGCTTACACTGATCATGGTTCCGGTGTTTTATAAAAGTTTTATAAAGGAGAATAATAAGTAATTGTTTAACAATTGTATAATTAATTTTAAATAATTTAAAACTTTAAACTTACCAAGTATCCGCCATATTTTCTGATGTTTATGACATTCCCATCATGAAATATGAGATATTGTCCTTTGATACCTATCAAATTGCCAGAGTAATAGTTATTCTTATCTAAATTAATACTTGATATTTTGCCAATAACATTCCGATGAGGATAGATAATCGTAGTAATACAATCATCATCAGCAATCAGAGATTTGAGATTCTCAGGAATATTGCTCAAAGCTTTCTTTTTTTCCTGCAAAAGATCAGCCTTCATTTCATTGCTTCTTAACATATTTCGCCAATTGGTTTTATCACTAAAATGCGATTTTAGTGCAACTTCTATTAATCCTGCAGTGTAACGATTGGGAGTTTGGGCAAGTTTCATGGCTGCAACCGCACCCTGATCAATCCAACGTACAGGTATTTGAGTATGACGTGTTACACCTACTTTTATGCCGCTTGTGAAAGAAAGATATACATAGTGATCAATCAGACAATGTTCTTTTGCATATTGAATATCACGGGCTATTCCTTCATGGGCAAGACACAATTCGGGATGCAAAACACAATCTTCGGTCTCGGGGGCTGATCTGAAGCAAGGGTAACAATACCCCTGAGCAAATGATTTTGAAGTAATCCTCCCACATTTGATACAATGTATTTTTTTGTGGTAATTCAATTCAATATGTCTGTTGATCAGATCATTCATATAGATCTCTTCCTGGCCCATCCTGAGAAAATATTGGACAGGATCTGCTAATTCAACTCTCATCTTCAATAAGTTACCTTCAATAATCATCATTTCATAGTTCCAGGAACAGAAAAAAAATAAAAATATGGTACTATGTATTGCATAGTACTAAAAAAAATATATATCTTTGTATTGTAAAATTATTACATACATGTGTATTTTAAAAACATATTCTCTTTTGTTCGTGCTGTTCTGTTGTTTGGCTATCTGCACACCAAAAAGGGTGAATAAAGAATACCAAATCAATTTGAATGATAAAGATAGTATTTCGCTGATTGACGAACCAGAGAAAACAGATGAAGAGGTAAAACAAAAACCAATCGTTGAAATGGTGTCAAATGAAGATAGTAATTTAATGGATGATGATACTATTGAGTGGAAATTTAAAAAACATTTAGTATTGGCAAACTAGTAAATCAAAATAATGAAAAAAACAATGACAATTAATTTAGGTGGAATGGTTTATCATATTGATGAGGATGCGTATGATAAACTTAAAATATACCTTGATAAGGTAAAAAATGAATTAAGATCTGTTGATGGAGGGGAAGAGATCTACCAGGATATTGAAACCCGGATTGCAGAGCTTTTCAGTGAAAGACTTGGTAATAACAAGCAGGTTATTACCTTGAAGGAAGTTGAGGATGTTATTCGGATCATGGGAAATCCGGAAGATATTTCAGGCAAGACAACAGATAAGGATTATAAATCAAAAAGCCGTAATTACAAAAGGATGTACCGCGATACGGATAACAGGATAATTGGCGGTGTATGCAGTGGTTTGGCTGCTTATTGGCGGATTGATCCGACGATTGTTCGACTTATATTCATTATACTGGCCATTTTTGGGATGGCAGGAGTATTGATTTATTTGATATTATGGATTGTACTGCCCGAAGCAAACACAGTTGCACAGAAGCTTGAAATGCGTGGTGAAGCTGTGAATTTGTCAAATATTGGCGATTTCTTCAGGCAGGAATTTGAAAATGTTAAAAGAAGTTTTCAAAAGAAATAAGGAAAGATTATATGAAAGCTGAAAATTCAAAAGCTCAGATGCGGAAAGGAATACTGGAATATTGTATCCTTTCAATTCTGGATCAGGGGGATGCATATGCATCAGATATTATTAATAGGCTGAAAGAATCAGAATTGATTGTGGTTGAAGGCACGCTTTATCCTTTGCTTACACGTCAAAAAAATGCAGGACTTCTCAGTTACAGGTGGGAGGAATCGACACAGGGGCCTCCAAGAAAATATTATGCATTGACCAATGAAGGAAAAGATTTTTTAAAGGAACTTGATGTTGCATGGAATGAATTGGTAGATGCGATAAAAGCAATTAAAAACTCCAAATAATTACTTTTGAAATCATGAAAGAGACAATAAAAATAAATTTAAACCAACGGCTTTTTGATCTGGATGCGGATGCTTTTGAAAAATTAAAAGGGTATCTGGATTCATTGAGAAGATATTTTCAGAAAACTTCGGAGGAGGCAGAAGAAATACTGCAGGATATTGAACAACGTATTGCCGAAATTCTGGAGGATAAGCTTGGTACTGCCAAGCAGGTCGTTACACTTTCAGATATTGAAGAAGTGGTTCAAATGATGGGCACTGCTGACGACTTTGCACGTGAAACGGAAATGTCTGAAGATAATGAACATGAACAAGAAGCTCGAGATCCGGGTGAGAATGCTTCCGCGTTTAACAGACAACACAGGCGATTATACAGAGATCTTGATAACAACATTATTGGTGGAGTATGCAGTGGAATCGCCTCCTATTTCAATGTTGATCCTGTATGGATAAGGCTTGCATTTATTATCCTCCTTTTCTTTGATGGAATTGGATTTCTCGCCTATCTGGTGATGTGGATTGCAATACCCGTGGCGCGTACTACATCTCAAAAACTTCAAATGAAGGGGCAGCCAGTGACAATTGAAAATATTCAGCAATCAGTAAAAAAAGAATTTACAAAGGTGAAGGACAATTTGAATAACCTATCCAAATCTGAGTCCTATAAAAAAGCTCAACATGCAACTGCTGAGACACTTTCTGTAATTGGAAATGTTCTGCTTGTTATTCTAAAAGTAGTTCTTGTGATTTTTGGAGTTGCTTTGGCAATTGCAGGCATAGCATTTATTATAGCTCTGATTACTTCCCTGTTTTCTGGAGGTGTATTCTTAGATTGGCACATTCCGCATTTGCCTATCAATGAATATATCATTCCTTTGGTAAATAATTTTTCTCTTATGGGACTTGCATTGTCTTTGGTATTATTGATTCCGGTTGTTGCTTTATTCATCGGGATCCTGAAATTAATTTTTGGTATAAAATCACACACTCCTGTTCTTTCTGCTTTTGCCTGGACTTTTTGGGTTCTTGCTCTGGTATTTGTAATTGCTTCTGTTGCTTCGGGCAATAAACTAATTTCATATTCCTACAAACAAAACAACTATAAAACAATCGATATTTCTTCAAAAAGTACATTATATATTGATTTGGGACGGGATAAATGGAAAAATCGCGGCATAGAATATTATTCTTTTTTTGGCAAGGAAATATTACACAGCAGTTATGATGAAGTCTGCTATATCCATCCCAGGTTGGAAATTCAATCATTTGAGAATGATAAACCTGAAATTGTTTTGGAGTACACTGCCGTCATTCCCCGATTTGATGATGATTATGATGAAAACATAGAATACAACTGGGTTTTAAATGACACCATTTTGTTGTTGGATGAGTATTTTTCGGTTGATGAAGATTGTATATGGCAAATGCCCGGAATGAAAATAATACTTTCTGTTCCTGAGCAGCAGAAAATAGTATTGAATGCTGATATAAATACACTGTTCGGGAGAGAAGAAAACAACATCTCTGAAAATTTGCAATATGAAACAATATTAATAATGAAGAAGGGCAATCTGGAGTCGTTAGAAAACTAAATTCTCAATTCGAAAGCTTTTGAGCAATATAATTTTGTTGTTATCTTTGCACCTCAATTTTGTCCCGTGGTGTAATGGTAGCACTGCAGATTTTGGTTCTGCCTGCCCAAGTTCGAATCTTGGCGGGACAGCATAAAAAGGGGTTGTATTAAAAGTCAAATATAAAATGAACTTTTAAAACAGCCCTTCTATTTTTCTTTTTGTATAAAACTGACCAATTGATCAATTAGTTCTTTTATTGTGTTTTCAATCGTATGGTAATCTTTGATCTTGTTTTGAAAAACCAGAAAAGCCAGGACCAATTTTCTGTCTTTTTCTATTAATGAATGAATCAATAAATTTTTATGGAGTCTGTATGCTTCACGAATCCTTCTCTTCATCAAATTTCTATCAACTGCTCTTTTAAAAAGCTTCTTTGGTGCAGAAATTAATATTTGTGCAGGAGAAGGAGTAAGTATTGATTTATCGGGGAATAAGTATATACACCTGATAGAATTTACCTGAAGGTATGCACCTTCGCGGAATAAAAGATCAATAAGTTTCTTGGAGCTAAGTCTTTCAGCCTTGCCAAAACGATATCTTTCTTTATTCTCCGGTGACTTTTTATCCATTAGACTTAAGAGGTTTTCAGAATGATTCGGATAGTAGTACCCTTTCCTATGTCAGATTCTGCGACAAATATTTTTCCTTTATGGTATTCTTCAATAATTCGTTTTGTAAGTGAAAGGCCAAGTCCCCAGCCTCTATCCTTAGTGGTAAATCCAGGTTTAAAAATGGTTTTGTATTTTGATTTCGATATGCCTTTTCCTGTATCGGAAATATCAACGAATACAAAATAAGAATTTCTTGTAACTGTTACTTTGATATTTCCTTTTTCACCAATAGCATCCATTGCATTTTTGCAGACATTTTCAATAACCCATTCAAATAACGAAGTGTTTAATGGCACAACAATATCATTTTTATCTGATTGCAATTCAAATGATATTTTTTCTGAGGATCTTGTCTTTAAATAATGAAGGGAATTTTCAATAGTTTTCACCAGATTTTCAGGTTTTAAAACAGGAGGAGATCCAATTTTTGAGAACCGTTCTGTAATTATCTTTAGCCTTTTGACATCTTTTTCTAACTCTCCGATAAACGTATCATCCTGATTCTTTAATTTTAACATTTCAAGCCATGCCATTAATGAAGAGATGGGAGTTCCAAGTTGATGAGCTGTTTCTTTGGATAAACCAACCCAAACCTGGTTTTGTTCAGCTTTGCGTGAAGAGCTGAAAGCAAAATATGCGACACCAATAAAAATCAATATAACACCTAATTGTATCCAGGGATAATAAGTAAGACTGGTAAGTATTGTTGAACGACTATAATATAAGTATTGTTTGTTATTGTCTGATAATGGGATTTCAATAGGAGGATTCTCCTCCATCATTTTTTCAAGTTTCTTATTTAAATATTCAGGATTATGAACCCTGGTGGAATCAAGATTACGGTACAATGAAATCGTTGTGTCCGATTCGACAAGTATTACAGGAACCGTTTCATTGTTTTGTATCACAGAAAACAGGAATCCCAGACTTTCACTCTCAAGATTAGAATTTGGTATCAGGCTGGTCGCTTTTGCCCATAAAGCTATTTTTTTCTGCTCTTCAATGGCAAGCTTTTTAACCAGTGAATTGGTATACCATAAAGAGCCGGCACCTATAGTGACAGCACAGATGAAAAGAAAAAATTTCCACCTGATTTTCTTTTTGTAAATATTCATTTTGATAAGTTTTTGCTTCTGTCAAAGATAATGAAACACTTATCATGAATGCCAATTGATTCAAAAGAGTGTAGTCAAAAACACATGAACCTGGTTTACAAGCTCTGTCCGGTTTAACGATTGGCAGGAAAGCTAATAATATGGTAGTAAAAGAAAACAAATACAATAAAGGATACTGATCAATAGAATATTTTAATGGTATTGATTTTACAGAACTTCACTCTTTTTTGGTTCGTGATATCTCTTCGGTTTGTTCACTGCCTGTCTGGCTGTGACAGAAAACCTGTGCCACAATAATACAATCAGGAACAAAAGGCACTTCGTATTTTGGCGAAGTAGCATAAATCTTTAATAATAAGATTGTTAAAACGAATTAACTCTTGTATAGCTTTTATCATTAATGAGGTTTTATACAAAAACCAATAAGAATTGGTTTTATGAATTGATGCAATTGGGAAGTCACATAACAATGATCAATCATCTTCCCACTCTATTTGGAATTCCTGCTCTTCTTTTTTTTCATTTGCACCAGGCAAATTAGTATCTTCTTGTTCTTCAAAATCTTCCCATTCAATTCGGGATGTATCTTTGAATGTACCAGAAGATTTATCTGCATCCTTCTCAGGAGCAAACAATTCTTTTAGTACTTCTTTTTCTTTTTGAACTTTATTTTTAAAGAATGATTTGGCAGTTAATTTATCGTAATTTACTTCATAGGTGTTTTCATCGCCTGTAATGATTATTGGGATCATTGTTCTATTATAACCGTCATTAACAATGTATCCGAATTCGGTGTTTTCAGGTTTGTTTTTCTTTGCTTTTTTCCATAATACATCAGATAACTGAACCTGTAACCTGTAAGTGTATTTTTTATCAAACCCGTGAATGCCTGATCCCAGTAACGATAAAGCTGATGAGTGTATATCAGTTTCGGAAATAAACACCTTCATGTTATTGATATCAACAAAAGTTTTTAAAGTTTCAAACTTAATGTGTTTCAGTTCCTCAACCTTAATATATCCTGATAATCCGAGCAGAGGTTCGTAATTTATTAATTCACCATCATCAATTCTTATTTGTGAAGCCAAACGGATTTTTTCCGGTATAAGATTAAGATTGAAATCCCAGGCAGTAGTAAATTCAGTTGTACCAGAGAGAATACCATCAAGATTTTCACTATGAATAACATCTTGTCGGAAATTATTGAAGGTAAAGAATAAGTCCCCAATATCAACACCTTTTAAACTGGCTTTGCATTCTGCGGTTATTGTATTGTTGATTTCACTGATGATTAGGTTACTTTCAATAGTTCCTTCCAGAGTGTGCATGGAAAAGTCCTTAATTGTCAGACTTTTGGGTGTATACTCAAGATATCCGTCAACGTGGGTAGCTTTAAATTTACCGGAGGAAAAATCATTTGCCCTGAATTTGCCATATACAATAACAGAATCAGGGAATACAACTTTGCCGGCATCTTCTTTTTTATCATCCGTATTCAGTATTAAAAAATCATCTGTGTTAAATTTATCAGAAAGTATTTCGCAGTCAAAAACCGGATAAACGGATTTGTTCCCGGTTAGAAAAGGTATACTATGAATTGAACCGCGAATCAACAGATCAGTTTTGCCCGTATTAATGGAAAGTTTATTAATAATAACCTCACTGATTGTAACGATTTTTAGTTCGCCTTTAATCCTGGAAAGAGGCAAATTCCTGTTCAGTTGTTTTAGAGTTATTTCGTGAATTGTCAGGCTTCCATTGAAATAACTTTTGTTCCAGTCAATGGATTTAAAGGTTCTTTTTTGAGACATAGAGAATTTGAACTGAACAGCGCCTGTTATAAAGCCGGAAATAGCATAATTCTCAGGTATTCTGAGAAAATTTGAAACCTTATCAAGTTCAAAGTCAGTTTCTATTCGGCCGATAATTGTTGGGAATGAGAAATTGGTTATATTTCCTGAAAATGACACATTACTTTTTCCGGATTTTCCGTAGAGAGTATCTATTAATAACACGCTGCTGCTATTATTTCTGAGTGCGCCATTAGAATATTTTCCATAAGAAAGCACATCAGTTATTTTGTATTCGTAGTCTTTAAACCTGACAATGCCTTTTTCAATTTTATATTTTACAGCAATTGCCGGGGATGTTCCATTTGCATAACCTGAAACAGAAGAAGCAAGATATATTAAACCATTTTCTATACGAGCGTTGTATTTATTTAGAAAGGTATTCAGAAAAGGCAGGTCCAATTTGGAAAGAGGGGCCGATTGGCTTGATAATAAAAATTGATATTGTTTGTTCTGAGTGTTGTAACTACCTGAAGCAGACATTTTTATGCCCAAAAAAAGTAAAGTGCCCTTACGTATTGAATATACGTCGGCTTCTTTATTCAGGGAAAAGTGAATTGTAAAAGACTGATCAGTGAATATCTCTTCATGTTTCATTTTCAACCGGGTTTTTGAGAGTTCTGTTTTGGCCTTAATCAGAAAATTTTGATTGTTGAAATTCCCTGAAAGATCTCCCTTATTTATACAGGTAAAAAAATGATCTGTGGTTTTTTCATTGCAATAATTGATAATAACATTTTCAAGATGTATTTTTCTGAGGTTCACAGAGAAAGATACTGAAAGACTATCTTCAGGTTTTGTTCTGAAAATAGTATAATTTGTCTTTCCGTATTTGTCACAAAGGAGATTAAGATATGCATCCGTAAGTTCTATTTTTTTCAATTCATACTCTTTTTGAAACAAGCTTTTCATGTTAAAAGAGAACCTGACCTGTTTTGCGAATAGTAATGTATCCTTATTAAATAAGGATACTTCGCTAACAGTTAAATCATTAGCTGATTTAACAAAAACGTTTTTCAATGATACACTGATGTTGGGAAAATCTTCGAGTATGGTAAACTCAATATTTTCCTTTTGAATATGTATTTCGGTAGTTAAACGTTCATCCAGATAAGGCTTAAGGACATCCAGAATATGTTCACGAAAGTATTTGCTGTGAAAGTAAAAAACGGCAAGCAGAATCAGCCATACAACCGACAATGCAATAACAATTCGAACAAGCAGATTCCTATTCACTCCAAAGGATTTAAATTTCTACTATGAGAAATGCAAAAATCAGGCAAATTATTGCATCAGGAATTGAAAATTTGCACCGGGTTGTAATTCAATAGGCTGATCTCCATACTTGAATATTCTGCATTTTTTTGTTCCAAACAGATTGATTTGCCCATCTTCTATCTTAAATAATGTGCCTTCGCGCAAACCAGCTACGTAAAGATTTTTATTCATTAAAATGAATTCTTCAATTCTCATTTCACGAGTTTCCCCGGTATGATTTCTATCTTTAAAATCAGTATAATGCGGGTTAATCTGAAAAGGTATCAGATGTAAAGCCGAAAAGCTTTCAGGTTCAACAATAGGCATATCGTTTGTTGTTGAAATAGTAGGACAGGCAAAATTGGATCCCGCACTCCATCCGATATAAGGAATGCCGCTTTGAACTCGTTGTCTGACAGGCTCTATTAAATTCAAGTTTTGCATTTCTTTCAACAGACAAAAAGTATTACCTCCTCCAACAACAATAAAATCTGCCTCATAGATAGATTCTATAATATCCTTCATAGAATGAATGGAATGAATGTTCAAATTCAACGTCTTAAATTTTGAATTAACCAGAGAGAAATATTTATCAAATCCAATAGAAATTCCTGCAAAAGGAATAAAAATACCTTTTCCTGCATTTGAACCCAGAAATAATTTAATATAAGGAAGAGTATAATTCAGATATTCTTCGCCTGCATTTGTTGAATTACTGAATAGTAATAAACGCATTACATATTATTGTTTGTCCTTTGCTTTTAATTTGGGTTGTTCTTCTGGAATACTTTCCTCATCATTTATGGAAGATTTTATCCTGTTTACAGGAAGGAATTGGTCTATTTTAGCATAGAGATTGTTGGGATTCAAAGGTTTAGTAATATAGTCGTCACAACCAGCTATAATACTTTTTTCTTTATCTCCTTCCATGGCAAATGCGGTTTGGGCGATTACAGGGAGGCTGGGTTTCAAAGCTTTGATTTCTTTTGTTGCTTCATAACCGTTTTTATAAGGCATTTGAATATCCATTAATACAATATCGATCTCGTCGGAAAATTTAACGGCTTCAACCACTTCCTTACCATTTACTGCCCGAACAAGACGAACTTTGGTTTTTTGAAGCAACTCTTTTAAATAAACATAACTGTTATCATCGTCTTCAGCAACCAGGAATGTATAATTACTCCAGTTGTATTTCTGGTTTTTTAAATGAATCTGATTCGGAATGATATTTATATTCGTATCATGAATACGTTCAAAAGGCAATTGGAACCAAAAGCGGGTTCCTTCTCCCGGAACGGAACTTACCCACATCTGACCTCCCAGCAATTCAACTAGATTTTTTGAAATGGAAAGTCCAAGTCCCGTTCCTTTCACATTTTTATCTTCCTGAATATCGGCTCTTTTAAATCGATTGAAAACAACGTTAAGTTGTTCTTTTGTTAATCCAACGCCGGTATCTTCAACTGAAAATTCAAGGATCCTGTCATTCACATTTTTTAACGCAATAGATACCTGTCCTTCATTGGTAAATTTTATCGCATTGCTGATCAGGTTTGAAAGGATTTGTTTCAGTCTGAACTGATCAGTATGAAATACAATTTCATCATTGGGAAGTGACGTTTGAAGTTGTATTTTTTCTTTGCCAATGCTTGCTTTATATCCTTCAAAAGTCATGCATAACTCATTGATGAGTTTTATCGGATAACAATTCGAACGTTTTATTTTTATTTCTCCGGCTTCAATTTTTGCAATGTCAATAATGTCATCAATTAAATTGAGTAATATTTGTCCGCTTGAATTGATGTATTGAATAAACTCATTTTTCTGATCTTCGGATACCTGGCTTTGAGACAACAAATTTGAAAAGCCAAGAATTGAATTCATGGGCGTACGAATTTCATGAGACATATTTGCAAGGAAAGATGATTTGTGTTTATCAGAGTTAATTGCCCGTACGGTTTCTTTTTGTAATGTCTCAATGTATTTGTTCCTTAGAGTTGCATCTATTATTATTCCTCTTCTGCCTACTATATTGTTTTCTTTACATACGGTATCGGAATAAACAAGTGCAGGAAATTTTGTTCCGTTTTTACGGATTGCTTCATAATCTGAATTTTCCACCTTATCAAGTCCAATAAGAGCATTGTTTGTATTTGTTTGAAGTATTTCAATAAGGTTGAGGCCCTCTTCCAGATCATTTTGTGAATATCCAAAGGCATTGTACCAGGCTTTGTTTACGTAAATCAAATTTCCGAGTTTATCTGTTTCAAAAATACTCTGAGGTAAAAGATCTGTCAGGTCACGATATCTTTTTTCGTTGTCTGTCGCTTTTGAGAGTGCAATATCCCTCTGTTTTTCACGTATCTTCAGCTGTGCAATCATATTCCTGAATTCTTTGTAAATCTCCCTGATTTCGGTGCTGGATTTTCTCAGATTCAATTTTGCATTGTAGTTAAAATTATGAACCGACAATTGTGAAATATAATTTGTTAACTGAGTCAGGTGATTTAACAAATATCTGGAAAGGTACAGACCCAGACAGGCTGCAAATAGGATCAACAAAACTGAAAGCAATGCAAATAAAACGTTTAATCTGGCAATTTGTGCATGCTCAAATACTTTTGCATCATCAATAGATTTGCTAATCAAATTTTCCAGAGCTTCCCCTTTTTTATACAAAAAAGTTCTCAATCCCTTGTTGGTTCTAATTCCAAGTTTAGAATCCAAAGAAATCAGTTTATTGAAACTCGCCAGGTATTTGTGAAGTTGATTGGTCAATATGGTTTTTTCTTCTGAATTGAAGGAAGTACTATTTCTGATATTTGCAATCAGTTTGCTGGTCAGTTTTATTACCTGCACGGCATAGACGGAATCATTTCTGTTCAAATATTCACGTTCGTTTTTACGAATGTCAAAGATTGCATTTCTGATTTTTGGATGGTTTTCAATTTGGTAAATGTAGCTTATCATTTCACCCTCTAATCCGAAATCCCTGTAACCTCTTCGATATATATTGTAAACAATGCTGTCAAAAAGAATGCAATAATCTGAATAGGCATTACTGATGTTTAACAGCACATTTTTTTTTACAGGAGAAAAGGCATCGAGATTATTTATATTCTGACTAATAAGATAATGCAAAGAATCGTTTATGCCGTTATGTACACTCAAGTAGGGACTTTCCCCCGTAATAAAAAACTCGGGATTATTTATTTCATAGGCAAGAAATTCACTTGTGATCTTAAGATCTTTACTATAACTGATATGCAATTCGTTCAATTCATCCACAACATTCCGGATTGCAATTTCCTTTTTCTTATGTAAGTAATTTAGGGGGAATACAATACTGGCAATTGCAAAAGCAATTAGCAAAAACCAGGCTAATAGTCTATTTTTTAACGACTTTAACATTCTTCTACCTGAAGCAGAGTAAAGCCTTAAAGTAAACATTATCTGTGAGAATAATTTTTAATAACTAACAAAAGTTTTGCACAAATCAAATGCAAAAAACTTTATGTGTTGATAATGAGAATTATGCTTTCTATAATTGTGATATTATTTAAAATTTTCCTGATTTTTTTTGATTTTCTCAAATGAGACAGAATAGTTAACCGCGTTAAATTTCAACAGATTTCCGCTCAGTTTTGTATTCTTTCCCAATATAATTTTCAATGTTTCATTTGCAACAATGGATCCTATAATGCCCATGAGCGAAACCTGACAAGCAAATCCTTCGGAGTTATCGGTATAATTAAGGGTTGATTTTTCAGGGAAAAGACAACGTAATGAGGGTCCGCCCATATAATTGAATACCGAGATCAGGCCAAAATGATTTTTTACCATTCCAAAAATCATTGGTTTGTCCAGGGCGATAGCAATATCATTGATCAGGTAACGTGATGAAAAATTATCTGTCGCGTCAATCAATATGTCATAATTCTCACATATAGATTTACTATTTGTTTCAGATAAGCAAACATTATGAAGCTCGTAATTCACAAAATGATTGATTTCCATAAGCTTTTGCTTGGATACTATGGCTTTTTGCTTTCCAATATCACTATTACCATACAGATACTGCCTGCTCAATTCACCTTCTTCAACATGATAATTATCGCTGATTCCTATTTTACCTATTCCAATAGTGGCAAGTGTTTGAAGGATTGAAGTGCCTTTCCCTCCTGCTCCGACAACCAATACTTTGGATTGTTTGATCTTTTCCTGTCCCTTAACGCCTATTGCCGATGTACTTATTTGCAGGGCATAACGACGAATTTCTTTTTGGGATAGTATTTCTGAGCTTGGATTTTCGGTATTCTGATTCATAAAGGAATTTTTAACCAGTATGAAAGGCATATTACTAAGTCAACAAATATAAAAAATTTACTTGCTCTTATTACTGGGACGAAATGCATTCATCACAATGTTGATATTTTGTTGATATCTTGTTAATAAGTTCCCTAATAGTTACAATCATTTAATATAGTGCTAACGCTTGATTCATTTGGAAGGTGTAAGTTTGAAGAAATCAAAAGGGATAATTATGGACAAGAAGGATAATATAACTGAAATAATTTTTGATGATGAACTGATCAATAATTGTAAATTTGGATTAAGAATATGCCTGACAGGAAGGAGAGGAGATGTACAGGATTATTCAGAAAAAAACATCTTATCTTTTCAGGAGTATTCTGATTTATTTATGTACAGAAACTAATTATCGGACTTAGTGATCCTTATGTTGGAAACAACGTACCCAGTCAATTTCAAACTTAGCGGGAAGAACATTATCAAGTTCACGTTGAAGACCGGCGCTAAGAACTAAATACATCGGTTCCTGAGGGATTCCCTGGTTGGTTGAAGCTACTTCCAGACCGTTGATTTTCCAAATCATTTTACGGGGGGTCCATTCAAGAGTATAGATAAAGAAATCGGATGATAATTTAGAGCGTTTGAATGATTTGGAAAACCGCTTTATGCTTTTTAAGCTTGCTGGATCTCCCCAAGAATTCCCGACAAACACTTTTTTATATGCTTTGGCAATATCAATATGAGGAACGATAATTTGGGACACCATCCAGAAAGCATTTAAAAGATCAGAAGAAGAATGAAACTTTATTTTTGCTTCAAAAGTACCATAAAGTTGTCGGAAGCTTTTGGCTGTATTTATCAGGCCGGAAGTATATCCGAAATCGCGTATGACAAAACCCAGAGATTGGTGCCATGATTTGCCTTTTACAGCTTCTTTCTTGGTAATGATTTGAAGTCTTGAATTATGAATTTCTACATTGTTCCCATCTGTTACGAAATGTTTATCCTGGCTAAGGGAATAACTGTCCTTGAGTATTTTATCTCCCCAATAATAACGGGTCATCCATTTTTTTGTATCAAGGTTTGCAGAAGCAAAATCATCTAAAAAGGTTTCAGACCATATTTTATGCCAGGCAAATTTTTTAGAATCAATGTTTTTAAAATACCATACAATTTTTTCTGAAGATTTAAGTGACTCATACTCACTCAAAAGTTTATATTCTTGGGATTTTTCCCATCTGCTTTTCGGAGATTGTGTATAGTATGCCTTATTATTAATAAATTCATCACTTTCAATATATTTTTTTAGTTTTTCATAATCAGAGATTCGCTCGGAACCATCCAGATTCATGAAGTTTCGATATTCTTTTGAATTTTTGAATTTGAAATAAAATTTGATTTGTTCTGAATTTTTCAGAGATATGAAATCCTGAAGTTTTACATATTCTTTTGTGTCTTTAAAACTTTTTGATTCAATTTCTTTCTTTTGTCTTTTAAAATCATCTGAAGAAATAAAATGAGCCAGATCTGCATAAGCATCTATATCTTTTGATTGATGCAACTCATCATAATATCTCCTGTAAGGAGAATTGGCCATTTTCAAATAATTTTTGTATGCTTTTGATTTCTTCAGGTTATTATACTGCGTAAGTTTCTGCTGTTCCGGCGAAGTTTTAAATTCAGATTTTTTCATGGAAGCTTTCTTTGTTAAGAAAGCAGCGGAGTTGATTTCTTTTTCCAATTCAGCTACCTGAAGATTTAAACCGGTGTTTTTAACAGATTCAAAATCACTGAAAAGCCTGCTATTGATGAATTTGTAATACCCTTTAATTTGAACTGAGTTTTTTGCCTGCTTATATTGTGTAAGTGTTTTGTATAGATCAGATTTCTGGAACTTGTGTTTTGCCGGTAGGTTTGCTTCTTTTTTAGCTTTATCAAATTCCGAGCTGTTTATAAATTTTTCAAGCTCATAATATTTCTTAAGCTCATTGGAACTTTCAATATCAAGGAATGAAACAAGATCTTGTGAATTTTTTGTTTTGTAATAAAGCTTTATATCATTTGACTTTGTGAGCGCGTTGTATCTCTTTTCTTTTGAAAAGTCCTCTGTTTGTTTAAATCTGAGAGAAAGTATTTCTTTTCTTCTATGATCAAACTCTTCAGATTTAACACGCTTTTCAAGCTGAAAATATTTTTTAAGTTCTGCAGAATTCTTGAACGCAAGAAGGGCATTGTATTCTTCTTCCAGCTTGATTCGGTTGTTTTCGAATTCTGTTGTATCAGGAAATAATCCCAGAAATGCTCTTAAACCGGCCATTAATAGTAATGATGAATTTCTTTAATAACTCTGTATTCTTTGAAAGATTGTATAAAGAAAAAAATTCTTAGCTAAAGATACAAAAATAATAAACTAAAGTTTCCACAGTATCTACTGGTTAATAACAAAGTAGAAATATTCTACGAGAAAGTCTTATTAAAAGTTTCCAAAATCTTAGTTCTGAGCAAAAGTATTCATCCTTTTTATGATTTTCTGATAATCTTGTTTATTCATACAATTGAAATGCTTTTTCGGACATTTTGAGAAGCCAATTTTTGAACATGGTCTGCATTTCAGATCATGTACTTCAAAATACTCTGAGTTTTTATCCGGACAATAGGGATGCATTCCAAATTCGGGAACAGTATTTCCCCAAATGGAAAGAATTGGTTTTTTAAAGGCAGCTGCAATATGCATCAATCCTGTATCAGGAGTAAGTATTACACTACAATTCTTAATAACCAGAGCGGATTGATTCACTGTAAGTTTTCCAACAAAATCGAATACATCCTTCTTTCCTGAACAATTGATCATTTCAGCTTTTTTAATGTCTTCAGAACCACCTAACAGGACAACAGGACAATCGAGATGATCAATAATATACTGGATCTTATCCACAGGTATTTGCTTGGTATTGTGTCCTCCTCCAACCACAATTATAGCAAAAGAACCTGGCAATTGGTCAATACATCTTTTGAATTCTTCCTGATCGTCTTTCGGAATAAAAAAGTCAAGTCCCTGTTGATCATTGGCAACAGAAAAAACATTGGTTGTTTGCAAATACCTGTCGACAATGTGGATTTTTGGCAACCTGTTAATTTTAAAATTTACCAGCAACCATTTCCTGAAATTCAGCTTATGAAATGAAAAGGATATTCGGTTAAGTGCTGATTTAATCCGGAATGAACGAATATTCTTATGAAGATCAATAACATAATCAAAATTTTCAGATTGTAATTTTTTGATAAGCGCATTGCAATTGGACCGGAGCAGGTGCAATTTATCAATGTAAGGATTTGCCTTAAGTATGGACTCATATTTTGCTTTGGTGAGATAATGGATTTCTGCATCTTCAATTTGTGTTTTCATACATCTGATAACAGGTGAGGTAAGAACTATATCCCCTATGGAACTGAAACGAATGATTAGAAATTTCACCATATATCCTGACTATTCAAAGAATGGTAATGTTTGCATGATTTGTATTATGAATATCTGATTTTTTTAAAAAACATAAGCAATTCAAGCCAACACTCGTCAGATGATTCATTTTCTTTCCAAAGGGCTTTTGCACCATGAACTCCTTTAGATCCTTTCCCAGGTTTATAAAGTGTTATGTAACTTTCATCAATACCGGATAGCATTTGCTCAATATAATCATATTCGATTGCTGAAGATGACACAAACAAAGGCTTTTGAATTCCGGCAACTTCATTTTTCACAATTAACTTAGGGCGGAAATATTCCCCGGGACTGAAGGCAATAACTGCTTTAACATTGAGTTCATTTTTTGCTATCATCAGGCAAAGCGATGCAGAATAGGAACTTCCGAAAAGAACAACAGATTTTGAGTTGTACTTGTTTATGTAACGGATTGCCGATTCGATATCTTGTCTGGCATCGATAAAGGAATTCGGGAAATTATCCCTTTCAGCACGTTTTGCAGTTTCATTTGTAACATAATTTATTTTACTTCCTGATCGCAGGTCAACAGACAGGCAATTGTAATCCAGTTTCATTAAACGTGCGGCTATTTCATTGTATTCTCCTCTGCTGGAACCGCCTTGATGAAAAAGCAATATAAAAGGGAGTCGATAATCTTTAAGATACAGATCGGCGGTAATTTTCAGGCTATCCTTCGAATAGAAACTGACCTTTTCCTGTGCAAGAATTGAATGAAAAATACACTGGGAAATAAGTATTGAGATAATCAGCCTCATTGCTCAACTTTGTTATGACAGACAAAATGCAAAACTATTCCAAATCAGCCAGAATGATAATCGTATTCCTTGTTACTTCAATTACTCCTCCTTGTATGCTAATTAGTTCCTGTGTCTGGCCATGCGGGATAAATTTCACAGGTCCTTTTTCAAGAATTGATATTATGGGTGCATGGTTATGCAAAATTGTAAAAGGACTCTTTTTCCCGGGAACATTCAAAGAATCAACTTCTCCTTTAAAAAGTGTTTGATCAGGTGTTATGATTTCCAGTTTCACAATGCGGCAATTTTTCAGTTTTTGGACTTGGATGCTGTCAGCAAACGTTCTCCCTTCTCAATAGCATCATCTATGGTTCCAACAAGATGAAATGCCGCTTCAGGGTACTTATCAACATCACCGTTTAAGATCATATTAAAACCTTTAATGGTATCTTCTATTGATACAAGAACGCCAGCCATTCCGGTAAATTGTTCCGCAACATGGAAAGGCTGTGAAAGGAACCTTTGGACTCTCCTGGCTCTATGCACAACCAATTTATCCTGTTCGGAAAGTTCATCCATGCCTAATATAGCTATTATATCCTGCAGTTCGTTATAGTGCTGCAATAGTTCTTTTATGTTTTGAGCTGTTTGATAATGATCATCTCCAACAATTTTCCGCGACAGAATACGTGAGGTTGAATCCAGTGGATCCACAGCGGGATAAATTCCCAGCGAAGCAATTTTACGGCTTAACACGGTTGTTGCATCCAGGTGTGAGAAAGTTGTTGCAGGGGCGGGATCAGTAAGATCATCGGCAGGAACGTAAATTGCCTGAACAGAAGTGATGGATCCTCTTGTGGTGGAAGTGATACGTTCTTGCATAATTCCCATCTCCGTAGCCAGGGTTGGCTGATAACCAACAGCAGAAGGCATACGACCTAATAATGCTGATACTTCTGAACCGGCTTGTGTAAATCGAAAAATGTTATCAACAAAAAATAAAATGTCACGACCACCGCTTTTTTCATCCCCATCCCTGAATGATTCGGCTACCGACAGGCCGGATAAAGCCACATTTGCGCGTGCTCCGGGAGGTTCGTTCATTTGTCCGAAAACAAGTGTTACCTGCGATTCCTTCAATACCTCATGATCAACTTTGGAAAGATCCCAGCTGCCTTCTTCCATGCTCTTTTGAAATTCCTTGCCATATTTAATAACACCTGATTCAATCATTTCACGCAATAAATCGTTTCCTTCCCTTGTACGTTCGCCGACACCTGCGAAAACAGACAAACCTGAATACCGTTTGGCAACATTGTTAATAAGTTCCTGAATGATCACGGTCTTACCAACACCGGCACCTCCGAATAATCCTATTTTCCCACCTTTAGAATAAGGTTCGAGCAGATCAATAACTTTAATTCCTGTAAATAAAACTTCTGTTTTGGTTGATAATTGATCAAACTTAGGGGGTTTATTATGTATGCTATATCCATTCTTTTTATTAAGTGCCCCCAAACCATCAATTGCATCTCCTGTAACATTAAGCAAACGTCCGCGAATCTGTTCTCCGACAGGCATGATAATCGAGCTTCCCAAGGCTTTCGCAATCATTCCCCTTTGTAAGCCGTCGGTAGAATCCATGGCAATTGCACGTATAGAGTTTTCTCCAATATGTTGCTGACACTCAACGATCAAATTATTATCATTATCTTTATGGATTTCCAAAGCTTCATGTATTTCCGGTAAATTGTCACCTGATTCCTCAAATCTAATATCAACAACAGGTCCGATTACCTGTGTTACAACTCCTGTTAATTCAGCCATTTCTTCATAAGAATTTTATTGATTAGCAAATGTAGTACTTTATTATTTCCTGCTAAATTAAAGTTAAGGAAATTGGTTAAATCAACAAACTCAAGGCATAAAATAATACAAAAGAAATAACCATTTGCATTTTGTATAACAGATCATACTATCTGATCCGGATTTATCAATTATTTCAGGCGAATTGCCTGAAGAATATAACTCAAAAATGATAACTGGAAGTTTGAAATTGTAACTTTATCAAAGAATATATATTTTTAACGCCTGAAATTCGGTTAATAATCAAGCTTCATATAACTTTTCGATAAAATCACGTATAATTGAGGGATTTTTAATTTGCACGCATTATATCAATGGATAAATTGATCTTTTTTGTAGATGATGATAAGATGATGCTCAATTTGATGGAGTATACTTTCAAATGCAGAGTAGGATTTGAAGTAAAATCGTATTTTTCGGGGGAGGAATGCATTCAAAATATTAATTTGAACCCGGAACTCATCGTACTTGACTATTACCTTGGCACAGATTCTGAAAACACAATGACCGGACTGGATACACTGAAAGAGATCAATAAACTGAATGATAAGATACCGGTAGTAATTTTAAGTCGTGAGAAGGATAAGGATACGATAGCAGAGTTTAAAAGAGAGGGAGCCATGAAATATGTGGTAAAAGACGATTATTTCATTGATACACTTATTGATACTATTGAAGGCCATTTTACTACTGTTGAATAATTCAGACAATCCGGCCTGACAGTATAATTTCCAACTTTATTTTTCTTTTTTTATTCTGATAAATATTTCTACTTTTGCACGACTTAAATTTAGTGGAAGTTGAAACTTGTAAATCAATATACAATTCCTTTTACAGGTTTGAAGGACGGAGAACATGAGTTTAAGTTCAATTTTAATGAACAGTTCTTTAAAAAATACGAGGTTCTTGAAGCTGACGGAGGAAAAGTTGATGCTTCGGTTGTATTGATTAAAAATACAAATATGATGAAGCTCGATATCCTTTTAAAAGGAACTCTGAACATTCAATGTGACCGATGCCTGGAATCATTTGATTATCAGATCTACCATACTGGCAGCATTGTCATTAAATTTGGAGAGAATGCAGAAGAAAGCACTGATGAAATCTGGGTATTACATCCAAATGAACACGAAATCGACTTAGAACAATACTTTTTTGAGTATATCAGCTTAAGTCTTCCAATTCAAAGGATACATCCTGAAGATAATCATGGAAATTCGGGATGCAATACTGAAATGTTGAATATTTTAAACAAGCATAATTTCAAAGTATCAGAAACAAAAAAGGAAAACGATCCCCGATGGGACAATCTGAAAAAGCTTTTGAACAATACTTAAAAAATAACGAAATAAAATGGCACATCCTAAGCGTAAAATATCAAAACAAAGGAGAGATAAGAGAAGAACGCATTACAAAGCAGCAGAACCAACACTTGTAACATGTCAAAATTGCGGGGCTACAGTACAGTATCACAGAGTATGCCCGGAATGTGGTCATTATAAAGGCAAATTGGCAATTGAAAAGGAATCTGCTATTTAATTTACCAAGTTGATTCCTGATGAGAATTGGAATTGATATATTAGGAGGCGACTTTGCTCCGCAAGCAACGGTCCGTGGTTCCATATTAGCATCTACTGAACTATCCGGAAAAGCAACAATTGTAACAATCGGGGATAAGGATAAAATAGTATCTATCTGTAAAGAGGAAGGGTTTGATCCTTCACAATTTGAGATTGTTGCAACCAATGAAAGTATTGGAATGGATGAATATCCTGCAAAAGCTTTTTCTCAGAAACCTGATGCCAGCATTCCTTTAGGCTTTAAGCTTTTACAGGCAGGGAAAATTGATGGATTTGCAAGTGCGGGAAATACAGGCGCTATGTTAGTGGGAGCTATTCAGGTAGTTAAAGCGGTTCCGGGAGTTCTCAGACCATGCATAACAGCAGGCATTCCTAAAAACTCTGATACACCGACAATTCTGCTGGATGTTGGCATCAATCCCGATTGTAAACCCGATGTATTGTATCAATATGCTGTATTGGGTTCATTATATGCCGAATTGGTATATAATGTCAGGAATCCTCGTGTAGCTCTTTTTAATATCGGGGTAGAAGAAGAAAAAGGCAATTTACTTACCAAAGCCACATATCAGGCGATGAAAGGCACTTCTGATTTCAATTTTATTGGGAATATCGAAGGAAACGATCTTTTCAGAGAGGATGTTGATGTAGTTGTATGCGATGGATTTGTAGGGAATGCTATTTTAAAAACAGCAGAAGCATTCTATACTCTATTATTGAAACGCAGGATAAAAGATGAATTTTTTGAAAAATTCAATTATGAGAATTATGGAGGAACACCCATATTGGGGATCAATGCACCGGCAATAATCGGCCATGGAATATCCGGGGCCAATGCAATAAAGAATATGATATTGCACACTGCTGATGTAGTGGAAGCAAAACTTTCAGAAAAAATTAAATACGCTTTTGAATAATGACAAATCTCAGAGCATCTATTACAGGAGTCGGAGGATATGTACCTGAAGATATTCTCGACAATGAAGAACTTAGCCAGATGGTTGATACATCTGATGAGTGGATAACACAACGTGTTGGCATCAAAGAAAGAAGGATCCTGAAAGAAAAGGGAAAGGCTACTTCTGATATGGCAGTAATGGCAATTCAAGAATTGTTGGACAGAACCAAAACAAAACCTGAAGAAATTGATTTTTTAATTTGTTCTACCATTACACCTGATATGGCATTTCCTTCCACAGCTAATCTCATTGGTGAAAAATTGAAATTGAAGAATGCATTTAACTTTGATTTAAGTGCTGCATGTTCCGGCTTTATTTTTGGGTTGGAAACCGCAAGCAGGATGATAGAAAGCAAGGCCTACAAGAAAGTAGTGCTTGTTGGTGCAGATATGATGTCATCTATTACAGATTATACAGATCGTAGTACCTGTCCGTTATTTGGAGATGGAGCAGGAGCTGTTTTATTAGAACCAACCAGTGAAGATGTGGGAGTAATTGATCGTATATTGGGATATGACGGATCAGGCAAAGAATTTTTACATATGAAGGCAGGGGGTTCATTAAATCCACCATCTCATCAGACTGTTGACAACAAAGAACATTTTGTTTACCAGGAGGGAAAGGCGGTATTTAAGGTTGCAGTTTCTGTTATGTCAGACATCGCAGTTGATATTATGCATCGTAACAATATTAGTCCCGAAAATCTGGCGTGGTTGGTTCCTCATCAGGCAAACATGAGAATAATAGAAGCTGTTGCAAGACGCATGGGAATCAAAAGGGAACAGGTTATGATTAACATTCAGAATTATGGGAATACCACTGCTGCCACCATTCCATTGTGTCTCTGGAATTATGAGAATCAGCTCAAAAAAGGGGATAATATAATACTTACAGCATTTGGAGCGGGGTACACATGGGGAAGCATTTATCTGAAATGGGCATATGATAAAAAATAAAATACAAACCCGGATGTATCCGGGTTTTTTTGTGTTTTATTCTTTTTATTGATCTTATTTATTTATATATCTTTACTTTTTGATTATTTAACAGACTATAAATTAACAGTTAAAATGGCAAAATACATTGAACAAGAAAACAATACAATCAATCTGATTGGAGCAGGAACAAATATTAAAGGCAATGTTGAATCCTCAGGAGATATTAGAATTGACGGCACATTAAATGGAAATCTTCGCACCAAAGGGAAAGTAGTAATTGGTAACACAGGAATTGCTAAAGGAGAAGTACACTGCAAGAATTCTGATGTTGAGGGGAAAGTGGAAGGAAAAATTCTTGTTCAGGAATTGCTTTCTTTAAAATCGACGTCTTCTATTTTAGGAGATATAAGTGCCAAGAGACTTGCAATTGAACCTGGTGCCAGATTTACGGGAAATTGTCAGATGAATGTTACTGACACTCCGACTTTTTTTAAAGATAATGAACCAAACGATAAAGTCAAACAACCTGTCGAACAGGAAGAACAAAAGAAATCTAAATAATTACTCCAAATATTCTGGCATAGTTTTTCAGATGGCGTTTATTATTCTTGCAGGTACATGGGGAGGTATTAAACTGGATGAAAAATTAAAGCTGAAATTTCCCGTATTCACAGTTGTTCTGTCTTTAGCTTCTGTTATCCTTGCAATGTATATCCTTCTTAAAGAATTTATTGGTAAAAAATAATGAGTATTCATTTCAAAAGATTCCTTTTAAAAAACACAATTGCAACACTTGCTATTTTTCTGACAGGATTATTATTGTTTACCACAAGTTTATCCGAATATTTTCATTTTTTCTATCCGGTTCTTGTTTTGGTTGCTTTCGCTGTAAATCTGATTGTTTTTTATATTGTTACAAAAAAGAAAGAAGGATCTGATAATTCTATGTATATAGTAGTAAAATCTTTTGCGATCAAATTTTTTTCTTATTCGATTCTTGCATTGGTCTTTCTGCTTTTTGTTAAAACTCCGGAACTTAAAATTGCCTATGTTATTCTTCTTTTCAGTTTGTATATTGTTTTCACTTTTCTGGAAATAACTTCTTTATTAAGGTTTTTTAAAACAGAAAAGGAATAATGTATCATTTTTGATTTTCTTTATTAACTTTAGTAGAAAATGAATTGACGAACATGCTTCGGGAAGATAGATTTATTAAGGTGATAATTGGGGCGTTATTTATAGGCATAATTAGCACAACAATAGCAATTGCATCAGAGAACGAAGAAACTCATAAAGAACATTCCGGTCATGAAAAATTTGAACCGGGGGCATTTATTTTTGATCATATCGGGGACTCTTATGGTTGGCATATCATAGATATCGGAGATCAGTCTATTACCATTCCTCTTCCTGTTATTCTTATCAGTAAGGAAAAAGGACTTGTTCTTTTTATGTCCTCAAAGTTGCAACACAAACATGCTGGTTATAAAGGATTCCGTATTGAGACCGAAGGAGACAATAAAGGGAAGATTATTGAGACCTTATCGGACGGATCTGAAATCATTCCTTTTGATATTTCCATAACCAAGAATATTGCAGCACTTTTCTTCAGCATCATACTAATACTCGTTCTCTTTATTCATATTGGGAATGCATATAAAGCAAGGCCGAATCAACCACCAAAAGGGTTGCAGTCATTACTGGAACCTGTTATTCTGTTCATCCGAGATGAAATAGCAAAACCATCAATAGGTGAAAAAAAATACGAACCGTTTATGCCTTTTCTTCTAACGGTGTTCTTTTTTATCTGGATCAATAACATGCTTGGATTAATTCCTATTTTCCCCGGAGGTGCAAATGTTACAGGAAATATAGCTGTTACTATGGTACTGGCATTTTTCACCTTTGTTATTACTACTTTCACAGGGAATAAGAATTATTGGCAGCATATATTCAATACACCCGGAGTTCCTTTCTGGCTGAAAATACCATTGCCAATTATGCCTATGGTTGAGACAATAGGTATTTTCACAAAACCTATTGTGTTGATGATTCGATTGTTCGCAAATATTACGGCAGGACATATTATAGTCTTAGGTTTTTTATCAGTGATCTTTCTTTTTGGAGAGATTCAGCCCTTTTTGGGTTATAGTGTATCTATAGTGTCTGTATTGTTCATAATGTTCATAACTCTATTAGAACTATTGGTTGCATTTATTCAGGCATACGTTTTTACCTTTTTATCAGCTCTTTATTTTGGAATGGCTGTTGAAGATCATCATTAATTCATTTAATACAATTCATTATGTTATTAACCATTTTACTTGAAGCAGGGGCAACTTTAGGATTAGCAAAAGTTGCAGGAGCTTTTGGAGCTAGTATTGCTACTATAGGGGCTGCAATGGGCATCGGGAAAATTGGCAGCAATGCCATGGAGGCCATTGCCCGTCAACCCGAAGCAGCTGGTGATATACGATCAAACTTGATCGTTGCAGCAGCGCTTATTGAAGGAGTTGCATTATTTGCTGTAATCATTTCACTACTTGCAGTAGTACTTTAAAAACTTCAGAAGTTATAGCGGTTGGCTATAACTTCTGATTAAATTTATTACTATGGGACTTTTAACGCCGCATACCGGCACGGTAATCTGGATGTTAATAGGATTTCTTGCAGTATTTTTCTTATTGAAAAAATTTGCATGGAAACCCGTATTAAATGCACTTAAGCAAAGAGAAGATTCTATTGAAAATGCATTGAAAGCAGCTGAAGCTGCCAAGAAGGATATGGAAAGATTGAATGCGGATAATGAAAAAATTATAGCTAAAGCAAAACTGGAACGCGATGGAATTGTAAAAGAGGCGAGAGAGTTGAAAGAAACTATAATCATCGATGCAAAAGAACATGCAAGCTCTGAAGCTGAAAAGCTTATTGATACTGCAAGAAATAACATTAAAGCAGAAAAGGAGGCTGCAATTAAAGATATTAAGGATCATGTTGCAAAGCTTTCAATTCTGATTACTGAAAAACTGTTGCAGGAGAAACTTGCAGATAATAAAGAACAAAAAGAATTGATAGACAGACTGCTCAGGGAAATCAAAACAAATTAAGCAATTGATGAACGATAGCCTGATTACCGTCAGATATGTGAAAGCCCTTTATCAGCTTGCTGATGAAGAGAATATACAAGATGCAGTGAAAGATGATATGGAACTTTTGTTACGTTGTATTAAAGAATCAAGTGAATTTCAGGATTTTCTCCATAATCCCCTGTTGAAGAGCAGTGAAAAATTAAGAGTAATTGATGATTTGTTTCAAAAAGCAATTCAGGATCTTTCTCTGATTTTTTTACAGCTTTTAATTGAGAATAAGAGAGAAATGTACTTGTTTAATATCTGCCATTATTTCATCAGTTATTATAAAGAGAAGAGAGGAATAAAAGAAGCAACCATTACAACAGCAAATCCATTATCAACTGCACACAGAAAAGAGGTTCTGGATTTTATTACTAAAAAATTTAAGATTAAAATTGAGCTAAAAGAACAAGTCAATCCTGCGATCATTGGAGGTTTTGTACTTCGCATTGAAGACCAGCAGATAAATGCCAGCCTGGGCGCACAATTAAATAAAATTAAACGTGAGTTAATCAATTCATAAAACACAATAATAATGTCAGCAATAAAACCGTCTGAAGTTTCGAAAATATTAAAAGAGCAGTTAAAAGGAATTCATACGCATGTTGAGCTGGAAGAAGTTGGAACTGTTTTACAGATTGGTGATGGAATAGCAAGAATTCATGGTCTGAATAATGTGAGAGCAAATGAGATGATTGAATTTGAGCGTGGTGTAATAGGAATAGTCCTTAATCTGGAAGAAGACAATGTGGGGGCTGTATTGCTTGGTTCCTCAGAGGAAGTGGGAGAAGGAGATTCAGTGAAAAGGACAAAAAAAATCGCATCCATCAATGTGGGTGAGGGATTGTTAGGCAGGATCATTAATACACTTGGAGTACCAATAGATGGCAAAGGGTCCATACACGGAAAAACTTACGAATTACCTCTTGAGAGAAAAGCTCCGGGAGTAATTTTTCGTCAGCCGGTAAATGAACCATTACAGACTGGAATTAAAGCTATTGATGCAATGACCCCTATTGGCAGAGGACAAAGAGAACTGATAATCGGCGACAGACAAACAGGAAAAACAGCCATTGCAATTGACACGATCATTAACCAGAAAGAATTTTATGACAAAGGAGAACCTGTGTATTGCGTATATGTTTCTATCGGACAAAAAGGATCAACAGTAGCAAATATTGCAAAAACTCTCGAAAATAACGGGGCAATGAGTTATACCGTAATCGTTGCTGCCAATGCATCAGATCCGGCTGCACTACAGTTTTATGCGCCTTTTGCCGGAGCTTCAATTGGAGAATACTTCAGAGATACTGGTCGCCCGGCATTAATTATTTATGATGATCTCTCAAAACAGGCTGTCTCATACAGGGAGGTATCTTTGCTTCTTCGCCGTCCTCCCGGAAGAGAAGCTTATCCTGGTGATGTTTTTTATCTTCATTCACGCCTTCTTGAACGGGCTGCAAAAATTATTGAAAATGATGATGTTGCAGCAAGTATGAATGATTTGCCGGATGTGCTAAGGCCTTTGGTAAAAGGAGGGGGATCATTGACAGCCTTACCTATTATAGAAACCCAGGAAGGAGATGTTTCAGCCTATATACCGACCAATGTGATTTCAATAACTGATGGTCAGATATTTCTGGAATCGAATCTGTTTAATGCTGGTGTCAGACCTGCTATCAATGTTGGCATCTCAGTTTCCCGTGTTGGAGGGACTGCTCAAATCAAATCAATGAAAAAAGTAGCTGGCACACTCAAACTTGACCAGGCACAATACAGAGAACTTGAAGCATTCTCAAAATTTGGATCTGATCTTGATGCAACAACTCTTGCAATACTTAATAAGGGGGCAAAGAATGTGGAAATTCTAAAGCAGGAACAATATGCTCCCTTGCCTGTTGAAAAGCAGGTTGCCATAATCTTTTGCGGTTCAAAAGGATTGTTATCTGAATTGCCAATCGAGAAAGTAAAGGAATTTGAAAAAGAATATTTGGATTTTCTGGAATTAAGACATAAGAAAGTTCTCGATAAAATTAAGGAAGGGAAAATTGAGGAAGAACAGGAAGAATTATTAAAAGCCGTGGCCAGGGATATTATTGAACGTTTAGAATAAAACTTACAAAGATCATTTTTTAAGCATGCCCAGTTTAAAAGAGATACGTACACGACTCGCGTCTGTGAGATCAACGCGGCAGATAACCAGTGCCATGAAAATGGTAGCTGCGGCAAAATTAAGGCGGGCACAGGATGCTACAATTCAGATGAGACCTTATGCCAATAAGTTAATGGAAATATTGGATGCGTTGTCTCAATCAATCGATGAAGATCTTGGAAATCAATATGGAACAGAGCGGGAGGTAAATAAAGCCCTGATAATAATGATTTCTTCGAATAAGGGTTTGTGTGGTGCTTTCAATTCCAATATTTCGAAAAGAACACAAGCTTTAATATCGGAAGAGTATTATGATTTATATAATAAAAAAGACCTGGATATAATAGCTTGTGGTAAAAAAGCAGCAGAATTGATAATTAATTCAGGGTATAATATTATGGAAACTCATCATGATATCCTTGATAATTTAAGTTATGATCAGGTAACTGCATTAGCAAAAAAAGTCATGACATCTTTTCTTGTTGGGGAATATGATGAGGTAAAAATTGTTTACAACCAGTTTAAAAATGCAGTGCTTCAGGAACTGGTCGTAGAACAGTTCTTGCCGGTGAAAAAGCTTGAGATTGACGAAAAGGAAAGCGGATTTAATAATAATCTGAATTTTATTTTAGAACCATCCAGGGATTATATAGTAAAAGAATTGATCCCAAAATCACTTAAAATTCAAATGTACAAAGCATTTCTGGATTCTGTTGCATCTGAACATGGGGCCAGGATGACTGCCATGCACAAAGCGACCGATAATGCCATCCAACTTATTAAAGATCTACAGTTGGAGTACAACAAAGCCCGACAAGCCTCCATTACAACCGAAATTCTTGAGATTGTGGGTGGTGCTGAAGCACTTAAGAGCAGATAAAAAAATTCGTATTTTGATCAAGCTTCGTTTTCAAATAGAAACACACAAAAAATTACTTCCTTTTTATTTTCTGGTAACAGTCCTTGTTCTGATTTCCTCGAATTTTTTCTTCTTTTGGGATAAGGACATATTGCATGCCCGACATGCATTCTGGTACCTCGAAAATGGATTTAGTATTTTACAGCCTCAACAATTCGATTCCGGACATCCTCCCGCAATGGGGCTTTTGCTGGCTTTCTTATGGAAAATATTTGGGATTCACCTGGCTGTAGGACATCTGGCAATGATCCCGTTTGGTATTATGCTGATCTGGCAACTGTATAGATTTACCGCATTTTTTATCAAATCCCCTTCTGTGTATTGGGCATTATTGCTAATTGCAATTGATACTTCCATATTAGCACAACTGGTGATATTGTCAGGTGATCTACTAACACTGGTGTTTTTCTTTTGGGCTGTCAATTCAATACTTTATAACAAACGGATTGCTTTAATGTTTACAATGACATTGTTGGCATTTACTGGTTCGAGAGGCATGATTTCATGTTTGATTGTAGGTATTTTCGATTTATATTTACAGGTATACGGGGAAGGAAATGTATACAAAAGAATAGTGTCTGTGATCCCATGGTATCTGCCTTGCTTTTTGCTTTCCGTCTTTTACTTGGCATATCATTATGTAAAAACAGGATGGATTGGATACAATCCTGAAGGTTCTAGCTGGGAAGGTTTGTTCAAACTGGCAGATTTGAAAGGAGCAGTAAGGAATTTTTTAATCATTGGCTGGCGACTTGTTGATTTTGGGCGTTTATTTCTCTGGCTGACGGGATTTTATTTCTTTTTTCTTATCATGAAAAAGAGAATGAACCCGGATGATAATAGTCGGACACTTTTGGCCTTGTGCATTATATCATGTATTGTATATATGCCTCCGATGATCATATACAAAGGCCTGCAGTCTCACCGGTACATGTTACCTTTGTTTGTAGTATTTGCAACCCTCATTGCCTATCTGTTATTTGAAAAACTTCCTGACAGCAGGTTCAGAAAATTACTTTATTTTGTAATGATCGTTGGATTATTAAGTGGCAATTTTTGGGTTTATCCCGATCATATTGCAAAAGGTTGGGATGCTACACTGGCACATATCCCCTATTACAAATTACGAAGGGATATGTTACAATATATTGAAAAAGAGAGGATCCCTTTTGAAAAAATATGTTCTGAAATACCAAATACCGCGAAGTTAAAACACATTGACCTTATCGAAGACGAGAGATCTTTCACGAACAGAAATCTGCTGGCATGCGATTATATATTCTATTCCAACATTTACAATATGTTTACGGATGATGTTCTTTATGAATTGAAGAATCATTGGGAGGTTGTTCGGGAATACAGGTTGTTACAGGTAAGGGTGACACTTTATAAAAACCCGTATTCGGATTAAAAATTCCATTTCAGGCGCAGGAATATAAAATCACTTTTTGTCCATTCTTCTTTTTTGGAAAAGGGATTCTCATACCTGAAAGCAAAAAACTGGAAAAACGAAGCCAGGGTCAGGTTATCGGCCAATGATATTTCAATACTCGGGCCGACGAAAAAACCAAGGAGGTTTTCATCATAGAAATACATCGCAGCAAGATTTGTAGTGAGAATAGGATTTACAGGATAGGTAACCTGTCCAAAAGCATTGTATTTCGTATATGTTAGTGTTTTAACGTTTTGTGTACCAGTATACATATTCATTATGGAAGTACCGGATAAATACACTTTGTTTGTATAGAAAAACTCGAACATCAAATAAGTCTGGTCAGAAAATGTATAATCAAATGCAAGGCTGGAGAGCAATTGGTTTGATGAATTATTAGAGGTTTCCAATGAATAAAAATAACTCAATTCCCCACGAACACTTAAATTCCTGATTGCTCCTGAAAAGCCAAATCCGCCGACAAGATCCCTGTCTTCCCTTTCCAGAGAAACGGACAATGTGTCAAATTCCAGTTCCAGCTTGTTTGATTGATTGAAAAAGGCTGCCATTACCTGAAAATCAGTATTCCATTGATTAAAATGAACAAGGGTTCCTGCAGTTATTTTTCCCGAATCATCTGCTTTGGCGGCCAAATCGACAGATGATGTATATCCGGTATAATATTGTATTCTTATAGCATCAGCTCCCGGCAGTTCGGGGTAATCAAAATCGAAGAAATTACGGGAATTGAACAGGTCGTTCGGATTCCAGACAAATGTCTGTCCCCAGTTGATTCTTTGGCGGCCAAATTTTATTTCAAGTTTGTTGTGTGTATATTGCAACCAGGCTCTGTCGATACTAAGTGATAACAAATACTGATCTGCAAATTTTTGTTGAAAAGTGAGCGGCAAATAGTAATTTTCTTTGTTAAATCCGTTTTTAACCGGAGTTGCTTCAACAAATTCACCTGCTATAAGTTGATTTCTGAATTGTATGGAACCGCTTATTCTTTGGGATGGATACCAATCGAGGTTAAGCCGGTTATGTATAATACTTTGCCAAGCTGTTGAATCTTCGATCCAAAAAAGAGAAGGCATGCCGGATAAATACCCATGAAAGTCAAGTTTGGAAAGCGTGGCACTGTTTTGGGCAGTAACAATTGAGAAGTTCAGAATGATATAATGTATGAGAAGTATTCTTTTCATGATTTCTTCTTTGTTTCCGAGAAGAACAGATTTCTTAAAAAGAGCAACGGGGCCATTACTTGTAAGAACAAAACAGTATTTATTACTACATTGAACATTGCATTGTAATATGCTGATACAGCAGAATCTAATAAATACCAGATGATTAAGGGATAAAAAATACTTCTCCAGGACCATTTTTCTTTCTTTAAGAACGCATGGTATACGATATACAACATTGTTGTTCCCCAACCGGTCATAATAGCTCCACTGACCCCGATTAACCAACCTCTCATTAGCAAAACGGACTTTTCAGGAATATTTCCTGAATAGAAAGTGTGGTTAAGTTTTTTATTAAGCACATCTGCATACCCCGTATTTCCAAGAATTACAAGGAATATACCAACAATAATAATTATGAATAACGTGATTTTTAACCAGCCAATCCAGAATTTTTCTGCAGTCATAGGTGATTTCATTATTTAACCGCATCATCTAATATTTTTCCATCTTCAAGTGTAATTACCCTCCGGGCCTTTTTGACCACCCTGGCATCGTGTGTGGAAAAAATGAAAGTAATCTTTTCTTCTTTGTTCAGTTTTTCCATGATGTCAAGAAGGTTTTCCGTGGATTTTGAATCGAGGTTTGCTGTGGGTTCGTCAGCCAGTATAAATTTTGGTTTAGAAGCAAGTGCACGCGCAACAGCAACACGCTGCTGTTGTCCCCCGGATAATTTGGAGGGACGGCTGTCCAGACGTTCTCCGAGTCCGACTGCTCCAAGAAGTTCTTTTACCCGTTTATTCTTAATTTCTTTAGACACTCCCTGCATTTCCATAACGAATTCAGTGTTCTCTTTTGCTGTAAGTACGGGTATTAAATTATACGACTGGAACACAAATCCTATGTTACGAAGGCGAAAATCAATAAGTTTTGATCCTTTAAGAGTATTTATGTTTACACCACCAATGATAATTTCACCGGAAGTTGGAGTATCCAAACCTCCAAGCATATTCAATAAGGTGGTTTTACCGGATCCGGAGGGTCCGACAATGGCTGCAAATTCACCTTCTTCAAAAGACAGGCTCACACCATTTACTGCATGGACCTGAACTTCGGAATCGTTATATATTTTTTCAACGTTTTTAATATCTATTACTTTCATTGTGCTAAGTTTTATTTTTCAAATGTTACTATTATTCAGTTCTCAAAGCTTCAACCGGATTAAGCTTCAAGGCTTTACGGGCCGGCCATATCGAGGAAATCATTCCAGTGGCTACAACCATGGCTGTTATGATAACATAATTGAACCAGGTAACTGATGGATAGACAATGGCAGAGTAGCCCAATGCTTCAAATCCTTCGCTCCACATTTCAAAATTAATACCTGTTCTGCTAAGAATCTGAACTATGATTCCACTGAATATCATTCCTGCGACTGCACCTGTAAGCGTTAAGAATATGGATTCAAGCATGATCATATTGAAAACTCTTTTTTTGTTCATTCCTATTGCCATAAGCATCCCCAATTCCTTTATCCTCTCAAGCACGGACATCAGCATAGTATTAATAACACCAAAAGCCAATGCAAAAAGGATGATACCAACATAAATATATGCCATTACATAACTGAAATCAGTATACATGGCAATTTCCGGGGAGAGTCGTCTCCATGACAGGACATCCTGTTCAGGCAGGTATTTTTTAAGTCTTTTAGCTACCTCAACTCCCGTTTCATTATCTGTAGCTAAAATGGCTATTTCATGAACTTCTGAATTATTCAGCCCCGTATACCTGTTCAGTTGTTTTCTTTTAACAAAAGCATTCATAGCATCGAAAGCCGAATTATCGGTTTTATAAATGCCTCTTACCTTAAAAACCGGATGTGTTATTACGCCATTCTTATCCTGTATGGTGAGTTCTATGTTTGTTCCTGTTCTGTAAAATGAAAAGTATTTCACTAATTTGTTTGAATACTCACTGAATTCACCCTTTGTAAGAACTTCCTGTAACGCATTTTTAAAATCCCTTTCTTTCCGGAATCGTTTTGATCCTAAATGCTGTATTTTTTGAATCAACTCCAAAGAGTATTCTTCCTGATTCATGGAAGCTATCTTTTCTTCGGTCACCTGGTAATTCAAGAGTTTTAAATTTTCCGCTGCTTTGCTCCCAATTACAATAGAAGGTCTGCGGTGATTTCCTTCAAAGAATTCGCCTTCGATCAAGTTTTTATATACTTCTGAGACCTTTTTTTCTTTTTCAGGGTCAATTCCCTTCAGGACAAAGCCGGATGCTGCCCACGACGATTTTGCCATGGCAAATTGTTTTACACGGGGCGAGTAAGTGACCACTGATCTCATCGTATCTAAAATCCCGGTAACTTTTTCATAATTGTTGATCGTGTATTGAATCTCCTCATTATACATGAAATCAGGATTATGAATTTGCACATGAGAAACTTCAGCATATATGCTACTGTGCACACGTTGTTCTATCCATCCCTGCATAATTCCTGTAGCCATAACGCCACCAAAGATCCCCAACATAACGGCGACAATAACAACAAGACTTCGTGTTTTATTGCGCCATATATTTTTCCAGCTAATTGCAAGTATCATAACTTTACGTTTTTAATTATTATGCTCTTAGTGCATCAATTGCTTTCATGTTAAAAACCTTACGTAATGGAAACAGACAGGACAATACCACCATCAGGGCAACAATTAAACCCTGCCAGAAGACATACATATCGATCCATGCCAATGGCATAACAGCTTCAAAACCAAGGTCTTCCATTACCTGAGCCATATCGCCGGTCAAGCGTATCGGGTTATTATGAAGAACCCATAATATGGGTAAACTTAAAGCTGTACCTGATACAACGCCAATGATTCCCATAAAAATCATTTCCAGAATGAGAATTGTTGCCAGTCTGGTTTTTCTCATACCTATTGAGACAAGAACTCCGAATTCCCTTTTTCTTTCATGGATCATCATGAGAACAGTACCTATAATGCCAAAGAAAATGATAAAATACAGCAAAGCCATAAATGCTTGTCCGCTTTGACTATCGCCTTCAATTTGCTGTGCAAGGACCTCATTAAATTCTTCCCAGTTTTTCACTACAATCGTTTTATTGGTTAAAAGGGCATTGAGTTTATTCTGTGTTGCCAGCATATTTTTTTCGCTATTGTCATAAAGATTTATTGCCAGTGTGGTAACTCTGTTTTCGAAACCCAGGAAATATTGCGCAGAAGCAAGGTTCATGTAAATCAATTTATTATCAAGCTCAGGATTGGCAATTGTTATTATTCCGCGCACGGGGTATAAATCTGCTGCAGTGGCTCCATGGTATCCCTGGCCAAATAAAATCAGGGTGTCACCAATAGTTAGATTTAAATACCTGGATAAGCGATCGGAAACCAATACTCCATCATCATCTTTTGTAAGGTATCTGCCCGGGAAGTAACTGATTTCCCCAATAACGTCAAGTATTTCTTTATCTTTTTTTTCATCCAGGTCAAGATCCATTGCAATTGTTCCGGTATTTGTATAGGACTTTTTTGCAATCAGGTCCAATTTTTCTTTTATACTTTGAGGCACCCTGTCTTCATTATTCAGTTGTTCAAGAACATCTTTTGTAATCCGATAATGCACAATTAAATTGGCAGGATCTGATAATTCAGTTTCCTTTACTGGATCGATCCCAATAATAAGCGCTCCTTTTGTCTGATTTCCTGTTGAGGCAAGCACAAATGATTCCACTCTTGGGACAACAGTCTTAATTCCATCAACGCTTTCTAACAGTTGAAAAAGGGAGTCATTTACAGGGAAAGAAGCTTCCAAAGAAGGATCGTCCTGGTAGTCGATATGCTGAACTTGCAGGAAACCCGAAAATGATTCAATGGCATTTTTGATCATATGATCGTAAAATCCGAGTTGAAACGATCTCATGATCAGAGCGAAAAAAACTGCGAACAATATAGATGCGGATGTAATTGCAGTTCTTCTTTTGTTTCGCCATAAATTCCGTCTTGCTATTTTAATTAATTTCATCGCTGTAAATAAGAAATTGTGAATTAGCGCACACGCTTCATATTCTGGATAGAAAAAAAACTATCTTCAATCGGGATATTAAACTGAATGTTTCCAATTTCTACTATGGTTTTCTGGTTATCCTCTTCAGCAGGGATTAATTCAAACTGAGCTGGTATCAGTCTTCCACTCATATTCTTGATGTTGTGTGCCAGTTCGGTTTTCACCAGGTATTCATCTTCATCATAATATTCCGATTTCATAAGAAGATCATCCTGTTTGGTGATCCAGAATACTATTTTACCCCAGACCACAGGTGCATCAGGCTTAGGAATTAATTCTATAATATAGCATTTCCGGTTTTCAAGAGTTTCATCTCCTATGATTTCATGTGTATAATCTACGACGATTGAACGCTGATTCAATAAATCATCGTTGGTAAAATCAGATCCCATCCAGCCTTGCGAAAGCATTGAAGGAGGCAGCTTTATGGTACGACTGATTGTTGGATTCCAGCTCCACATTTCACGGTCAAGCTTTAAAAAGGTCTGGCCTTTTTCTTTGGCCGGAGCAGTCACTAATACAAGAGATTTATCAGTTCCTTTTGTCCAGTTCTTGAAGGATAGAGTTCGTTCCCAGGTCGGCCTGACAATTTTCATTTTCCATTCACTGTAACTGGATTTTTCACCGCGCATCTTGTCATCTGCACGTTTTACAATTTCAGTTGCATTTTGTGCTTGTAAACTTACCGTAAACAGGAAGCCTGTAATAGGAATCAGAATTATTAGAAATATGCTTTTCATGGCTTCAAAATTTAAATGAATTCATATAATCGTTTTTTAATTTCATTTAGTGGAAATCCTTTCGGGTCTATGATGTAATGGAAACCGATTCCATCCAGAGCGGCAGCTATTAACCTTGCTTCCAAATAAGGATTATCGTACCCCCTGCGTTCAAAATAGGAAACTACAGTTTTCATAAATGGTTCAATCGTTTGAGTAAACTTATCCTGGATCAGCAACATCACCCTGGGTTGAAGCATGACAGAAAAATACAGTCTCCAGTATTTTATATTTGACTCTAAAATACGAAAGACTTCATCGATGAAATACTTAGCTTCTTCGTCAGTGAGAACGCCGTCTTTGTCGGGATCAAACACCCGGATAAACTGGTTCAAACCATCAAAAATGATCTCTTTGATCATCTGTTCCTTACTTTCATAGTAATTGTATATCAGACCTTTTGAAATGCCAGCCCTTTTCGCTATTTTGCTTATAGAAGAATTATGAATTCCTTCTTCAGAAATAATTTCAAGGGCCACTTCTTTTATTTGAGCTTTTCTTTCTTCTCTTATCTCTTCAAATTGTTTTTCGGTTCTTGGTGACATTGTTGCAGGTATTTAAATTAGACTGAACGTTTAGTCAACTGTTAAGTCTTATAATAAGCGGTTTTTAGCCGCTTATTTATTGATTGAACGTTCGGTCAAATATATATTATTTTATCATTGATGTCAAGAAAAAACAGTATTTTTTTTCATTTTGATCGTATTACCCTGATAATTATTGAATTAAATTTTCAATTTCTTCGGACTGAATTGGAATACTTTCCATCAAATCAATATTTCCTTCTTCGGTAATGAGTATATCGTTTTCAATCCTGATCCCGATACCTTCCTTAGCAATGTATATACCGGGTTCACAGGTAAGAATCATACCAGGTTCAAATTTTGTATCTTTTGTTCCCGGATCGTGTACATCCAGGCCTAAAAAGTGTGAAGTACCGTGCATATAATATTCAAACCATAAGCCATTTTCTTCCTTGTTCTTTTTTACATCTTCTTTTGTATAAAGCCCCAATTTAATATGTTCTTCTTCCCACATTTTGCATACTTTATCGTGAAAGGAATTGATGGTAGCACCTGGCACCATTAAACTTCGGGCATAATGAAAAACCTTGAGAGTAATATCATATAATTCCCGTTGTCGTTTGGTGAATTTTCCGTCAACAGGTATTGTCCTTGAAAGATCTGCGGCATAATTGGCATATTCAGCTCCGAAATCCATAAGTATTAAATCTCCCTGATTACACAGATCATGGTTTTCGGTGTAATGAAGGATGCATGCATTTTTCCCACTGGCTATAATTGGGGGGTATGCATGACCTGATGAACCATTTCTTATAAATTCATAAGCGATCAATGATTCCAGTTCATACTCCTTCATACCTGATTTCACCTCGGTAAGTACTCTTTTAAAAGCATTGGCAGTAATTTTAATGGCTTCTTTGATCAGATGGATCTCATCTTCCGATTTAATGAGTCTTAATTCCTGCATAACGGGGGCAAGTCGTTCATAATGATGCAAAGGATATTTACTTCTCAGATTACAGGCGAAATCTGCATCACGTGAAGCAATTTCAGGATTAAACTTTGGAAGTTCAGGGACATTAAAATAAATGTATTTTGCATTGGTTGTTAGCGTATGAAATATACTTTCAAAATCATCTGTTGGTTTTATGGTATGAATTCCTGAAACATTTGCAGCTTCTTCAGGGGTGAGCTTATGACCCTCCCAGACTTCCAGCAACTTGTTACTGCGCAGAATAAAAAGTACTTCTCTCATATCTTTTGCCGGGGCATCGGGGGCAAGCAAAAGAATTGATTTTTCCTGTTCGATCCCTGTAAGGTAAAAAAAATCAGAATTTTGCCGATAGATGTGGTACTGATCACCATTCCGGGGCATCTGATAATTTGCAAAAATCAACGCAATTGATCCGGGTTTCAGCTTTTTAGAAAGCTTTTTTCTTTTTTCCCTGAAGAAATTGTTATCAATTGGATTGTACCTCATAATTTAAACCTTGTATTCATTTGACATGTGAATTTAATCATTGATGACGGAAATCATAACTATTTTATCTGATCATTTGTTAGTTTTACTGTTGTAAAATGGTGAATAACAAAATATATTTGAATCTTATCCCTGCTAAGGGATAGTTTTTTTAACAATTATTTTAAGAATGAGTAGTCTTTTAGGTTCGTCTATTGGTAAAAAACTATTAATGTCTTTGGCAGGACTTTTCCTCATCGTTTTTTTGATCGTACATCTGGGAATTAACTTACTGGTATTGCTGGAATCTCCTGAAGCTTTTAATCGGGCTGCTCATTTTATGGGGACAAATGTGATCATCAAAATAATGGAAATTGTTCTTTTTGGCGGATTTCTTCTGCATATGCTTTATGCTTGTATTGTTACTATTCAGAACTGGATTGCAAGACCGAGAGGGTACAAAAAAGCCAATTATTCACAAACCTCCGTTTTTTCCAAATATATGGTTCATACGGCGGCTGTACTTACAATATTTCTTGTACTGCATTTACTGGACTTTTATATAAAGTCAGAATTCTTTGGAGAAATTGAGGAAGTTAACTATGACGGGAAAATAGTCCACGATTTAGCCTCACTTGTTATAGCACGTTTCCAGATCAAATGGGTTGTCTGGGTATATCTTATTGCTTTGCTGGGTCTTGGATTTCATTTGCATCATGGCTTTCAATCGGCTTTTCAAACTTTAGGAATAAATCATCCTGTTTACACGCCTGTGATAAAAACTACCGGTATAATTTATACTGTTTTGATAACAGCTGGTTTTATTAGCATCCCGGTTCTTGTATTTTATTTAAAATAAGAAATGTAACTAACAACTGATATGGCTAACCTTGATTCGAAAATACCTGAAGGACATCTAGCAGATAAGTGGTCAAATTACAAAGCCAGTCAAAAACTTGTAAATCCGACAAACAAAAGAAAACTGGACATAATTGTTGTAGGTACCGGTCTGGCAGGAGCTTCTGCTTCAGCAAGTCTGGGTGAGCTGGGATTCAATGTGAAAACATTTTGTTATCAGGATAGTCCGCGAAGGGCACACAGTATTTCGGCCCAGGGAGGGATCAATGCAGCAAAAAATTATCAGAATGATGGAGACAGCGTTTACAGATTGTTTTATGACACAATAAAAGGAGGCGATTATCGATCAAGGGAAGCAAATGTTTACAGGCTGGCGGAAGTCAGTAATCTGATTATTGATCAATGTGTTGCACAAGGAGTTCCATTTGCACGGGAATACGGAGGTTTGCTGGATAATCGTTCTTTTGGAGGAGCGCTTGTCTCACGTACTTTTTATGCCCGGGGTCAGACAGGACAGCAATTGCTTCTGGGTGCTTACAGTGCATTGATGCGTCAGGTAAGCAAAGGATCTGTAAAGATATACCCTCGTCATGAAATGCTTGATGTGGTGATCATTGATGGAAGAGCCAGAGGCATTATTACACGTAACCTGATAACAGGAAAGATAGAACGTCATTTTGCTCATGCAGTAGTCATTGGAACCGGAGGATATGGGAATGCATTTTTTCTTTCAACAAATGCCATGGGTTCAAATGGGAGTGTCATTTGGCAGATCTATAAAAAAGGAGCATTTTTTGCCAATCCCTCCTTTGTCCAGATCCACCCAACATGTATTCCGGTTCATGGCGATTTTCAATCCAAACTAACTTTAATGAGTGAAAGTTTAAGGAATGATGGTCGTATCTGGGTACCCAAAAATAAGGAAGATGCAGAAGCAATCCGTGAAAAAAGACTAAAACCTGTTGATTTGAAAGAAGAGGACAGAGATTATTATCTTGAACGCAGGTATCCGGCTTTTGGGAATCTTGTTCCCAGAGATGTTGCATCAAGGGCAGCAAAGGAAAGATGTGATGCCGGTTTTGGAATTGGTTCAGGTTTGGCTGTCTATCTTGATTTCAAGGATGCTATAGATCGTCTGGGAAAAGAGACGATAGAAGAGCGTTATGGAAATCTGTTCCAGATGTATGAAAAGATTAATGATGAGAATCCATACGAAACTCCAATGATGATCTATCCTGCTATTCATTATACTATGGGAGGCACATGGGTTGACTACGAGTTAATGACAACTATCCAGGGTTTATATGCTATTGGTGAGGCTAATTTTTCAGATCATGGAGCAAACAGATTAGGCGCTTCTGCTCTTATGCAGGGATTAGTTGACGGCTATTTTATTCTTCCTTATACGATTCAGAATTATCTTGCGGATGAAATATTGACTCCACGAATGAGTACCGATCTTCCTGAATTTGCTCAGGCAGAGGAGGCTGTTAATTCGCGCATTGAGAGATTAATGAATATTCGTGGTGATAAATCTGTGGATGAAATTCATAAAAGATTCGGGCTAAAATTATGGAATACAGTTGGCATGTCGAGAAATAAAAATGATTTAAAAAAATCGGTTGAAAATTTCAAAGAGATGCGTGAAGAATTTTGGAAGAACGTACGAATACCAGGAGAAAAGAACGATTTGAATCCTGAACTTGAGAAAGCAGGAAGAGTCGCAGATTTTATTGAAATTGGAGAGCTAATGGCAAGAGATGCGCTGAATCGTGAAGAATCTTGTGGAGGTCATTTCCGGAGTGAGCATCAGACTGAAGAAGGAGAAGCTCTTCGCAATGATAAAGAGTATATGTATGTTGCTGCCTGGGAATACAAGGGAGCGGATAAAGAACCTGTTTTGCATAAGGAATCATTGAAATACGAAGACATCAAGGTACAAACGAGGAATTATAAAAAGTAAAACCGAAAATCAATCATAAGATGGATTTTTTGCTAAAAATCTGGAGACAGGAAAATGCTTCTGCTAAAGGAAGATTTGAAAAATACAAAGTAACCGACATATCACCTGATTCATCTTTTCTGGAAATGCTTGATATTCTGAATCAGCAACTTATAGACAAATTTGAGATGCCGGTATGTTTTGACCATGATTGCAGAGAAGGGATATGTGGTACTTGCGGTTTGTATATTAACGGACGTCCTCATGGTCCGGATGATGCAATTACGACATGTCAGTTGCATATGCGAAAGTTTAAAGATGGTGATACCATTGCAATAGAACCCTGGAGAGCAAAATCATTTCCCGTAATTAAAGATCTTGTTGTTGACCGGTCCGCTTTTGATAAAATTATTGAAGCCAGAGGGTATATTTCGGTAAATACTGGCGGAATACCTGATGCCAATGCTATTCCGATCCCTAAAAAGAATGCTGATATTGCAATGGATGCGGCAGCATGCATTGGCTGTGGTGCTTGTGTTGCTGCCTGTAAAAATGCTTCAGCCATGTTATTTGTATCAGCAAAAGTATCTCAGTTTGCTATGTTACCTCAAGGAAGAGTGGAGGCAAAGGAAAGAGTCAGAAATATGGTGGCTAAAATGGATGAACTTGGATTTGGCAATTGCACAAATACAGGGGCATGTGAAGCTGAATGCCCAAAAGAAATATCCTTGACGCACATTGCAAGAATGAACAGAGAATTTTTTACCGCTAAAATTCTATAAGCAAATTCATTGGAATAGAATAAAAATTCCGGCACGGTTGAATTTTTCCATATAGCGAAAATAATACCGGAATTGTTTAATTCTTTTATTCCATAGGGATCATTTTAATCTGCAACCCGGTTTCTATCTCAAAATCTTCAACTTCATCCTTCACATCAGGATCATCTTCTTCATAAAACCAGTTGATTTCAACTTCATTACCTGCTTCCTGAGATTTTTTAAGAATATCCAGCATATCAAGCAGCAATCTGGAAGAATTTGTATTGAAATAGGTAAGTTTTAAATTCAATGTTACCGGTTTGTTCAATTCAAGAGTATGTTCTTTAAACCAGTTTAATAAAGGGGTATAAAACTTATATGCTTCTTCCATATACGATTCTCCGATTAATTCACAAATGCCGGTTTCTGAATTAAAATTTACCTCGGGATAGTAGGGAGAATCCGGGATTGCATCAACAATTAAATTTTTCATATTTCTTTGTTTTAACGTTTATTCACTTTGGCTGTTATTGTAAAGAATGAATAATTTTCATTTTGTGATTCAATGTTTAAATTTAATGGATTGCCAGTAATTAATCCCATTTGGATCAGACCAATATGCGCACCAATGTCGCGGATTCCTACCTGGCTTCTGGTAACTCTTTTTAGCTTTCTCAATTCGCTTTCACCTAAAGAATTTATTTCTGCACAGTTTTTTTTAAGGATAGGGCCATGCTCTTTAAGTATTACATTCCCTGTTGTAATTGCAAAATGATCTTTCTTTTCATCCACTCTAAACCAACCAATTCCTGACCCGAACGCACGCAATTTGCTGTATTGTTTTGCAGAATAATATGAGACGTTTTGAGTAAGTTCAATAAAAACTTTGTAAATTTTACCAACAACTGAAGCATCGGCAACAATATGTTTTTTTATATAATTGCTCGTAAACGAAACCAGATTTATGTTTATTGGCCCGTGATAACAGATAATATTTTCTTCAGGATGCTCAATGTAAATCATTATCATATTATTTTTAGGCCGGCAAGTGTAATATCATCTCGTTGTTCTTCATTTTGCATATAATCTATCAGTCGTTTCTCAATAACTTTTTTCTGTTCTTTTGGATCTAATTTTGCACAATCAATAAGAGCTTCTTCAAGACGCACACGTCCGAATTTTTTTCTATCGGGACTATTCTGATCAATAATTCCGTCAGAAAAGACATATACCATATCTCCTTTCTCCATATCGATATCAAAATTTGTAAATTTGATTTCTTTTTTAGAAAGACTATATCCTCCGATTGATTTTCTATCTCCTCTGTGAGTAATCAGTTTGTTTGCCGTATTTTTAATAATATATAGAGGTCTTTTCGCTCCGGCAAAAGTAAGTTTCCTTTTGCTGTCAGGGTATATTTCAAGTTTGCACAAAGCCAAATCCATACCATCATTGTTGTCCGTTTCTTCCTGTCTCAGTGCAGTACGAACCATAGTATTCAACAAACGTAATATTTCGGCAGGTGAGCTAATCATCTTTTCATTTACTATTTCATCAAGTAATCTGCTCCCTATCATCGACATAAATGCACCCGGAACACCATGACCGGTACAGTCTACGACAGCAAAATAAACGGTGATGGTCTTACCGTTTTCTTGTGTAGATGTCCAGTAGAAATCGCCTGAAACAATATCTTTAGGCATATAAATTATAAACGATTTAAAGTGCTTTTCCAATTCATTGTCACCTGGTAAGATTGCTTGTTGTATTGTTTTTGCATATCGTATACTTGCTCTGATTTCTTTGTTTTGTTTTTCCAGCCACAGCTTTTGTTGATTGATTTTTTTGTTAGCTCTCACAATTTTTAAAACCAGAAATGTGAGAGCCAGAATAAAGAGTGTGGTTGCGATAAGGCCAATGATTAAGTATCTTTCACGAAGTTGTTTTGCTTTAAGAAGTGCATTTTGTTCATTTATTTTCGCCTCATTAAGCTCGATTTCCATTTTCTGTTCGCGTGTAAGTTCTTCAACTTGTTGAAGTGTTGAAACAGTTTTTTCAAGTTCTTCACTTGTTTCACTCAATATTTTTTGCGTAATGTGTTTTTCCGATTCTGCTATGGTAACTTTCCGTTCTGCTTCATCAGTTATTTCAGCCATTTTCTGTTCTTTCAATTTACGGTCAATTGCCGAATACAATTCGAAATATGTATGAGATTTTGTATCATTTCCAAGTCTCTCATAGATGTCGAAAGCAACACCGTAACAGCGCTTTAATAAGGTTAGGTCATTCAATTCTTTTGACAGACCAATCGCTTGCTCAATGTGTTCAATTGCACTGTCAAAACTTGACACCTCATTTTCAGCAAGGGCAATATTCGCAAGGACATTAATTATTTCTGCCTTATTGTTTATCTGTTTGCGGAATTCAAGTTCCTTCTTAAGATGAAAGATTGCTTTCTGGTAATTTTCTGCTTCCAGGTATACCATAGCCAGACTATTGTGAGATACCATCTGGCCCCGACGATTTCCCAATTGTGTATTAATTTCAAGAACTTTTTGATAATAGATCGCCGCTTCTTCCAGACGATTTGCACTACGCAACAGATATGCAGATTGATTGAAAAGCTGGGCTGCAGCATTCTTTTTCCCCTCCTCAAGGTATTGTTCAGCTTTTGAATCATTTTCCTGCAATTGTTCATTAATTTCTCCCTGAGGAAACGCAGTCGTAAATAAAAAAAACAATAAACAAAATAATATTCCTTTGATTCTATACTTACTGATAAAGGAGCTAAAAATCTTCATTCTTATCTGCTTAAAATTACTAAATATCATTGCTATACCTTGAATCCAAGTATTAATATATCATCTATTTGTTCGTTATCACCCATCCAGTCCGTTATTGTACGGGAAAGGATATCTTTTTGTTCATCCATTTCCATGGTGTGTATTTTAAGCAGAAGTTCCTGAAATTGTTTGTACCTGAATTTTTTATTTCTTGATCCTCCAAACTGATCTGCAAATCCATCTGTAAAAAGGTAGATCAAGTCTCCTTTAGTTATTTCAATATCATGATTTGTAAAGGGTTTATCAAAATCCAAATGTATACCTATAGGCATTCGATCACCTTTGATACTATTTAACTCTCCATTCACAATTCGGTAAAAGGGATTATTGGCTCCGGCAAATTGAATCTTTTTATTTTTTTCATCAATAATTACCAATGAAATATCAAGGCCATCCGCTGCTTCACCTTGCTCACCCTTTTGTTTTAATAATTTCATTACCAGTTTTCTGAGCTCGAACAATATTTCATTTGCCTTAACTGCAATTTTCTTACTGAGTATTTCATTTAAAAAAGCTATTCCGGCCATGGTCATGAATGCTCCTGAAATACCATGCCCTGTACAATCACCAACAGCAACTATCTTCAGGTCTTCGATTCTGCCTGCCCAGTAAAAATCACCACTTACTATATTACGGGGCATATTCAATATAAAATGCCGGGGAATAGTTTCTCGCATATATTCATCGGTAGGGAAAATGGCTTTCTGAATTCGTTTGGAGTATCGGATATCATCAACAATATCCTTTTTTTGTAAGGCTATTTCATCTCTTTGTCGGGTAACTTCAAAGTGATTCTTTTCAAGTTTGGATTTTTGCAGTTTTATTTCTTTTATTTTTTGAACCAGGTGAAGGGCAGATCTAACCTTAATTAACAACTCAAACCGGTTGAAAGGTTTTAAAATAAAATCATTTGCACCTACCTCATATGCATTTTCAAGACTTTCAACAGCTGACAGGACAATAATGGGTATTTCAGAAGTCAGACTATTCTTTCTAAGCTTTTTTATAGCATCAATACCATTCATAACCGGCATCAATACATCCATAATAATTAAATCGGGAATAATTTTATTTGCCTGTTCGCAAGCATCTTTCCCGTCTTTTGCAGAATATAAGGTGACTTCATTACCCAGTATTTCAAGAACTTCCGATATAATTTTAAAAGATAGTTCCGAATCGTCAGCAATAAGGACTTTGTATTCAATTTTATTCATTCACTGGCTGTTAGATAACTATATTAAATTAATTAAAAATTACATAGTATTTATTACTGAGTTTAATGATATAAATCATTCTCTCACTGACATAAGGTTTTCAATTTCAGTCCGTGATTTAGGAATTGGGCTGCCAAGAATTCTACAGCCTTTAGATTCAACAAGAACATTATCCTCTATACGAATTCCACCAAAATTTTTATACGTCTCAACGTTTGGGTAGTTTATATATTTTTCATATTTCTTTTCAGAACGCCAGAGATCAATAAGTGTCGGGATAAAATATATTCCGGGTTCCACAGTAAGAACAAAACCGGTTTGCAGGGATCTGGCCAATCTGAGATAGGTTGTACCGAACTGGTTACTTCGCAAAGTGTTTTTATCATAACCTACAAAATTTTCTCCAAGATCTTCCATATCGTGTACATCAAGTCCCATCATATGACCTAAACCATGTGGGAAAAACAGCGTATGTGCTCCTTCTTTCACAGCTTCTTCCGGATCACCTTTCATCAGATCAAGTTCTATTAGTCCCTTTGCTATTTGAATTGAAGCGTCCTTATGAAGATCAAGATACCGGGTACCCGGTGTTATCTTTTCAATAGTATTTTGTTCAACAGAAAGAACAAGATCATAAATTTCCTTTTGTCTGATGGTGAATCTTCCACCAACAGGGAACGTACGTGTAATATCTGAAGCATAATGCAGGGTACTTTCGGCCCCAGCATCAATTAATAATAGTTGTTCTTTGTTTAGTTTGTTTCTGTGGGACTCGTTATGCAATATTTCACCATGTACTGAACAAATTGGAGAGTAAGCATAATCAAGATCATGTTCCTTCAGAATTTTATTCATTTCGGCTACAATTTCATATTCATAAATACCAGGGTGTGCCATTTCCAAAGCTTTTAAATGTATTGGTCTGGTTACTGCAGTTAATACATGTTCGATTTCATTAATTTCCTGCTCCGATTTTATAGATCTTTGATGAACTACTGCCTGAATGAATTCAACTGAGTAATTTTTTAAAACCTCAGATACCGTGATGTTGAGTAATTCTGATAGATAAATTTGCCTGTAATAAGGATATGGAGGCAAATAGTGTATCTTCTGCCTGTTTTTAATGAATTGAAAAATACTGTTTTTTAATTCTGAAACAGGAAGGACTTCATGTATTCCCGAAATGTTTGCTATGAGGTACATACTTTTTTGAATTCCGCTCCATATCTGATCATCAATTCCAGGATCATCTCCAAAAAGTATTTCTTCATCTTTATCACAATCTATGATCAAATAAGAATGCGGAATATCTATTCCTGTGTAATACAAAAACGTACTGTCCTGTCTGAATGCATATGGATTCCCGGCATAATTCCTTGGTACTGAAATGTTACCGCATAATAATATTATTCCTGTCTTGATCTGCTGCTTCAGAACCTGACGTCTTGCAATATAATCCTTTGGTTTCAAAATTTTTAATGCTATTAGGCTCTTCCTGTAAGTTAGTTTATTTGTTTGAGGAAATAAAAATTAAATATGAATAATCGGCTTGTTTCAAAAAATCCACACTGTTTCACAAATAAATGTAGAATATTAATTTTTACGAATGGGATTGTATATTAGATCATGATTTGTATCTTCGCACATAAGATGGGGAGTGTAAGTTTTTAATTAGCAAAAATTTAGTATGCCATATCGCCGCTTACCAAATACAGATGCAGCGCGTCGTAAAGCTTTAACAATAGCCTTTGAAAAAGGGAGGGAGATTCCGCCATTTAAACTGGCATTCACTCAAAGTACTTTCAGGCGGATACAATCTTTTCTTCCTTCTTTTGAAAAAGCATTATACGAAACAAAGCAGGCATATTCGAATCAGGTTAAGAAAAACAAAGATTATCTGAAGGTTCAGAAAAAAGCTAAAATGTACATTTCTCATTTTATCCAGGTAGTAAATATGGCTATTACCCGAGGTGATCTTTCTGAAAATGAGCGAAATATTTTTGGCATGCATGATGACTATCATAAGTTACCGGTATTAAATTCAGAGGCAGATTTGATCAAATGGGGTGAGAAATTAATTCACGGAGAAAACCTTCGAAAAGCGAAAGCCCTCAGTCCGATTACAAATCCTACTATTGCCGTAGTAAGGGTGCGTTATGAACAATTCCTGGATGCATATAAGTTTCAAAAAACTTTGCAGAAAAACTATCAGCGCGCCCAGGAACATTTGGCCGGTATGAGAAAGGAAGCAAATGAAATCATAAGGGACATTTGGAATGAAGTGGAAGATACATTCAAAAAGTTTACTGAAGAAGAAGGAAGGATGAAAGCAGAAGAGTATGGTATTTCCTATGTATTCCGAAAGGATGAGCTTAAAAAGTCCTGATTCAGGGTGCATTATGCACTGTGTTTTCTCTTGAATTCATGATATGTAATCAATACCAAAACAGATAAAATAATGGTACTAAGGATTACTACAGAGGGATGGGGATAGCTTTCCTGACTGAAAAATCCGGGCATATTCATCCGGGTATTTTCTGATAAGTACAAAATACTTACTGCCATTGCATTATTTAAAAAATGGGCCCATACAGACATCCAGATATTCCTGCTCCATAAAAACAGATACCCGAAATAGACACCAAGAATAAGTCGTGGAACAAAACCATAAAATTGCAAATGGATGCTGCTGAACAGTATTGCTGAAATAAGAATTGAGATGTGGTTGTTCCTGGTCCATTGAATAAATACCTTCTGGACTACACCCCGGAAAAGAAATTCTTCTCCAACGGCAGGGAGGATGGCAATCATAAACAAATTGATACAATAATCTGAAAGGCTCATGTTTTGAGTCATTCTGTTTGTTAGTATCGTTCTTTCAGATTCCATTTCCTGAAGTATTTGTTCAAAAGAGGAAAACCAGTCGGGGAAAACAACGGAACTGTTCCATACAATGAAAAAATGAATTACCGGAATGGAAAATATCAGTGTAAAGAGTACAATCCACCAGGAATAAAACGAACCGTATGTTTTGGATGTTAAAAAACCATCACCGGTTTGAAATATCAAATAATTCAATACTATTGCTGGAACAATAAAAAGACCTATACTCTGAGAGATCTGGAATATTCGTAAAAGTGATAAATCTGAATTGCCGAGACCTTCTTTAAGATGAAGGTTCAGTTCTTCAAAGGGGATGTGATACACAAAGATGATGATAAGAATTGTAATCAGACTTGCCAGGAGATAGCAAGTAAATGCAATGAATAATGCAAGAATTAGTTTTGCAAATGGTTTTGCATCTGCAAACAAGTCTTTAATAATAGAAATATTCATTGTGCAGTCAGGTATTAATTCTATTGAAGAAAAAAGATATCATTAATTTTGCTTGCAAAATTAATGATTTCACAACAAGATAAGCAGTGGTAAAAATTGGAGACTTAGAGCTGGGCGAGAAACCTTTGTTTCTGGCACCTATGGAAGACGTTACCGATCCTTCGTTTCGTTTTGTCTGTAAACAATTCGGAGCAGATGTAATGTATACAGAATTCATTTCTTCCGATGGATTGATCCGTAATGCCAAAAAAAGCATAGAAAAATTAGTTATTTATGATTATGAGCGTCCTATGGGCATTCAATTGTATGGTCATCTTGTGGATTCAATGGTGGAATCGGCAAAGATAGCTGAAACACGAAATCCGGAATTTATCGATATAAATTTCGGATGCCCGGTGAAAAAGATATCACGCAGGGGAGCCGGTGCTGGTATGCTCTGTAATGTACCGTTGATGGTTGAGATGACAAAAGCAATTGTTCATGCTGTAAAAATACCTGTGACAGTAAAAACCCGACTGGGATGGGATGAGGAGAATAAAAACATCATGGAAATTGCTGAGCGACTTCAGGATGCAGGGATTAAGGCACTGACAATTCATGGACGTACAAAAGCACAATTCTATAAAGGTTCGGCTGACTGGACTCTGATAGGAGAAGTGAAGAACAATCCAAGAATTTATATACCGATTATAGGGAATGGAGATATTGTTACACCGGAAGGGGCTGAAGAAGCTTTTAATACCTATGGAGTTGACGGCATTATGATTGGCAGGGGGGCCGTTGGCACTCCTTGGATATTTCGGGATATCAAAACTTATTTGGAAACCGGGAAGTTATCAGCACCTCTTACTGTTTCTGAAAAAGTAGAGTTGGCCAAACTTCATTTTAAAAAATCAATTGAAATCAAAGGAGAAAGGGTTGGAGTTTATGAAATGCGCAGACATTTTTCAAATTATTTTAAAGGACTGAGCAACTTTAAAGAAACACGGTTAAAATTACTGACTTCTATAGATCCGGGGTCTATCTTAAACCAACTTGATCAGATAAAAGCAAGATGGAGTTGAATCCTGCGGCGCATTGGCTTCCCTGCCAGCCGGTTTACCAGCCTGTGGATGGCAGGCTGGGCCGAGCTCGTAAACTCGGTTCCCCGTAGCTTGTCGCTTGCGCCATAGCTATAGCGACGGAGCACTGCGGGCTTAGCGAGCACAAAAATAATAAACAAAAAAAGGATCGAAGATTACTCGCCATGCTCGTGAGAATAGTTCCTCGCCGCTTGCAGCGAGGAGCTTCAATCAGACTTTAAGATTAATACCGTTTTTAGGAGGATAATCGATGTTGTAGTGCAATCCTGTGCTCTCTTCTCTGTGCATGGCCATTTTAATGATAAGATAACCCACATTGATAAGATTTCGCAGTTCGCAAAGCTGAACAGAAACAATGGATTTTCGGTACAGTTCTTCGGTTTCTTTGTAGATGATCTCTAACCTGTCAAGTGCTCTCTTCAAACGAATATTAGAACGAACAATACCGACATATGAACTGAAGATCTGTTGCAATTCACGATAGTTTTGTGTAATAAGCACCATTTCTTCAGGATGGGTAGTACCCCTGTCATTCCACTCGGGAATCTCTTTTTTAATGGAATGATTTTTAAAATGCTTCAAAGCATGTTTTGCTGCTCTGTCGGCATACACAATCGCTTCAAGCAGAGAATTGGATGCAAGTCTGTTGGCTCCGTGCAAACCGGTTGATGATACTTCACCGGCAGCATACAGGCGATGAATCCAGGTGCAGCCATTCATATCTACTTTTATGCCTCCGCACTGATAGTGTGCTGCAGGTACAACGGGAATACAGTCTTTGGCAGTATCAATGCCGAGGGAATTACATTTTTCAGTTATATTCGGGAAATGTGTTTTCAATTCATCAGGGTCAAGATAACGGCAATCAAGATATACATAGTCGTCTCCCCTTATTTTCATCTCATGGTCAATAGCACGAGCAACAATATCCCGGGGGGCCAGCGATCCGCGTTTATCGTATTTCTGCATAAATTCTTTTTCATCAATGGTTTTAAGTATTGCACCATGTCCTCTCAAAGCTTCGGAAATAAGAAATGAAGGTCGCTCATTAGGATTGTACAGGGATGTAGGATGAAATTGCACAAATTCCATGTTTTTAACGGTACCTTTTGCCCGATAGGTCATGGCAATGCCATCACCCGTGGCAATAACAGGATTGGTTGTTGTGGAATAAAGGTTTCCCATACCTCCGGTAGCCATCATTGTGACTCTCGATAAGAAGGTAACTACGGTATTTTTATGAATATCCAGTGCATACACCCCATAACATTCAATATCGGTCATGATTCTTTTTACCAATCGGCCGAGATGATGCTGTGTGATAAGATCAATGGCAAAAAAATACTCGAATACATCAATGTTTTTATGTTCCCTTACCCGGTTTGAAAGTGCATGCTGTATTTCACTTCCTGTTTCATCCTTATGATGCAGGATGCGGTATTCAGAATGACCTCCCTCGCGAGCCAGGTCAAATTTTCCGTCTTTCTCTCGATCAAATTTTGTTCCCCATTCAATCAATTCTGCGATCTGTGCCTGTGCTTCCTCAACAACCATTTTTACTACTACTTCATTGCACAAACCATCACCTGCCAACATGGTATCCTGTATGTGTTTTTTAATGTTATCCGGTTTATAGGTTACAGCTGCAATACCACCTTGCGCATAGAAAGTATTGGTTTCCAGCAAATCCGATTTTGTAAGCACCGCAACTTTTCCCTTGTCCGCCACTTTAAGTGCAAAGCTTAATCCGGCCAAACCCGATCCGATAACCAGAAAATCGTACTGTTTTTTCATTCCTGAAGGAAGATTTCATTTCACAGAGAACAAAAATAGTGCATTATTAAAAGAGATAAAGAGTTTATGACAATTATTGATGTTGAGAAGTGAGACAGTTTAGAGTTAGGAGTTGGAAGACCGAAGCCGGAAGCCGGAAGAAGGGCAATTGAGAAGGTGAAATCAGGTTTTTAGGTTGTTGGATTATTGGGTTGTCAGTAAATGATTATTCGGGGAATCGATGAATCGATGAAATGAAGCTCATAAACTGACGCCATGCTTTTCATATAATTTCACTTCATCAGTTGTCCGGTTTACCAGTTAATCAATTATGTTGTTAATGAGATGATGACTTATGAAACTTGAGACCAGTGACTTGAGACTATATTTTTGTACCGGTTACCGTTTAATTGTTGAATCGTGTTACTGTGTAATTAAGAATTAATAATTAGTGAAGAGTTGGTTAGTTGATGATGTGAGATTCTGAGATGTGAAACTTGAGACTTGTAACTATTTTTATATATGTTGGGTTTAGAGATCAAATCCAATATCCTTCCTGTAATGTTTTTTTTCAAATTCGATAAGGGCTGCATTTTTATAAGAAGTCTTAATTGCCTCTTTGAAATTTTTCCCCAATGAGCTTATGGATAGTACCCTTCCTCCATTTGTGAGTACGTCTCCGTCTTTCAGAATTGTACCTGCATGGAATGGAATGCTATCTTTTACTTTTTCCAGACCGGAAATGATCTTCCCCTTTTCATAAGCTTCAGGATATCCGCCGGATACAAGCATAACGGTAGCACATGATTGGTTGTCAAATTCAACGGTTAATTTGTTCAATTCCTTATTGGTAACGGATTCGAAAATCTCAACAAGATCTGTTTTTAATCTTGGCATAATTACTTCAGCCTCAGGATCTCCCATACGTACATTGTATTCAATAACAAAAGGATCGTTGCTGCAATTCATCAGACCGAAAAATATAAATCCGTTATAATCCAGATTTTCCTTTTTCAGGCCTTCAATGGTAGGTTTGATTATCCGTTCTTCAATTTTTTTTAAAAAGTCCTTGTTTGCAAAGGGAACCGGAGAAACACATCCCATACCTCCCGTATTCAAACCTGTATCACCTTCACCAATACGTTTGTAGTCTTTTGCTTCGGATAAAACTTTATATGAAATACCATCGGTAATTACAAATACAGACAATTCAATTCCTTTTAAAAATTCTTCGATTACTACTTTTTTACTGGCTTGTCCGAATTTTCCTTCAAGCATAAGTTTAAGCTCCTTTTCAGCTTCTTCAAGTGAATCTATGATCAAAACTCCCTTTCCGGCAGCAAGTCCGTCAGCTTTCAGTACATAAGGCGGATTCATCTTTTCCAAAAAAGAAAGTCCCTCATGCAGGTTTTCTTTTGTTACACTGAAATGTTGTGATGTTGGAATATTATTCCTCAACATAAAATCCTTTGCAAATTCTTTGCTACCTTCCAGTTGTGCACCTTTTAACCCGGGGCCAATAACAGGAATATTCTTAAGTGCCGGCTCGGATTGAAAAAAATCCCGGATTCCTTTAACAAGCGGATCTTCAGGTCCTACAACAACTATATCCACAGTATTTTCAATGACAAACCGGCCAATATTTTCAAAATCATTAACACCAATATTTATGTTTTTTCCCAGCTGAGCCGTTCCGGCATTGCCCGGGGCTACATATAACCTGCTGAGTTTTTGACTTTGTGAAATTTTCCAGGCAAGCGCATGCTCACGACCTCCTGAACCCAGTAATAATATGTTCATAACAATATCAGGTTAATTTGGAATACAAACTTAGTATTCTGATCTTAAAAAAGAAGAGATAGAATGTTTTTTTACAATGATACTATGTACCCCTGGTTTTGACCGTATTAATACCATTTTTTTCATGGCGTTGACAGATAATTTCTCAGGGATAGTTACCGGTTAAATAATAGAATTTTAAACGAATGAAAAAAAAGGAATATTTACTTGTGCAATTCCTGATGAAAGCTGAATGGGTTTCACAGATGGCATATACAGGGAATTAAGCTGGCAATATAACTGCTTCACTTACGATATCTTTACCACGAACCTTTTTGAATCTCTAACGGATAAAATTTGGAAACGTGTAGATCAATAAGACTTCGTGCGATCCGAAAGTTGCAGTATGCAAATCGCCAATTGCGAAATCATAAGAGTAACCTATAAAGAACTCTTCGTATTTAAATCCCAATTGAGCAATTATTGCTTCCGAACTTCTGAAGGACACTCCCAGCGAGAGCATTTCTTTGTATTCAGCCCTTGCATTTACATCAACCTGCCATAAACCAGCTTCAACAAATTTGAACATAAGGGAGGGTTCAAGAGTAAAATACCTGTTCAGAAAAAATTCATACCCGCCAAAAAGATAATAATGCCTTACTTGCTTTTCCTGTAAGACCTTATCGGTTTTCAGGTCAATGTTACGATTGAACAACTGTGGAACTGAAATACCGACATAATAATAATCTCCATACAAATACGTACCAAAACTGGCATCGGCCACTACCATCTTGTCTACACCGCTAAATACATCATCATCAGGATCTTCAACAGTAAGCTTGGATTTATCAAGATAAAACTGGTAAAACAATCCTGACAATCCGAAGGCCAGTTTATTTTCGGGATTCAGATCAATGTGATAGCTATAAGTCAGTTCCATCCCGGTTTTTCGCAGGGGACCTGCCTGGTAGTTAAAAAACTTTGCTCCGACTCCCATTGATTTGGCAACATTCATGTCTCCTGAAAGGTATTGAGTAGAAGGGGATCCCTTAATACCTGCCCACTGTTTTCTGTAAGTAAAAGTCAATGGCAAACCGTCCGACACTCCCGTAGCAGCCGGATTAATGGAATAATGATTCAGAGTATACTGACTTAGCAAAGGAATTTGCTGTGCCGACAATTCTATTGACAGGAAAAGAACAAGCGCTATAGTAAGGTATCTTTTCATAGTTACTCTAATTTAGAACAATTACCGGACAATGCTTACCGGTCCCGATAAAACTTCTGAACCATCTCCAAGATCAATAGTATAATAATAAGTACCTGCAGGCAGATCTTTTCCATTGTATTTTCCATCCCATGGTTCGGTATATCCGTCTGAGCTGAACACCTTGTTTCCCCAAGTATTGAAAACAATCACCTTACAATCGGGGTACAATCCTATATTTCCAATATTCCACAGATCGTTCCTGCCATCTGCATTCGGACTGAAGGCATCATAAATTACAATATTGCTGCTTGTTTGCAGGATTGTGATCAGCAGGGTATCCGAAGGGCATGAAATATTATCCACAGCATACAATTCATAATTATCGGGGGCAATATCATAAAACTCACCGGTAGAATTATCCATATCTGTTGAAGATGAAATCAGAAAATAATTGTACGGTTCATTTCCGCCGCTGGCGACGGCAATAACAGTTCCTCCCTGGTTGCCCAATGCATGAGTTACTGTTGTATCAAGTGTGATAGGTCCCGGACCACTAACAGTCAGAGATGTAAGCAGTTGCTCACATCCGTCTCCGTCCATTACCCAAACCTCATAATTCCCCTGGGGCAGATTTAAAAAGACTCCGTTATTGTTCATGTATATGCTGCCATCAATAGAGAAAGTGAGATTATCTGCGGGATTTACAGCGTCAATTGAAATACTTCCATCTTCTGTTAAAAAACAGGATGTATTCGTAACGTCTTCAGAGACCAGTGTTGTACCTTCCGGTTCAAGGATTTCAATATCGGCAAGAACACCGGTGCAATTGTGCTGATCGGTTACAGTAACTGAATAAATTCCGGCTTCAAGACCTGTAATATTCTGGGTAAATTCGTTGTTCGACCAGACAAATGAGAAAGAAGGTGTTCCCCCACTAATTGTAAGTATTATTGTACCATCTTCTTCTCCGGCACAGGAAATATCGTAACTTACAGGAGTTAATGTTAATACGGCAGGCTCTGTCAATTGGACATTGCCAACAACAGTACATTCATTCAAATCTGTTGCGGTAACATTGTAAAAACCACCTCCCAGGTTGGTGGCAGTCTGGGCTGTTTGGTTGCCGGGGTCATCCCAAACATAAGTTTTTGTACCGGTACCTCCTGTTGCAGTGGCTGTAAGGATACCTGTCATGTCGCCATGGCACAAAACCGGTTGATCGACAGAAATGCGTATATCCATTGCCGCAGGCTCGTCCAAAGTAACACCATCAATTACCTGGCATCCGTTTTTATCGGTAACCGTCACATAATAATCCGAAGCAGCAACATGGATAAGGTCTTCCGTTGTGGTCCCATTGCTCCATGAGTATGCATAGGGAAGCGTTCCTCCCGAAACGGAAAGATTGGCAGTTCCGGAATTGTCCCTGAAACAGACAAGGTCAGTGCCAACGACAGTGGATGATAACTCATACAGAGGTTCATTGATAAACACAGATGTTATAGAGGTGTCAGTAGCATTGTTTACCGTAACAGAATAGGATCCGGTGGGCAGATTATTTATAGTCTGACTGGTAGCCCCATTTGACCAGTTGTAAACAAACGGGCCCGATCCTCCTGAAACATCAACTGTTGCCGAACCGGTATAATTTCCTTTGCAATCCACATCTGTTTTGTCTGAGATATAAGCTATAAGCATAGTATCGCTGAGAACGGTAAAACTGGTATCTGCTGTACACGTATTTGGGGCTAACACTGCATCGGAAACCTGGACTGTATAATTGCCTCCGATGGATAAACCGGAAATGTCTTCATTTGATGAGCTGTAACTTTGCGGTCCTGTCCAGCTATAACTGTAACCGGGAGTTCCTCCTGAAACGACCAGGTCAACTTCTCCGTTACTGCCGGGTGGTATGGTAATATGATTAATGATGCTTGAACCTGTAAAAAGGATTTCATCGGGTTCGTTGATATTAAAGGTATCATCTTCGGCACAGAGATTTTCGTCAGTAATAGTCACACAGTATTTTCCCATGGTCAGGTTGATCTGGTCTTCACTTGTTGGATTTATTCCCGATCCTGAAATAGCCTCCCATGCATAGGCATAAGTTCCCGGACCGGTTCCCCCGCCTGCAGTGATATCTATACTTCCGTTGTTGCTGGTTCCGTTAGCAGGGTGACAACTTACGTCGGTAAGAATGGATGTAATGGCAATTGGAGGAGGCTCATTAAGAGTAGTAGAAGTAAATGCAGTGGAATCCCTTGAATCGGTAACGGTAACCGAATATGTCCCGGCGCTGAGGTTAGAAGCAGTTGAATCATTTAAACCCGGATTGTGACTCCAGTTGTAGGTATAAGGGCCAACACCGAAGTAGGGAGTAACAATGAGCTGACCAGTGTTATCTCCGTTGCATTTGATATTTTCAATATATGAAAAGCTAGCTAACATGGGATAACTAAATAAAGCTATAAATCCATTTCGCAGATTATTCCCATTTGAAAATATTGAATCACCAATAATTAAAGGATCGGAATTGGAATATCCTCCAATAATTGTATTTCTATTCTGATCAAAAGTTATAGCACGACCTACGTCTGTACTATCTCCTTCAATACCCTGAGCACCAACTTCTTTACCTGTGAGATCAAAAATAGCAAAGCTTGTATTGTATTCAGTTATGGAAGTACTTCGAAGAGTATCAATATTAAAAATAAGTGTTCCAGCATAATTGCCACAAAACTGAACCAAATTCTCAGACTGAATAATCCCGTATCCATCATCTTCACCAACATCCCCTTTTCTCTTAAACCAACGTAAAGCACCCTGTTTATTATATTTTACAAGGAAAATATCTCCTGCACCTATGCCGGTTTTTGCACTAGTAAGTATTGTTTCTGTGCTATCAAATTGGACACTTGATTCAACTTTTCCGGTAAGATAAAGACTTCCATATTGGTCAGAAACAGAAGAATTTGCATGATCATAACCGGTGCCGCCACCACGTCTGGCCCACACTTTGTTTAATGAATTGTCTATACGAAGCGCCAGAGCATCTGTATTTACAATATCGCCTACTATTGAGTCATTCATTTCAAAAAACAGTTTACCAGTTAAGTCACCACTTAAATAATATCCTTCTCCCTGGATCGGATTAATATCTTTTAGGATTGTATTATCATTTGTTGTCCAGAAATTTTTAAAGCGCGTAACTGTACCGGCAGTATCCAATTGTGCTATGAACATATCTTTATTACTTTGAGCATTTACAATAATATCCGTACTGCCATTAAAATAATTAATATCAGTTTTGAAATGCCCAACAACAACAAGTCTATTCAGTGTTGCATCATAATACATATCCCTTACCCTATCCGGATCATTACCCCAAAAAGTTCGTGTTGCTTTTATACAATTCCCATTTAAATCGTATTTGGCTAGGAAAACATCATAATGGTTGTAATTTGGAAGGGTAATCCCGGGATCAAATGTAACAGGATCGCTTCTGAAATTACCAATTACGAAAATATAATCACCCACGATAGCCATAGCTGTGGCTTCATCACGTCCGGAGCCTCCAATATCATTAGCCCAGAGAATATTACCATTTGGATTAAATTTGCAAATAAAACCATCCCAATTCCCGGCATTGGGAATTGTAATGTTACCAATTGTCAACGGATTCGAATCATAATGTCCGCTATAGTATACATTGTCTGAATTGTCTGAAATAATATCAATGGAAATGTTGCTACTGGGAAAGACATCTCCATTGCTTTGCAATTGATTGGACCAGATCCATTCTTGCCCAAAAACATGAATAAAACAAACCGATAGTAAGTAAAGTATAATAACTGTTTTTTTCATGGGATAATTAATTTTACAAAATATATGAATTAAAGGGCAAAAAAATAAAGATTGAGCTATTTAATTGTGTGAAAATTATTAATAATTACTAAACAGATTGCATTTAGTTGTAAACAGTTTACCTCATATAATTTTGCATAAACAGCAAATAAGTTACAAAAATAAGAAATGCCTAATACTATTTGTATTATAAATATTTACTGGGGAGATTTACCAAATTGGTTCCCGTTTTACTTGAGATGTTGTGAATTAAATTCTGATATTGATTTTCTTATTCTGTCAGATAACGAGATTCAGTATGATGGAATAGGGAATAACATAAGAATTAAAAAATTTACCATTTCCGATTTTAACATACTTGCCTCTGCAAAAACAGGGATTCCAATAGAGATTAAATTTCCATACAAGGTATGTGACTTTAAACCTGCATTTGGTAATATATTTAGCGAGGATTTAAAAAAATATGACTATTGGGGATACTGTGATTCAGATATTGTATTTGGGAAACTCAGCAATTATTTTAAACAACAGATTGAGAATAAGTATGATCTTATCTCAGGCTATTCGGATTTTATTTCAGGCCCCATGTGCTTAGTAAGAAATAATGCTCAGTTGAATACATTATATAGGATAGGCTTAGATTATGAAAAAGTTTTTAAATCAAATATTTATGAAGGTTTCGATGAAGTATGCAGAAAGGAGTCTCTGAGACCGTTGACATTAAGGAAAATAATAATTCTCATTAAATTTATGCTGAAAAACCAAATCAGGTTTTTATTTTCAGGTCCTTATACATTAACGGAATTAAAATTTAAACTTTTCTTTTATTATAAGAGAAAAAGTATGTCAGCCCCACATGATTTTTCTGAGATTGTATGGCATGCAGTAAAAAATAAATTGATTAAGGTATCTGAGAGTGATTTAATTTTTTCTGATGCAGGCTTTGAACGGAAGAATTTAAAAAATTGGACCATTCGCTATTTTAAAGACAAATTGGTTGAGACGAATACACAAATGGAAATCCCTGTTTTTCATTTTCGTTTATCAAAGAATAAAAAGGAATTTCATGTGATTTGTAAATATGATATACCAATAAATTTTGAGATTAGTCCAACCGGCATTAAATGTATTTAAAGACACACAAGTATGATAAAATGAAAAGGGCCTGTTTTATATTACCTTTCTTTGGTGAAGAACCAACATGGATTAATTTCTTTTTTAAAAGTGTTGCATTCAATGTCAATTATGATTGGATCATTTTTTCAGACATTTCTTTTCGGAGCAAATTACCAAATAATGTACGTATCATTCCGATAACATTGGATGCCTTTAATAAATTGCTGAGCAATAGATTTCAGTTGGATACAAATATCTGTCATCCCTATAAAATATGTGATTTCAAGCCGGCTTTTGGATATATTTTCTCAGAATGGCTCAAGGATTATATGTATTGGGGGTATTGCGATTTGGACATTGTGTTAGGGGATCTGGATTCTTTTCTTGCAGAACCTATTGCATTTGGATATGATATAATTTCCCCGGATACATCTTTTTTCCCGGGACATTTTTGTCTTTGTAAAAATCAGGAACCAGTTACTAGTCTTTTTTCATCGGCCCCTAATTATAAAGATGTATTTAAAAGCAGTAAATGTTATTGCTTTGATGAATTCATTGTTCCTGGAGGGATTGATCTTACTGAAAAAAAAATAAAGAAAAATATTATAAAAAAAGTCAGAAAAAACAGATTCGGATATTTATTAAGGCAGAACAAATTTTTTTTAAAACTACATACATATTTTAGCCTTTATAAAAAGAATATTCCTGCTAAACTTGAGCGTTCAGTTGATTTTAATCACATCATCGATTATTATGTTCGATCAGGGATACTTCAGACATTTAAAAAACAAATTTATGATAGTGATACCCAAAGATATAGATTGGGACATACCAATTGGATAATAACGTGGAGAAATGGGAAATTAGTAAATAATGAAGGGAAAGAAATAATGTATTTTCATTTCCCGTTATCAAAGCATAACAGATCACTTCATTACAATGATCATTCAACTGAAAAAAAGGACACCTTTAGTATAAGCGGTAATTTCTAAAGAAAATCCTGATTTTCCTGATGATTCCTTTCACAATGGATATTTTTCTTGGATTCTCTAGTAATCTCTGATGATAAGTATTTATATTGGTTAGAATTGTATCATTTTTTAGTATTCGATCGAGTACTGTTTCAAAAATTTTTTCAATTACAGGAGTATCTTTTATCAACCTTCTAATTCGTAAAAAAAGGTTGTTTACCATGTCTCCGTGATTGATATTAAAACTATACATACCATCCCAGAGTGGAATAATTCGATTTTTTTTAAGTCTATTCAATTTATTTTGGTTAAGTTGTATATCGTACATCAGTAAATTTGTAGCCCATAATTTTTCAAAATTCACGACTATGCTAACGAACATCGCATTTCTTTGTTCTATTGGTGTTCCATAATCAGCATAGGTATCTGCAATTGAAACCAACCAACGTGTGTCAAAATTCGAACATATCTGGTCAATTTTATCATTGACAAGACCGTTAAATCGGGGCCAGACAGTATCTGTTTCTTTTTGCCTGCGCAGCAGTATTATTAACGATTTAATCTCTTTAAACAATTCTTCTGAGTTACTTCCTGTCAAATGTATAATGTTTTAGAAAAGGATAATTATCGATTTTTTTCTGTACATATTCTTTGAGATTACCAGGCCAATTTATTTCAAACCGACTGTAATGAGGAGTTTTATAAGTTTTTGCAATACATTTTTGAATAAATTCATCTGTTGCATTGATATTGATAAAATTCAAGATTTTCTTAAAATTCTCAAATGGATTTTCAATGAATTGTTCATGATATACATCGAGTATTTCAAGATTCCGGTTTTTTTTCAATGTATTATTGATTTCAACCTTCTTAAAATAGAGATCAATTTTCTTCATAAGCAAATTTATTGCATCATCAGTGTCGGGCTTTAAATGGCGTATAGTCATGGTAGAGATATTGTCAAACGGATTTCGGATAACATGCAATATTTTTATTTTACATTGAACTATTTGTTTTAACTTGTCAATCAATTTTTCATCATTACCGAAGTACTCAGTGCTTACGCTACCCTTTTTATCTCCAATTGCTTTTATGATTGTATATTTCCCCTGGAATGTATCTGGGATTGCATAGGAATAACCAGTCCAGATATTATTCAGGTATTTTGTAAAATACCTCGATCTATCCATTAATAAATAATAGAGCTGGTTACGGTTATATCCCTTTTTAATCAGGTTTAATGCATCAGCTTCCATTGCCATAATTATATTAGGATGGGCATCGAGTAAAGCACCTATATAACTGTGTCCGCTTCTTTGATATCCGATAAACATACAGTATGTTTCAATTTCGCTAAACTTTTCTTTCATAAAGAATCCAAGTACCCAAGACTTTAAATATCGCTTGGAGAAAATATTATATAGTCTAAGGTGATCCATAAATCAAGTTTTTTAAGCTGTATCTGATATTTCTTACTATTTTTCCTGTAATATATGAAGAATGCCATTTAAGTTGTAATAAGGATAATAATATAAGGTTGGTTTCGGGATTTAACAATCTGTAATTCAAATTCCTCAGAGTTTTTTCTGCCAGATGTTCAATGCAATAAATCTCATATTTTGATAAATTCTGTTGCCATGCTTTAATTCTTGAAGCTATAGGGTACTTAATGCAGTTTTTATGAATTTTCTTATGTTGATCCAACATTCTTTCATATAAATCTCCTGTTGATTTTAATGGCTTAACAGATACTCCAAGTATATTAAATATTCGAATTAATGATTCATTGTATTCTAAAATAAAGTTTTCATAACGGATCTGATAGAAATAAAATCCACTCAAATGTTGAATACTTTGAATATACCAGATCCAGTATTTTGTTGTTCTGATCGGATTAGAAGACATTTTTTTACCGGAATCAGGATTAACAGTATTTTTTTGTGATGCATAAATTGCGCGAATATCTCTTATTAAGCACAAAACCTTAATTTCATATGTAATAATATTTTTCTGACTTAAATTATCTACCAATTGAAATAATCTCTCTGCTCTGAAAATAACTATTTTTGCATCTGGCTTAACTTGATCCAAATATTTACATAAGATCAGAATAAAAGCATCAAAATAAGTTTTAACTGAATCATTTAGTTGTAGTGAAGGAATATTTAATGACCAGTTATTAAACTTATAATCATTTGCAAGTTTCCTTTTAATTCGCTCAAAACTTTTCGATGAAATACAATTGTTTTGGTGGAGTAAAAAATGATTCACAAGGGCCTCAGCTTCCGGACAAACCAATATTTCCGGATTTTTGCTGAGTTCATTTAAAATAAAGTTTGAACCAGATCGATTGATTGAAAGAAATAAAACTAGCTTCATGAGGAAAAATCTTCTAAAATTTTAACATAATTTCCCCATTTTGGTAATTCTAGCAATTGTTCTTTTCCTTTCCTGTGTATTTCCTTCATTCCAGCTTTATTAATAAGGACGGAAACAATCGAATTGATTATGCTTTCTGCAGACCCGGGATTGAAATAAATTGCTGCTTCATTGCAACTGCTTCTTAAAGATTTTGTATCAGCAGCAAAATATGGTTTTTTAAAGTACCATGCATCAATACAATTCATCCCAAATGTTTCAAAAAATGAAGGTAAAATAAGTGCATCTATTGAATGCATGAAGGATGCAATATTTTCTTTTTCGATTTCCCCAATATTTAAAATATGATTATTCTGATTATTATTCTTAATTCTGTCAATTAATTTTTTCGATTTTTTCCCATGTTCTTTTTCAATTGTCAATATAAATTGTATAGGCAGATCTTGTTGATTGCAATGCATAGCTGCTTCATATAATATTTCAATATTTTTATGTTCAAAATATCTTGATAAGCAGGCAACTTTAAAATAATTACTCTTTATCTTATTATTCAAGACTTTGGAACTTTTGAATTTAAAATGATCCGGAATGCCAGGACGAATCACTTGTATTGGGATTTCCCTTTTGAGTTTAGCTTTAAGCATTACCTTCTGGTAAGGAGTCTGCACAATTATGCAATCGACATATTTCATTCGCACATAGGTAAAATATCGTCGTAAAAAATGAATTGATAGTGTATAAAAAGATAGTGGTATTTTGGTTAAAAATCCTTCAGTCACATAGGGATTATCATGAAGATAAATTTGTACACATTTAGTGACGGCAGGAATGTTACCTAAGGTAAAGACAATGTTTGGGCAAAATTTTTTTATTTGATAAGGCAGCCAGAAATAATCATGGAAAAAACGGGAAAGTCTCCCTAACATCCAATTAGGGACTTTAATAAATTTTGAATTATAACCTTCAAGCTTTTGATAGAATTTATCATGCGGACAAGTTATCAGCAATTCAAAAGAAGAATTATTCATTAGCGCAGAAACAATATTCTGAGCAAGAATTAATCCTCCGGATATTTTTACAGTTGAGGCATTAATAAAGATTTTTTTCTGATTAGGCATACAATTGCTTAAATAATTGAGTTGCTACTTTCTCAAATGAATATTTTTCGGCAATTTTAAACGAAGAGTTTAGGCTAATTTTTCTCATCTTGTTTTTATCTTTATAAAGCTTCTCAAGCATTGATGGGATTTGATCATGATCAATATATTCAATAGCATTTATGTTATCATGTATCAAGGTACCTGAAAGGCCTGTCAATTTATATATTAAGGATGGTATTCCACAAGCCATTGCTTCCAATAGCACATTTGGTGTACCTTCATGATAAGCTCCATGAATATAAAAATCAGAAGCACATAAATATTCGAAAACGTTTGAAACGGGACCGGTAAAGAAAACTCTTTTACCCAATTCTACATTTCCCAGATTGTAAAGATATTTCATGTCGGCTTTTTCTTTATTTGAAACCCTATGGAAAGGCGTTGGTTCATAATCTCCAACGACAAGGTAAATGAAAGGGAAGGTTAATTTTGCAATTTGGGGGAATAGCAAATGATACCCTTTTCTCATGATCAGATTTCCAATTGTTATCAATACGACATGATTATCTGGCAAACCAATTTTTTTCCTGATAATTTTTTTTTGATTGACTGAGACAGGATGAAATACATTTAAATTAACTCCTTGAAATGATTCAAAAATGGGCACTTTATTGTCAAAAACTTTCTTATATCTTTTTGTGAATTCTTTATTGATAGAAAAATAAAGTGTGATTTTACCCAATAATATTTTATTTATCTTTCTTAGTAAAAAAAAGCCTGAAACCAAAGTCATTGCGTCATCACCATTTAATAAAGTTGAGCGAAAAATTACTTTTTTTTTGAATAGAAGAGATAATAATATAACAAACTGAAAACCAATAAAATAGCCGCTGTAGATAATAATAATATCGTTGTTTTTGATTTTTTTAAAATAAGAAAACAAAAGAGGAAGAAATGATAATAGTTTTGTTATAATATTTTTATTATAATACAAAAGACGGTTAATAATCAGTTTGTTCTTTTTTTGCCAGGCTGGAAATTGGCTATTATAATTGAGATGACATATTGTTGTATGTGCAGAATAAACAGATAGAAATTTTGCAAAATAATATGCGTTAACTCCTGAACCTGCAACTGATGGAGGAATTTCGGGACTAAAAATTACTATTTTTTTGTTCTTAAGATCCTTAAGTTTCATTGTTTAGCGATCTCTGATCACCTTAAAATTATACCCTTTCTCAGAAAAATGTTCAATAAATCGCGGAAGAATGTAACGTAATTTTTCTATTGCTTTTACCGAGTCGTGAAATACTACGATAGAGCCTTCTTTTGTATATCTGAGTATTGCCTTGAGGGAGAATTCTTTAGAGACTCTTTTTTCGTAATCGTGACTCATCACTTCCCACATAATGATCTTGTATTCGTTTTTCAGGTATTTGATCTGTGATCTGCGGATCTGACCATAAGGGGGTCGGAAGAGTGAAGATTCTATCTGATGCCTTGCCATATCGATGTCTTTATAATATTCCTCATTTTTTGATTTCCAGCCTTTCAGGTGACTGTATGTATGATTGCCTGTGGTATGACCGTTGCGGATGATTCTCTCATAGATGTCGGGATGTCTTTCTACATTTCTTCCCAGACAAAAAAAAGTACCCTGGGCATTATACCTGTTCAGTATATCAATTACTTCATCCGTAACATCAGGAGTAGGACCATCGTCAAAGGTGAGAAAAATTGTATTGTCGGTGTTTCGCATATCCCATATCAATCCGGGATACATCATCTTCATCCATCCTGAAATATGAAAGTAAGCCATTTCTATCTGAAAATGTTATTTAGTATGGGACCGTAACTTTCCAGTTGCTGATGGATTTCCGCACTGAATAGTTTATCTCCGTTAAGATGACTGATATTGATCAATTCTCTGAAAATGTGCGCCGCGATCCTCTTTTCCATGATGAGATAATTTGAAAATGGTTTGTCAAGGCTTACAAGATAATCAAGATCCTGGAACGTGTTCTCAAGAATTGTATTTGCCAGAGTCTGCGCCTTTTCCTGCTCGTTTAATTTGTAATACGTATCTACCATGTTTAACATGTATACATCATAAGGTATAATACGGTTTGGAATCAATTCCAGACACTTATCAAGAACCAGTTCGGCCGAATCGGCTTTCCCTTTGAGCAGAAGGGCTTCGGCAAGATTGCTGTAATTATGTCTCATATTGGAAAACATGCGCATACAATTTTCATCCAGGTAAACCTTCTCATTTTCAATGCCTCCCCATCTGAATTTATTCATCATATTGTTGAACATTACCTCGGTATTGATACCGCCTGCATATCCTATGTTATCAGTTGTAACAGCCGGAATAATTCTGTAGGCGAGGCCGCTCATTTCAAAAAAATCATTCAGGTTGATGTAGTTTTCATCTCCTACAGTAATGGCATAATAAATGGGGCGTTGCCATTCATTGGCCGATAGAAAATCAAGAGCCATGATGTGGTTTTTAATCAGGTAATTGCGCGATATTTCCCATCGGATCTCCGGGAGGTATTTGTCAGCCATTTCTGGTTTTATGGTTCCGTTTCCAAATACCAGCGCCGAATCAGCGGACAATCTGAACTTATGCTGAGGGATATAATAATTGGGTTCGGAAATACCGGGAAGAGACAATGGCTGGGATTCATCGTCTGCAAGAAACTCCATGGCTTCTTTCAGATCAACATATCCTTCTACCCTGTCAAAAAGAATTACTATATCGCGCTTGCCCTGACGATACTTATCTTTTGTAAGAGTCATTTTCACCGGTTCAGATTCGTATGCTCTGCGTTCCATTTGTTCAATATACCAGTCAGCTGAAAGATAACTTAAGTTGATCACCCGAACATCGGTTCTTACACCTTCAACTTCCTGCACATACCATAAAGGGAATGTATCGTTATCGCCGTTAGTGAAGATGATGGAATTGTTTTCGCAGGAATTCAGATAATTTGTTGCAAAGTCGCGTGCAACAAATCGCCCTGAGCGATCATGATCGTCACGGTTTTCCGCAGCAAGGATGATGGGCACAGGGATAGAAAGAATCAGAATAAGAGAGGCCAGAGTTTTGTTGTTCTTAATAGAGGAACCTAAAAGTTTCATGATTAACAGCAACAACAGAATTAAGAATAGTGTGAAAATGGCTGTCCATGTGAAGCTTAATCTGCCGTTATTGGCATAATCAAAAATGGCCAGTATAACAACAACAATTGATCCCCGGATTGCATATCCCGATAAAGATTCAAGATTTTTATCTTTAGCTGTTTTGTATAAAGCAGCAACAGCCAGTCCTATCCATATAGCAAAGGAATAGAATGACCCTGCATAGGCATAATCTCTTTCGCGCGGTTGCATCGGATACTGGTTCAGGTATATTACAATGGCTATTCCGGTAAAGAAGAACAATGACATAACAACCCAGAAATTTTTATTGTCATGTTTGTAATGAAATAGCATACCGATGATTCCAAAGATAAGGGGCAATAAAAAATATCTGTTGCGTGCACGGTTATTTAATTGCTTATCAGGAAGTACATTTTGATTGCCAATTCGGGCTGAATCGAGAAACTTGAATCCACTGATCCAGTTTCCGTTATTAATTTCTTCTTTAAAATGAGCCTGGATATCATTTTGTCTGCCGGCAAAATTCCACATGAAATACCTGAAATACATATGACCCAACTGGTATCTAAAGAAAAACAGAATATTATCTGAAAATCCCGGTTTTTTCTTGGGTTGCCTGTAATCGTACCTGATATTTCCCATACGATCTCTGATCACTTCTCCGGATTGATCTACCTGCACTCTGTACAGATCACTCATTTTCATTCCGGTCCATCTCATGTATGCATCGATATGATCAGGTTGTGAACTATACATTCTTGGGAAAAGGGTTTTAAAAGAGTTGTCGTATTTGTACTCGGGCTTGTGGTTTATTATTTCATATTTCCCGTTAATGGGAGCGTAAACAGGTTTTCCATTTCCTTCATTCTGACCGGGAGCATTAAAATATTGTCCGTAAATAAGAGGACGGTCTCCATATTGTTCTCTGTTGAGGTATGATAAAAGGTTAAACAGGTTTTCAGGATTATTTTGGTCCATAGGGGGATTGGCTGCAGATCTTATTAATACCAATGTGTAGGATGAATAACCAATTGTGATAACAGTTACAACAAGGAATATCGTATTCAAAATTGCATTCTTCCTTTGGGTTGTCCGGATAATGGCATATGTCAACAGGGCGAAAAGAATGAAAAGGTAAATAATGACTCCTGAAAAATAAGGCATCCCGAAACCATTGGTAAAGATTCTTTCGAACATTGTTGCAACTTTGATAAGACCCGGTATTAAAACATACATGATACCTCCAAGAATCAGTGCGGAAATACCTAATGCAGCTAAAACCCCTTGTTTTGTAACCTTATATTTTCTGAAATAATAAATTAACACAATTGCCGGAATGGCCAGGAGGTTCAATAAATGAACACCAATAGACAATCCCATCATATATGCGATTAGAATCAACCACCGGTTTGAGTATTTCTCATCGGCTACATTTTCCCATTTCAAAATCGCCCAAAAGACCAATGCGGTGAAAAGTGAAGAGCTGGCATACACTTCGCCTTCGACAGCCGAGAACCAGAAAGTATCACTGAATGTATAAGCTAATGCTCCAACAACCCCGGACCCCAGAATAATAATTTTTCCTGAAAGATCAGGAGAATCCTCTTGAGAGATAATCTTTTTTGCCAGATGAGTAATAGTCCAGAACAGAAACATAACTGTAAATGCACTCGCAAGGCCTGAAAGTGCATTAATAGTGAGAGCAACGAGTTCTTTATTATTTCCGGCAAAGAGTGTAAATATTCTGCCCAAAAGCAAGAAGAAGGGGGCTCCGGGAGGATGTCCTACCTGAAGTTTATAGGATGCGGCAATAAATTCACCACAATCCCAAAAACTGGCTGTTGGTTCAAGGGTGGATAAGTAAGTGAAAGAAGCAATAAGGAAAACAATCCAACCGGTCAGCGTATTAATTGTTGAATATTTTTTCATCAGGTATGGTTATAAACTTGTCGACAAAGAACGCGAATTTAAAATCAAATTCAAATACAAGTGTACATTTGGCCTAAATATCTTAACAATTTTTTGGATAAGAAATCCTAAAATTCCATGGTTTACTTACCCAGGGGTCACCTGCATAATCAATTCCTATTCGTTTTGAAATTTCAATATCCGGTTTTTGCTTTCTGTCTTCAATCCATAAACGATCAGAATAACAAAGATTTTCACCATAAAAGGAGCCATCAATTTTAAGCTGTTTTGTAAGTTTCCCGGGTCCGTCAAATCCCTCAATTCCTCTTATCAGGACAGCTTGCGGTTCATCTTTATTTCCTGTAACAAAATTCAGCATCCAATACATTCCATAGATAAGGTAAACATAAATATGCCCTCCTGAATGGTACATAATTTCCGTACGACCGGTTCTTCCTTTATTTGCATGACAAGCATTGTCTTCTTCACCTCTGTATGCTTCGACTTCTGTGATCATAAATTCAGAAATGGTTTTATCATTTTTGATTACCAATACTTTGCCGATCAGATCAGGAGCAACTTCCAGTACATCCCGACAAAAAAACGATTCATGAATTCTTTTGAGGGGAAGTATCATCTTTGGGTATTGAGTATAATAAGAAAGAATAAAAGAAAGCAAAGAATGAAACGCCCACATGAGTCTCAAGAGTATCTTCATTCAGCATGGAGAGAACACCAATAAGAAAAAACATGAGAAACATAAAATTCCCATACTTTTTTTCAAGAACAGGAGAGTAAAACAGTGCAAAAAGAATCCAGAGAAAACCAAAGATTCCAAAGGTCAGGAAGAAAGTAATAAACTGATTGTGTGTTCTGTACCTGTATTTGAGCTTTAATTTTGAATTGTCTCTGATGTATTGCATTTGAAATGTATTTTGAATATCACCGGTACCTGTGCCAAACCAAAAATTGTCGCGGATAATATGAATGCCTGTTTTTAAATACTCAATTCTCTGAGCCAGGGATTGGCCACTGGGGTCATGACTTTTCCTGTACCTGTCAATTTCCCAGAAAAATTCATAAATCCTGGGATAAAGAGCAATTTTATTCTTATAGAGGCAATTGGTATAACCCTTCTCAATCATTTTAATATCTTCTTCATCAAGCTTGTTTATTCCTACGGAGTCTTTTGTATAACCAAGGGAAGTCATGTACCTGATCAATGTTGTTCTCATCCTTTGTCCTTTACTATCGATTGAGTCATAGCCAAAACTGCTCCTCTTGTTCCATTCTTTAGCCAGCTCTTCTTCACAAATATTAATCCATATTTTGTATCCATTTTCATACTGATCGCTTGAAACATTGTGTACATAAAGATTGCCGCTGGAAGTTTTTTCTTTTAGCATTTCCATGTTTTCATCATGTTTTTGGCTGTAACGGAAGTATGAAAATAAAACATAGAAAATAACTGCAATTGCTAAGAACATATTAATCAGATAAGTCATTTTTATTAATCCTGATTTTTTCTGGAAATATGCACACCAAATAGAACCAACAGGAAAAAGGATCAGGAAAATAACAATGCCGGTAAAGGCTTTAAGAAAAATAAGGAAAAATATCAGCCAGACGATCATAAGCAGTGATATCGATTTTTCCCCTTTGAAAAGCCTGAATTGATTGGAAAAAACAAGATAACATAAGGTAAAAATCGATAATACTATTAAAAGGGAGAAGCGGATATGAGAGATAAATATTGAAGCATAACGGGAATCGATCAGGTTGATATTTGAGAATCCGAGCAGTATGAAAGTTGTTATAAATGAATTTACAAGGACAGCAGCAACGAACAGATGAATGATAAATTTAAATTCATTTTTCGAAAAAGGTCCGGAAGTTCCATATACCAATGGCAATATTAGCAGAGGGAGTTTGATCCTGAGATCGTGCAAGGCATAGATGAAATTAGAAGGTAAAGAAGCCTCTTTTAAATTGGTAAGAATCTCAGTACTATTTGATCCGCTAAATAACAATCTCAGGGTGTAAAGATCACTGAAAAAATTATTTGTATTAAGCAACCCCAATAAGTGTATAAAAAAAATTGAGATCACAAGCATAACAGCTTTTCTTGTTTTTAAGATATGGAGTTTGTTTTTAAAATCGCCTTCCAGCAACCAGTTAACAAACAGTATTATTTGTGCGGCACTAAGCAGGAAAACAGAAACCGGCATACTTATTACCAGAAGAGCAGTGGCAAAAAGGAATAAATAACGATGGTGTCTTTGTGAGAACATGATTTCAACAATTACTCTACAAATTAAGTGATTTTACATGAAAATGTAATTATGCAATCCTGAACTATGAAGAAATAGTTATAGGTTCTGAATCCAAGCTGGCATAACATTTTATGCACGTTTAAATGTTCAGCCTTTTTCAACCGATATGTCAATTTACAGAAACCCTGTTGCTCATTAAAATCAGTATTCACTGGACTAGCCGGGTAAAATGATCCTGTTATCAGGATCATCAACCGATACTTGATCCTATGAGCAATAACTTTTGACAAATGGGTTTGCTCTTAAAGTCAGGAAGTTTCAAACTCAATTCAATAGCGCGATATACAAGCATTTTTAGGCCATTTGTGCTCAAATAAAATAAATTGAAAAGCCCTTGTTTAATTCATAAAAATTATTGTATTTTTGCACTCCACAAAAATCGGGTAGTTTTAGTAAAACCCTCAGGAATAATATAAATGTTTCAAAGTGGATACAATAAGTTATAAAACAAAGTCTGCAAATAAGGCTACTGTGAATAAGGAATGGTACATCATAGATGCTACCAATGAGGTTTTAGGAAGACTTGCATCTAAAGTTGCTAAAATCATCAGGGGAAAGAACAAACCTGATTTTACACCTCATGTAGATTGTGGTGATAATGTGATAATTATTAACGCTGAAAAAATCAGACTTACAGGAAATAAAATTCAGGACAAAGAATATATCAGATACTCAGGTTATCCGGGAGGTCAGAAATCAGAGACAGCAGAAAAAATTATGAAAAAAAATCCATCCAGAGTTATAGAAAATGCGGTAAAGGGAATGCTGCCTAAAAACAGACTTGGAAATGCAATTTTTAAAAATCTTTATGTATATAATGGACCTGAGCATAAGCATGAAGCTCAGCAGCCGAAAGAATTAAAATTAAATTCTATTAAATAGTTTTATGGAAGTAATAAATGCTTTAGGTAGAAGAAAAGCTGCGATTGCCAGAATATACATCAGTGATGGCAAAGGCAATATTAGCGTAAACAATAGAGACGTAAAAGAATATTTTCCTTTCAGACAATTGCAATATATTGTGAATCAACCTCTTGAAGTCACAAATACAATTGGAAAATATGATATCAAGGTGAATCTGCAGGGAGGAGGAGTTAAAGGACAGGCTGAGGCTTTACGCTTGGCAATAGCCAGGGGACTGGTTAAAATTGATCCTGAAACGAAAGATGTGCTTAAAACAAATAAATTCCTTACAAGAGATCCGCGGGAAGTGGAAAGGAAAAAGCCTGGGAGACCCAAGGCAAGGAAAAGATTCCAGTTCAGTAAGCGCTAATTTCTTTATATATTGTTTAGTATCTAAACTCGGGAGACTTCCGGTTGGAACTACTTCAGAGTTGACAAATTTATAGAATGTAAACAAATTTAACATGCCGAAAACAAATTTCAACGAATTATTAGATGCAGGTGTGCATTTTGGACATCTGAGAAGAAAGTGGAATCCAAACATGGCTCCTTATATATTTATGGAGCGAAACGGGATTCATATTATTGATTTGCAGAAAACTGCAGTAAAACTGGATGAAGCCTCCTCGGCTTTAAAACAGATTGCAAAATCAGGTCGAAAAATATTATTTGTTGCAACAAAAAAACAGGCAAAAGACCTGGTTGCTGAAAGAGTGAAACAAGCAAATATGCCATATGTTACTGAACGTTGGCCCGGGGGAATGCTGACCAATTTTCCAACCATACGGAAAGCGGTGAAAAAAATGGCTTCTATTGATAAAATGGCTACTGACGGGACATTTGATAACATGTCAAAACGTGAAAGACTGCAAATTACCCGTCAACGAGCTAAACTGGAGAAAAACCTGGGAAGCATAGCCGATCTGACCCGTCTTCCGGCAGCTATGTTTGTTGTAGATATCTCTAAAGAATACATTGCGGTAAGAGAAGCAAACAGGCTTAACATACCTGTGTTTGCTATGGTAGACACAAACTCGGATCCAAATATGGTTAACTTTCCAATTCCTGCAAATGATGATGCCTCAAAATCAATTTCACTGGTTATAGATAAAGTTTGTGATGCTATTCTTGAAGGTTTGGAGGAAAGAAAACTGGAACGTGAGAAGGAAGCTGCATCGAAAGAGAATATAGAGAAAAATAAACAGTCAGCAAAAAAATCTCCGGCTAAGAAATCAGACGATTCGGATGAGAATGAATCTGATGATGAGTTGGATGAACCGGAACATAAAATGACAGAAAAAGAAACAGAAGATAATTAAATACTAAAAACAAGAATAAATGACTCAAATATCAGCTGCAGACGTCAGCAAACTGAGAAAAGCTATTGGTGCAGGTATGATGGATTGTAAAAAGGCCCTTCAGGAAGCTGATGGAGACTTTGAAAAAGCTGTAGAAATTATTCGTAAGAAAGGACAGGCAGTAGCCAACAAGCGTGCCGATCGTGAAGCCAGTGAAGGAGTTGCCCTTGCTCAAATTAATCAAGAAGGGACATTTGGAGCTATGATCGTGTTGAATTGTGAAACGGATTTTGTTGCTAAAAATGAAGATTTTATCAGTTTTGCTAATCAAATTCTTGAACTTGCATTGAAAAAAAAACCGGAAACCCTGGATTCTTTAAAGCAACTTGAGTTGAAGGGAAAATCAATTGAGGATAAAATTATCGAGCAAATTGGAATCATTGGAGAAAAGATTGAATTGGCTTATTTTGAAAAGATTGATGCAGAGCAGGTTACTTCTTATATACATCCGGGGAATAAATTAGCTACACTGGTAGGCTTCAATAAGAAAACAGAAATACAGGTTGCAAGAGATGTAGCAATGCAAATTGCAGCCATGAACCCTATTGCAATTGACAAAGAAAATGTTCCTGCAGATGTTGTTGAAAAGGAAAGAGAAATTGGCAGAGAGCAAGCTTTAAGAGAAGGAAAACCCGAAAACATTGTAGATAAGATCGCGGAAGGGAAATTGAATAAATTTTATAAGGAAAGTACATTATTAAACCAGGACTTTACGAAAGACAACAAGAAAACAGTTCGTCAATACCTTCAGGAGTCTGCAAAAGATCTTACAGTTACTGAATTTTTAAGATATTCACTTTCCAATTAATCATACAGTCGAAGAAAAAAGAGGGTCAATTGGCCCTCTTTTTTTTGCCCGGTTTCGAAATTCATATAACTTAGTTGAATAAAAAAACAATTCAACATGCCAAAATACAAAAGGATTCTTCTTAAGCTTAGCGGGGAAGCGCTGATGGGCATTAAGCAATATGGAATAGATGAAAGCCGTCTTATTAAATATGCAAAACAAATAAAAAACGCAAGTGAACTTGGAATAGAAATAGGCATTGTTATTGGCGGAGGCAATATATTCAGAGGAATGTCTGGAGAATCAGACGGTTTCGATCGTGTTAAGGGAGATTATATGGGAATGCTGGCAACTGTGATTAACGGACTGGCTATTCAATCTGCACTGGAATCATTGCATTGTCAAAGCACATTGATTACTGCCATTGAAATGTCTCCTGTTGGACATAGATATTCAAAAGACAGAGTTGAGGAAGCGTTAAAAAATCAAAAGATTGTAATCTTCACTTTTGGAACGGGGAATCCTTACTTTACAACAGATACAGCAGCAACATTACGAGCCATCGAGATGAAAGCAGAAGTATTATTAAAGGGTACACGGGTTGATGGCGTTTATAATACAGATCCTGAAAAAGACTCTTCTGCTGTTCGCTATGATAAAATAACTTTTGAAGAAGCATATAAAAAAGAGCTTAAAATTATGGATCTTACTGCCATTACTTTGTGCTCTGAAAATAATTTACCGGTAATCGTATTTAATATGAATACTGAAGGGAACTTGTTGAAGTTATTAAAAGGTGAAATGATTGGCACACTTGTTAATAATCAATGATGTATTGTTTTATAGCAGGGTATGAATATTTTTTTATTTTTGTTATAATGTAAAACAAAGTCCCATGGAAGAAGACATTCAATTGCAACTGGAAGTTACTGAAGAAATGATGACCAAAGCTGTCCAGCACCTGGAGGATGAACTTTTACGTATCCGGGCCGGGAAAGCAACACCAAATATACTTGATGGCATTACAGTAGATTACTATGGTTCGGTGACACCTTTGAATCAGGTTTCCAATATCAATACGCCCGATGCTAAAACCATCGTAATTCAACCCTGGGAAAAGGCAATGGTCGAACCGATTGAAAAAGCTATCCTTGCTGCTAATATTGGTCTTACACCTGTGAATAATGGAGAAATAATCCACATTAACATTCCTCCGTTAACGGAGGAAAGAAGATTGAATCTGGTAAAACAAATCAGGAATTTTGGAGAGAATACACGGGTGAGTATACGCAATGCAAGACGCGAAGGCAATGATGCGTTAAAACAAATGAAAAAGGACGGTCTTTCAGAAGATATGGAAAAAGATGCGGAAGCAAATGTTCAGAAACTGACAGACGATTACATCAAAAAGGTGGATGAATTAATTGAAGCCAAAGAAGTAGATATTATGACTGTCTAGGTGACTGGGTAAATTCTGTATTGTATTTTCTCCTTATTATTCGAGCAATTCAAATACTTCATCGAGATTTGGAGCTAAAATAATCTCCGTTCGCCGGTTTTTCTGTCTTGCTTCGGCTGTTGTTCTCGGATCAACAGGCATAAACTCCCCTCTTCCTGCAGCAGTTAATCGTTTTGGATCAATGTCAGATCCATCAAGAAGTATGCGAATGATTGCTGTTGCACGCTGAACACTTAAATCCCAGTTATCTTCAAATTTCGACCCTGAAATTACAGGAACATCATCGGTATGACCTTCAATCATAATATGAATATCCTGATTTTGTCCCAAAACATTGGCAAGTTTTTTAAGTGCCTCAATTCCTCTTGCATCAACCTGAGTACTGCCACTTCCAAACAATAGCTTTTCTTCCAGTGACACATACACTTTGCCATTTTTCTTGGTAATAGTAAGTCCTTGATTTTCAAATCCCATTAAAGCCGCAGAAAGCTTTTGCTTTAATGCTTCTGCCTCTTTGTCTTTTTTAGTAAGCATATCCTGCAATTCGAGAAGTTGTGCATTTTGCTTTTGCAATTCGCTTTTTAATGCATTCAGTTCATCACGTTCTTTATCAAGTTGAATTTTTGTCTGATTGAGCTGATCTTCACGTTGATAAAGATCTTTCTGAGTATTTTCCAGTCTTCCCATCAATTGGCGGGTTTCGGCATCGCTGCCATTGATTAAGGCTTCGTGTGCATCTTCCAGCTCGTTATAGCGCTTACTTAATTGACTATGACGTGACTTAAGGTTTTTAAGTTCTTCTGCATTTTTCAGACCCATTTCTTCCATTTTTGCTTTTGCTGCCTTTGCAAGTTCAAGATCAGCCTGAAGTTCCGTATTTTGAACAGTTAATTTTTCATTTTCAGTCCAGAGTTCTTCTCTAATAGTTTTACAATTGTCTCTTTCTGATTCTATTTCTGATACATATTGTGGAGGCACACAATTGGATAATAGAATGATATAAAGAATTACAATATTAAATTTTACAAGTATTGTCTTCATCGCAGATTTATTATGCTTAAATAAACGAAATTACAAGAACCGAAGTGTCTACTCAAACTATCTCATTAAGAATTATTAACTTTGGGCGATTTTGTTTTTATCGTATGACCTCAAAATATCCATTGCTAGAGAAAATTGATAGTCCTGCCGATCTGAAAAAATTGAAGATTGAAGAATTGGTGCAGGTAAGTAAAGAATTGCGACAGTTTGTTATCGATGAAGTTTCAAATAATCCGGGACATTTTGGAGCAAGCTTAGGAGTTATTGAACTTACAGTGGCTTTGCATTACGCCTACAATACTCCCTTCGATAAAATAATTTGGGATGTAGGACACCAGGCATACGGGCATAAGATATTAACAGGCCGCAGAGATCAGTTCCATACAAATCGTAAATACAAAGGAATAAGTGGATTTCCGCAAATGAATGAAAGCGAATACGATGCTTTTGGCACGGGGCATGCATCAACTTCAATTTCAGCAGCTTTAGGTATTGCTGTTGCCGATAAAAAACAAGGAATAAAAAGAAATGTGGCTGCTGTGATTGGAGACGGTTCATTAACAGGAGGGTTGGCTTTTGAAGGATTAAACAATGCAGGAATTGAAAATACAGATATTTTGGTTATACTCAATGACAACAATATTTCCATTGATCCGAGTGTAGGAGCACTTAAAGAATACCTCGTTGATATTACGACTTCAAAAACCTACAACAGATTTAAAAATGACATCTGGAATGTACTGGGCAAGATTAATAAGATTGCACCAAACGCCAGGGAATATGCTCAAAAGCTTGAAAATGGGATAAAATCCATCCTTCTTAGACAAAGCAATTTATTTGAAGCATTAAACTTCAGGTACTTTGGTCCGATTGACGGACATGATGTTTTGCATGTTACCAGAATTCTTGATGACATGAAAAATATACCGGGGCCAAAACTATTGCATATACTTACGAAAAAAGGGAAAGGATTTAAACAGGCTGAATTGAATCAAACAAAATTTCATGCACCGGGCAAATTCAATAAAGATACCGGGGAAATTGTTAAACTTAAATCAGATATAGCTCAGCCGCCACTTTTTCAGGATGTTTTTGGGATTACACTCCTCGAACTAGCAAAGAAAAATGAAAAAATTATAGGAATTACACCTGCAATGCCTACCGGTTGTTCTTTGAAAATAATGATGGATGAATTGCCGGAACGAACATTTGATGTCGGTATCGCAGAGCAGCATGCAGTTACATTTTCAGCAGGACTTGCCTCTCAGGGACTTATTCCGTTTTGTAACATTTATTCTTCTTTTATGCAACGTTCTTATGACCAGGTTATACATGATGTGGCATTACAGAAACTGGGAGTAGTCTTTTGCCTTGACAGGGGAGGTCTGGTTGGTTCAGACGGAGCTACACATCACGGAATTTTTGACATAGCCTATATGCGAAGCATACCGGATTTAATTGTTGCTGCTCCCATGGATGCGATTGAATTGAGAAATATGATGTATACTGCTCAATTGGATAAATACGGACCCTTTTCAATACGATATCCAAGGGGTAGAGCACAAAGAGTTGACTGGCGTCAACCTTTCAGTGAATTGAAACCCGGGAAGGCCCGTAAGTTAAAAGAAGGATCTGATATTGCAATTCTTTCCATTGGGCATGCCGGAAATTTAGTACAGGAAGCATTAAAAAAGCTGAATACTTCTCCTGTGATAAGTATAGCACATTATGATATGCGATATGTCAAGCCATTGGATGAAGAAATCTTGCACAGTATTTTTAAACAGTTTGATCGTATTATTACAGTTGAAGACGGAACGATAGTCGGTGGTTTTGGCAGTGCGGTGATAGAATTTATGTGTGAAAATGCGTATCAGGCTCAGGTAAAAAGACTTGGTGTACCTGATCGGTTTATTGATCAGGGGACACAAAGTGAATTGTATAAAGAATGCGGATTCGATCCGGATAGTATCATTTCTGCAATACGCTCATTGGTCCGGCCTGGAATCCTCTTTAATGTTGGATAATACTACCTGATTAGCATCTCTTTCTATTGTTATTCCTTTAGTCAATAAAATATATTCATGAATATGTTGAACATTATTGCGAATAAATCAATTCTTATAAGTTTAGATTATATAGAATAATTAGATTTATAACTATTTGAAATACAATTTCAAAATTCTTTTAATTGAATTAATAATTTAAAATATGATTTTAACCTGTGCGGTATAATGGTATACAGTCTAACTACTTCTCTTTAACAGGCTAATAAATTCATTCCTTCTTTTATACTCTGTTGGAGTCATTCCTGTTTGTTTTTTAAAAGCAATATTAAAAGCTGATTTCGTATTAAATCCAACTTCGTATAAAACCTCTAAGATTGTCTTTTCTCTTCCGGAAGAGGTTAATAAAAGTTTTTCGGATTCCTTAATACGATAATAATTGATAAAATCATAAAAATTCTTTCTTTCCATTGTATTGATTACTTCTGATAAAGAGCGGGGAGGGATAGATATTTTTTGGCCCAGGCTGGAAAGATTGATTTCAGGATCAAGAAAAGGTTGTTCATTGTTCATGTAGGTCAGAAGTTTCTGATAATATTGTTTTCTAATTCTGTCTGAAAGGGATTGTTTTTTATTCTCTGTGAAATTTTCACATACATTGAAAATGAATGGCTGGGAGAAAATTTTTTGAATAAACAAAAAACAAAACACAATAAACCCAAGATATAGAAATATTTCAACTGGAGCTTTAATTTGATTTATATAAAGTTCAGAAATATAACGAAATAAATCTATTAACCATAAGCAAGTTATTCCGAATAGAATATACCTGATCCACAGATATTTTATCTTTAAAGATGGCTGATATTTAAGTTTAAAGGATTTTATTTCTTTTATCGTTAGCAAAAAATAAACAAACACTTGAATATGCACAAAGGCAACAAGAACATTGTATTGAACTGCAGAAAACAATCCGCCGGATAATAAAATCTCCTTCTTGGCTTGAGCTGGAAGCACCGAAAAGGCGGTAAAAATATACATTGTAAGTAACAAAAAGGGTACTAGATGCAGGGGAAGTAATCTGAAGGATCTAATTCTCCCAGGAACTTGTGAAAGAATGAAAAAATAAAATAACGGAGAATAAAGTAAGGCTGCAGATGATCCAACATAAAATAAATGTATACAATGGTTTATAAAAAAATCAAATAATTTGTATACAAGTGAATTGAAAATATTAAATGCCAATGCAAAAAAGAATAATCCAAGAAAATAATTGCTGGTTCTGATTCCTTTTGTAAGTGTAAAAAACAGAATGGAAAATACCAACAGTTGAAAAATTGTTAGTACGATCAGGATTTCTTGGATATTCAGGTTCATTTTTTATTTGGTCTTTTACAATAGTAAGACAAACAAACCTTGAGACACCCTTAAGAGTTTAAAAGATATTTTTTATGTTTAGGAAAGGGAATGTTAGAGATGAGAATAAAAGCAGACTACTATCGTGTAATGAAAAAGAAGGATCCTAATTCATCTTCCAGACCTTTTATTCTTCCAAACTCCGGTGTTTGAAGAGAACTGTTTCGCAGAATAATACTTACCCGTTTTGCTATATCGTCTATTGTAACGCAATCATCCTCATTGTTTAATAATGTATTAGCAAAAGCACGTGTAAAAAGAGAATTATCGTAAGCATAACCTGTACCTGAGGAGGTAAGGACCTGGGAAGATTTTTTTAATGTGAGTTGAGTATTGGAACAAGCAGTTCCATCTATTGGGCCTCTGAGCGCGAGACAGAAATTCTGTCCTGTTGCACAAGCATCACTCACCACAAGTAGGTGAGTAAGAGAGGTATAGGAATAAAGTGATGCTTTAAGAGCATTGATATTGAAATAACTGAATTCTATATCCATCGTAGCATCAGAAGGTATCCAATACCCGTTGTCATTACTATTTTTTCCATGACCTGCAAACCAGATGAACAATGAATTCACATGATTTGCTCTTATCAAATCCCTTAGATCAATGGAAAAGAAACGTTCCAATTCTCTTTTTGTGAGATCTTTTTTCACAATCACCTTGTTTATTCTGTATCTTGAAAGAGCTTGTTGCATAAGGAGAATGTCCTGAGAAGGAGATTTTAAATTTGGAAAATCTTTGTATTCAGAATTTTCTATCAGTACCACCCAGGTTTTCCCCATTGGACTACCGTCACTTAAAATTTTCCCGTCACGGCGGAATAAATATTCTGATTCACTTACATTTCCATATTTGTCGATGGCAGTAATGTTTATACGGTTTTTTTTCGTAATATCAAGTGTTGCAGTGAATCGTGGATTAAAGTCGCCAGGAGCATAGCTGGCAACAACATTTTCAATTTTAATAGAAGATATTAAACTTTCATCCTCTATTTGGCCGTCAATATATAAATAATTATCGTCAGACCTGATTGAAATTATTCCATCATCGCCAACGTAGGGATTACGTAAAAAAATACGAGGAGCTTGAGTTTCAATTCTTTCAATCGCATAGCTTACAGTGCTGGAATTATTGTATATATCTGATGCTGAAATCGTAATAAATTCAAGATCATTTGTATGAATACTTGCTGAGAATTCTTTTTTGAGTTTTCCGTCAGGATCGTTAAGCAAAGTATCGTTATTAATTTTAAGAAATCGTAGCTTACTTTCATCTTCGATATTTCCGACAATACTGATCTGATCCCTATTTTCAGGCACAAGTAACTGAGAATTTGAGTTTATTGCGGGATCAGTAAGACTGATAACCGGCTTGTTTGATTCCCTGTTCAGTTCATAAATCTTCTGTTCAACTTCATCAATAACAGAAGGTTCCAAATCGGGAGCAAACTTAAGCAGCAATGCATAGTCTGATACGGCTTTTGATTTCATCCCTATTTTTTCATATGCATTTGCTCTTTTCATCATGGCATTCACATTGGTAATATCATGATTAAGGGCAACTGTAAAATCATTGATTGCATTCTGATATTGAGCATATTTAAAATAGTAGTCACCGCGCAGCATAAAATATTCTGACTTAGCCGTATCCAGTACAATTGCTTTTGAAATATCCGATATAGCGGCATCAAATTCTTTGTTATTGCCATGGCACTGACTCAGGATCAAATAAGCCCTTAAATTGTTTTTGTCATTTCTTAGAACATAATTACAATTTTCAATTGCATATGTAATTTTGCCAGATTGCAATTGCACTTCTGCCAATGACAGAAAAGCATCAAAAAGAAACTTGTCTTTTATAATGGCTTTCTCAAAATCCAGTTCTGCTTCTTTGTAATTGTTAAGATGCATATTGGCCAGGCCAGACAGATAGTTTGCATAAGCAGAGTTCTTTGCATCAATTGCAAGTTCTGCTGATTTTAAGGCATTCGTAAATTCATTTAATGATAAATAGATTTCACATTGAAGAAGATAAGCTTCATGAAATTTTTGTTTTTGAGAGATTGCATTGTCAATATTATCCAATGCATGATCAAATTCTTTAAGATGAAATAAAATTTCTGCTGAATGAAAATAATTTTGAGCTGAATTTGTTCCGAAAACTGCAGCATTACGAAAATCTTCAGATGCTTCTAACAGATGGGTTAAATATTCATTTGTTTTTCCTCGTTCTTCGTATGCTTCTCCATTTTGCGGATCTATTTCAATTGCTTTATTGTATTGCTGAATAGCCTGCTCATAATAACCATTTTCGATGAATTGTTCTGCTGCTTTCATGTATTGTTTGGAACTCTGCCCGAAAAGGGAGATTCCAAAAAAGAGAAATAATAAAATAGCAAAGCCTCTTAACATGAATTTATTCTAAGTAAAAATAGTTACTGATAATTTCGGTTGCAATAATACAAAAACATTGCCAGAATTTATCAATTGTACTGAAATTCAATGGATTTATAAAAACACCATAGAAATCTCACTTTTTAAAAGGGACGTATTACCAAAAGGATAAGTTATATTGGTTCAATTCCTTATCTAATTTACGTGCTCCGGGTAAAATTTGTTCAAAATGGCTCCAGAAAAGGGCTTGATGATTTTTTTCCTTTGTATGCATTAATTCATGAAGCATAACATAATCAATGAGGTAATCGGGGAGTCGCATCAGTTGAATATTCAGGTTAATATTGTTTTGAGCTGAACAACTTCCCCATCTGGTTTTTGCATTTTTTATTTTAATTTTATTGTATTGAAAACCATATTTTTTTGCCAGTTCATTTAATCGTACAGGCAAAATTTTCTTTGCCTCCAGGCGCCATGTTTCTTCAATTGTCTTTCTTATAAAAGTTTGTATTCGATCATCTTCAACCTTAGCAATCTCAGGATACCATATCACAATTTTATCGTCCTTAACAATTGATTTCATCGTATTTTTCTGATGTCTTAAAAGAAATAGTTGATGTGAACGGGTAGCAAATGAAGAAGATTCTGTAAATCGCGTTGTTTGTTTTTTATAAGAGCTTTGTTTTTTTACTGATTTTTCAATCCAGCTCTTTTTCTGGGATACAAATTTAAGAGCACTGGAATCACTTATATTTCGAGGAACGATTACTACTATTCCCTGATGAGGATGTACTTTCAATCGCAGATATCTGGCTTTGTTACTTCTTTTTAATCTGACAGTACCAATCCCTTCAATTTTGATTTGATAATTATTCGATTCCAATTCATTTCAATTTTTAAGCTATTGCAAATTTAATTCTCTGTAACAATTCATTTCTATTTTTTCTTCACAGATATACTTTTAATTTAAACTATAGATATTCTATTGCCTTATACTGTATTTCCTTTTCAATGATGTTCCAGCCTTCTTTGGGCAAATAGCGAAACCTCATCGTATACGCTTTTCGCCAGAGAGTAATTTATACACATCTCTTTTGCCTTTACTCTTTATCACTTTTGCCGTTTAATTCATATCATCAATGATGAGGGATTTAACCGAATTCGTATTTTTGTTCCTCATGTCTGTCATTTTGCATATAGAAACTGCTACAGAAGTGTGTTCTGTATCACTTGCTAATGAAGGAAAAGTCATTGCAGTGAAAGAGACATCTGAGGAAAAATCACATGCTTCCACCTTATCGGTTTTTATTGAGGAGTTACTAAGAAATGCAGAGAAGAAAAACCTTATGCCTCATGCAATTGCTGTGAGTATGGGGCCAGGTTCATACACTGGTTTGCGAATCGGGGTTTCCATCGCAAAAGGATTGTGCTACGGCTATGGAATCCCTTTGATTTCAGTTTCTACTCTGGAAGCTATGAGCATCGGATTTCAGGAAGAGTATGTTGATAAGAAAAATGCTATGCCAAATAAGGTCTTGTACGCACCGATGATTGATGCACGGCGTATGGAAGTATACATGGCATTGTTTACCCCTGGTAACAGGAAATTTAAGGATATCGTTGCACAAATTGTTGAACCGGATACTTTTAACGAAGTATTGTCTGACCACAAAATTTATTTTTTTGGATCAGGGGCAGAAAAACTGAAAGGAACGATTACAAACAAAAATGCTTATTTTGTTGATGATTTTTCACATTCTTCAGTTTATATGACTTCTATTGCCTATGCAAAATACAAAGCTGAGGATTTTGTTGATCTGGCATATTTTGAACCATTTTATCTAAAGGATTTTATTCCAACTACTTCAAAGAATACTATTTTCTCCGCATCAAAGAAAAGTTAGCCTATAAAAGATTAGGATTATTACAATTTAAGTAAGATTTCAATTATTTTTGTAGCCGTTAATACAAAGTATAAAAATGGCTACTACTGCAGATATCAGGAATGGGCTATGCATTGAATTTAATAACGATTTATATACAATCGTTGATTTTCAGCATGTGAAGCCCGGCAAGGGGCCGGCATTTGTTCGAACAAAACTTAAGAACATTAAAACTGGTAAAGTAATTGATAACACGTTCTCTGCGGGACATAAAATTAACACACAACGTATAGAACGAAGAGGATATCAGTTTTTGTATAATGATGATGTCGGCTATAATTTTATGCATTCTGAAACTTTTGAGCAAATAAGTATACCCAAAGAGATGATCAATACACCTGATCTTTTAAAAGAAGGTCAGGAAGTTGAAATAGTCTACCATGCGGATACCGATACTCCATTGTCGTGCGAATTGCCGCCTTTTGTTGTTCTTGAAATAACTTATACGGAACCAGGAATTAAAGGCGATACAGCATCATCAACAGCTTTAAAACAAGCGACACTTGAAACTGGTGCCATAGTAAATGTACCTTTATTTATTGAACAGGGAGAAAAAATCAAGGTTGATACCAGAACATACTCATATTCTGAAAGAGTTAAAGAATAATTTGTTATTTTACATACTCTTAGAATGTTCAAATGAGTGATAAGGCTTCCATAAAACGTTTAAAATTAACGACTTTCAAGCTTCGGTCGTTGCTACACATTACTCAGGCTATAAATGAAAACCTTACGCAGGAGGAGTTGTTGGAGCGATATGAAAGAATACTGAAAGAAGATCTTAGTATTGGCAAGCTGATCTTGTATAAACTGGATGAGGAATGGAAATGTATTTTAAGTTCCGGTATCACAGATGAAAATCAAAAAAATATTAATGTTGAAGAGGAACTCTTATCTTATGATGAAATATCTTTTGTTTCCTCCTCTCAATCTTCAACCTTATCAAATTATGATATTGTTATACCTGTCATTCATAACGGAAAACATGTAGCTTTTGTAATTATTGGCGATATTGATGAGGAAGGAGAAGGGATAAGTCCGACCATTAAACACCTGAACTTCATTCAGACTCTTTCAAATATCATTATTGTTGCCATTGAAAACATCAGGTTGTTCAATGAAAGTTTGAAGCAGGAGGCAATGAAAAAGGAGCTCGAACTGGCTTCCAAGATGCAAAATATGCTTATACCCCATACATTTGCATTGCCAAATAATGATAAAATACATATAACAGCATTTTATCATCCTCATTTGGAAGTCGGAGGCGATTATTATGATTATATAGAACTTAGCAAACATGAGATAGGTTTTTGCATCTCGGATGTGTCAGGAAAAGGTATGTCAGCTGCCCTGTTGATGTCAAATTTTCAGGCAAATCTTCGGGCTTTATTTACGCATGAGATTTCTTTACTGGCACTTGTTGAAAAATTAAATGAGCGGGTTTTGCATGCAGCAAATGGTGAAAAATTCATTACATTATTTGTAGGAAAATACAATTTCAAGACCAGGGAACTGGAATATATTAACGCAGGACATAATCAACCCATTTTGTATAAAATCAAAGAAAAAAGTCTTGTTTTTCTTGATAAAGGCTGTGTAGGAATTGGAATGCTGGATGAAATTCCACTGATCCGAAAGGGATCTGAACTGATTGAGGAACCTGCAAAAATCTTATGTTATACTGACGGACTTGTCGAATTGATGGATGGCAGGGGTGTATCAACAGAAACTTCCGAAATAGAAGCTTGTTTAAGTAATGACAGATCGATCGAAGACAACATAGAAAATATTATTAAAAGGCAAAAAATACTGGAAGACGCAACTTCCATTTTTGATGATATTTCTATTCTGGGGATCGAACTTTTTTAATTCGTGCTTTTATTCACCGTGCTATTTGATCCGGTTTCATTTGTTTCTTTTTCGTGCAGGTAATAAATATCAAGAGAAACAAACACTGCAATAAATCCCCAGAACAATGCCGATGCTTTATCAGTATCGAGAAAATTATTTAGTGAACCGTGAAGAAGGTAGGTGATAAATGCTAAAATATAAGCCAGGACGACTTGTTTCAGTTTTTTATCTTGTATTTCATGATACACTCTGAATCCTGTAAGAAGGCTAATGATTACTATAAGGAGAAAAGATATTGAGCCAGGTACTCCGGATTCAGCCAACGGGCCTATATATTCACTATGAGCATTGCCCCGGTCTCCAAAGTTTGTACTGATCAGTGTTTTTTTCCGGGAAGATTGAAACGGGGCATAATTGAAAGTATATGTTCCGGGGCCCCAGCCAAATACAGGACGTTCTTTAAACATTTTGAATGCAGCATCCCAGCGATTTAATCTTTCGAGGTTTGAATCATCGGTAGTAATATTTGAGATGGACTGTACATGCTCAGCAAGGTCTGCAGAAGAATCCTGTTTGTTTTTTTCCAGCTTGTGCACTATTTCTGTGCGTTGTCCCATAAATACGATAAGAATGAATATACCACCGGCAAACAAATATTTGAATTTAATCTTCAGCAGTGTGACAATCATGATGCCAAAAGAGAATAAAACACTGATCCAGGCTGCTCTTGTATAGGAGAGTATTAAGCCTGCTGATAGGATAAATAAAACAATCCAGGAGATACTTTTTAAAAGAAAATTTTTTCCTTGTTTGAAAATAATTCCTGCAACACCAAAAAAAAGCATGGCCAATATTGCGCCATAAGATGTATGGTCGCGGAAAAATGGTTCCATGACCGAATGAGCAGCCTGCTTATCAAATAAGCCATAAAACATGTGTCTTTTTATAGAATACAAGACAATAAAGACCATAGGCAGAGCATAACACCAAATAAAAAGCGGAATATTTTCAGTTTTTTTGAAGATGAAGATGGCCAGCAAATAAAAAGTCACTATAAACCATACTTTTGCAAGCAAAAATTTAAAGGATACCAAAGGCATTGAACTGGTAATAGCAGTAACAAACATCCAGAATAAATAAAACAATATAGCATAGCTTACCGGATGGTTGACAATTCTGTGATCTATTTTTCCTTCCCTGACAAGCTTGTAAAGAAAAATGATCATAACACCAAAAAGCAAAGGTTCGGTAGGAATGGCAAAATCAACCGGAGAAGAATGAATAAACTCAATTAACTGAATGGATAGAGGTGTCAGGAAAACAATGATAAAAAATAAAATATCAAGTCTGGTGAAGGCAATAAAAACAAAGAAAACCAAAACGGGCAAAAAATTCAGATAATAAAACTCATTCCAGGTCAATATCATATTCACTACAATGTAGATGAATACGAGCGCGATTAACCAGATATTTTGTTTTATCTCTTTAAGCAAAGGCATGCTTTAATAGCGTGACTTAATATTATCTATAATAAGCAATAAGAGAAGGGCCAGAGCGAATGTAGTCAGGGTTGATACCATAACAATCATTGATCGGTGTGGTGTAGCTTTTCTCTCAGATTTGTTTGCATAATCCAGCACAAACACATTGGTCATGGTAGATTCAAGATTTACTTTGGCAGCCGCAAGCTTTGATTTTAAAAGACTGAACCGCTCAATCTCCCATTCCAGTTTATCAGAAAGTTCGATATAAGCCCCTCCATATTTGGACATAACTTCCATTTTGTTTTCAATGGCTTTTATGGCTCTTGTATTACCCGATGCAATAGCCTCGCCATAGGCAAGATTCAAAGCTTCTGCCATCGATTCGTAATCATGAATACCATACGAACGTATTTTATTTAATGAATCTGTTAATTGTTCAATAAGCACTTTCGAACTGTTATATTCTCTTTCAACTATGGCATATGCTTCCTGTGCGCGTGATTTCTTTATGTTAAAGTAAACGGAATCAATATACGTGACAATGCCATTGGCAATATCGGCAGCCATTTGCGCATCTTCATCAAGAACCGATATCTCGATGGAGAGAAATTCGGTTCTTCGAAAACTTACGTTGCCTTCAAACTTGCTGTATAAAAATGTATTTTTATACTTGCTGGCTGTGTCAATTTCATAATGTTCCAAAAGATTGAATTTTTCGATGATGTGTTTTTTGATCTGATCAGATCTTAAGATTTGCAATAGTCTTTCGGATTCTTCGTCTTCTCCAAAGGTTAAAATATCTTTGGTGTCGGAGGTAATAACAGCTGTTTCCACAAGGTTTTTTGAGACTGAAACTGAAGCGGCAGGAAACATGACTACTTTGGATCTAAATTTTGGCGTAATCAATAAAGAAACAATAACAGATGCAATAAAAGCTATTAATGAAAGGCCTATCAAAATCCATTTTTTGTCCCAGGCAAATTTTATCAGATCAAATGCATCGTATACTAATCCCTGATCTTTTGTTTTTTTAACCATGACATGTATTATTTAACAGTGATAACAAAATAATTTTTCTTTCCCTTTTGAACTAGTAAATATTTGTTGTTCAATAGTTTGTCCTCATTTATTTCCAGGTTTTCGTCTTTAACTTTCATTTTATTCAGGCTCACCCCACCCCCTTTAATCATGCGTCGTAATTCACCCTTTGAAGGAAAGACCTGCATTTTCTCGGTAAGCAGGTCGACAACATTTACACCTTTCCGAAGCACTTGACCGGAAATAGTAAAATGAGGTACCCCGTCAAAAACTGATAAAAAAGTTCTTTCGTCAAGTTTGGAAAGACTTTCAGTAGTGCCTTTTCCAAAAAGTATCTGTGAGGCTTCAACAGCATTTTCAAGTTCTTCATGGGAATGAACCATTGTGGTGATTTCTGTTGCCAGACTTTTTTGTAAAATGCGAAGATGAGGTTCTTTCTGATGTTCTTTGATAAGGGTTTCAATTTCGTCTTTCCTAATAAGAGTAAATATTTTGATATATGTTTCAGCATCTTCATCAGAAGTATTTAGCCAGAACTGGTAAAATTCATACGGAGAGGTGCGATTTGCATCCAGCCAGATATTTCCTGATTCTGTTTTTCCAAATTTACCACCATCTGCTTTGGTAACAAGAGGAATAGTAAGGGCAAAAGCTTCATTTCCTGTTTTTCTTCTTATTAACTCCGAACCGGTCGTAATATTGCCCCATTGATCAGAACCACCCATTTGAAGCTTGCAATTTTTATGCTGATTCAGCCATAGAAAATCATATCCCTGCACAAGCTGATAGGAAAACTCAGTAAAAGACATACCCTGTTTAGAGTCTGCTCCGATTCGTTTTTTTACGCTATCCTTGGCAATCATGTAGTTTACCGTAATGTGCTTGCCTATATCGCGAATAAACTCCAGAAAGTTGTAATCTTTCATCCAGTCAAAATTATTCACCATTTCAGCTGAGTTGGGTAAATTACTATCGAAATCGATAAATTTTCGGAGCTGGGATTTTATCCCCTCTAAATTGTAATTAAGAGTTTTTTCATCAAGAAGATTTCTCTCTGTCGTTTTATCTGTTGGATCACCTATCATTCCGGTTGCACCGCCGACCAGCACAATGGGTTTATGACCTGCGAGCTGAAATCTTTTCAGCAACATGATCTGTGCAAAACTGCCAACATGGAGTGAATCTGCTGTTGGATCAAATCCGATGTAGGCAGTTGTCATTTCCTTCTGCAACTGTTCTTCGGTTCCCGGCATAATGTTGTGAATCATGCCTCGCCATTTCAGTTCTTCAACAAAATTCATTCTATAAAAATTTCTGCAAAGATAACATTTGCAGGATAACAAATAATTTTATTTGATTACACAATAATTTCTTCGGTTGGTTCATCAGGTGCATCAAAGGGATGTGTAAAGTCAAAATGAAGATAAGGGAAGAGCATTGGTGCTAATGCTGATAAAGGTTTGTAGAGAATGGACTGATTTATCTTTTCTTCAGGAAGAAAATGGATGCGCCGGTTAATTCCATTAATCACAACAAGGATGGCGCTTATGATAAAAGCGTATTTGATCAGGTTAAAAATCACACCCAACAACCGGTTTATAAAATTTATTGAAATAGCTTTTAATAATTTTTCAAACAATCTTGCCAGGAAATGAATGCCTATTACTATACCGATAAAGGTTATAGCAAAGGCAACCAGGTGCATATATTCCCAGTTAAAATGTAGTTTTTCAATAATAATAGTAGCAGTAAAACCTGAAAATTTAATTGCCCCAAAAATACCAAGTATAAGAGCTGCCAGGGTAGCTGCCTGAAGAATGAACCCTCTTGTATAGCCTTTATAAATTGCCCATGAGAATATGATCAGGAAGATGATATCAAAAATCATAAATAAAATTTTGCCAAATGTAATGAAAGCTGAATTTTAAATGAAACTAAATTAAGGCAATTCGTAAGGAAAGGCATAGAAAGTAATTTTTGATACATTCAATGATTTTAGATACTTTTGCCGTGCCCGCCGAGGCTTTCTTCGATCAACGAAATATTACAAAGGTGATAGCAAAAGGTGGGCATTGTCCTTCGAAGCCATAGCAAGGAAGAACTTCATCCTTTTTTGGCCCCATAGTTCAACGGATAGAATAGCAGTTTCCTAAACTGTAGATCCTGGTTCGATTCCAGGTGGGGCTATTTAATCAGAGTGAGAGCGAGCACTGTCACTCTGATTCTTTTTATCCGCCGGAGTTCTGAGTTTTCAGAACGGAGGAGGACAAAACTCACACTCACACTAAATCGTTAATAAGCAATGTTTGATTTCCAAAAACTCGAAGTATATAAAAAAGCGAAACTGTTTAATCAGGAAACAGCGAGGTTAATTCAAGAGAACAAATTTGATCGGATTTACACTAGAACCATAATCCTGCATTGGCAGATATCGTTATTTTTTCATGTCCGTCAGAGTACCCTAATGTAAAATCAAGAGGCCCAAACCTGGAATTGAAAGAATAACCTATTGCTGCACCCAATATACTGTTATATTCTTCAAGCGGAAGAGTTTCATTGTTTTCAAAGAGACAATTTCCGATCAAAGTAACAAAGTGTTTTTCTGCAATATTTATACGTATACCAGCAAGACTTATAAATGTATAATTCTTGTGTGGTGTAATGGAAGGCAAGCCATAAAAAGGGAAATGATAATTAAAATAAATGCTGTAATCCGCACCTCCTGCAAAGGTCTGTTTGAACTGGGGCATTTTTTCAGAGAAAACCGCCCTGCCGGAAAAATTCAATAACAAACAACTTTTTTGTGTCAGTGCAATAATATTTCTGTTTTTTAACAAGGCAGTGGGATTAATGCTATTGTATTCTTCATCAGAAGAGAGAGAAAATTCCGCGTACAATTCGATACCTCGTGATGGAAAATAATAGTCGTCAAGATTGTCGAGGGAAAAATATGTTATTAAACTAGTAATTGCTGTATGGTCTTTTGTTAGCTCCAGGACGCTATCGCCTGGGACATTGTAAATCTCGCCTTTATAAAATTCTTCTTTCACTGCCAAACCAATGACAGAAGTATTCTTTAAGTTCTTATATGTATAGATACTGGCCGTTCCATAAATTTGATCTGTTGCAAAGGATTTCTGTTTGTCATAATACAGATCAAATCTATTGTATTTCCCTTCAAGCTGAATTCCAAATACAGGAAGTTTGCCTTTGCTTAGTTCTGTTTGAATAATTAAACCGGGATTTGAGGATATGTCAGCAGTGACCGATAGCATTCCGATAAACCGTCTGTAGTCCTTTTGAGTAAAATTCAGCAAAATGGAAACCGCATCGGTTGTATTGACACGCATACCCACATTTATATTTTTGGATGGTTGTTCTTCGAGATATAGATTCAATATTTTTCCTTCTTCATCTTCCTTCAGAGAATAATATACTCTTTTGAAATAGCCTAATCCGTATAATTTATCGATGGAGTTTTTGATTTGTTCGGATGAATAGTTCCCCGGCAGATCTAACTTGAGATTATCAAGTATGAGTTTATCATTCATCGAATAATTTCCTGATATGGTAAGTTTGTTTATTGTAAATGATTCAGGAACTTTATGTTTTGGAATGTTTTGACGGGCGGATAAATGAAAATCTGATTTCAGTTTATTTATTTCATTAATTTTTGCAAGAGCAGAAATTATTCCCCTCTGAACAAGTGTATCAACAGCCTTGGTGTTGAAACTATACGCATTATAACCGCTAATGTCAGGGCGAATAAGTATATCGCATAAGCTTTTATTGGCAGAATCTTTTTCCAGGGCATAAAAATTGATCAGTTGGTCCATGAGATGCTCCATGGTGATAATTTCCTCCAGTTCATGAAGGTCAGTTCGGATATCAACACCGATAATTATATCCGCACCCATGTTTTTTGCCACATCCGTTGGAAAGTTATTCACCAGCCCTCCATCAAGTACCAGGTGGCCATTGTGCTTTAAGGGCTGGAATATCCCTGGAATGGTCATGCTCGAATAAATGGCAGTAGGAAGAAAACCATGATCAATCACTATTTCCTCGCCTGATTCCACATCAGTACCGATACAGGCGAATGAAACAGGGAATTGTGAAAAGTCTGCATCTTCGGGGACATTACTGGTGAGTCTGCAAAACAGATTGATAATGTTATGGCCCTTTATGACACCATAGGGAACAATAGGTTTATAGTTGTCATTAACAGGTATTGAAGCGAGGAAATGTTGTTTTTCGTTTTTTATGTTCTGTGATAGTTGCTTTCGGTTAACATCATTAGAAAGCAGACGATTCCAGTCTTCTGTTTTGGCCATTTCTTCTATTTCCTCGGCCGAATATCCAATAGAATACAATCCTCCAACAATGCTTCCAATGCTTGTTCCCACAACTATATCAATAGGGATTCCTTCCTCCTCCAGCACTTTAAGAACGCCAATGTGCGCAAATCCTTTTGCTCCGCCCCCGCTTAAAACAAGAGCAATTTTAGGATTATCCTTGTTTTCTGCAAATGAAAGACGCGTATTAAGACAGGTAATACAAAGAAATAACAATACATATCTCATAACATGAACTATCCGTTTACATATTATACACCATGAATTAAACGTATTCGTATAGAATAAACAGCCTTTTAACTTAACTGCCAGTAATCAAATAAAGTTACTCTTTGATGCTGATGCTTCTTTGAGCAGGCGCTAACAGTTGTGAGAATGAAGTTACATAAATTATTGCAATATTTGATGAAATGAATGGGATCTGGTTACCTTTTTTTTATTGATGATGTGTTTCCAGTAAGATCTCCAGCATTTCAATAGCAGCTACAGTCACTGAAGTTCCCGGACCGAAAATGGCAGAAACACCGGCTTTATACAAAAATTCATAATCCTGCGGAGGAATTACTCCGCCGGCGATCACCATAATATCTTCTCTTCCAAGCTTTTTTAGCTCGGTAATTGCCTTTGGGATTAATGTTTTATGTCCTGCGGCGAGACTTGAAACGCCAAGTATATGAACATCGTTTTCCACTGCCTGTCTTGCTGTTTCAACAGGAGTCTGGAACAATGGTCCGATATCCACATCAAAGCCTACATCGGCATATCCTGTTGAGACCACCTTAGCACCTCTGTCATGACCATCCTGTCCCATTTTTGCAATCATAATTCTTGGCTGACGACCTTCCTTTTCAGCAAATGTATCGCATAGTTGCCTTGCCTTTTTAAAGTTCGGATCATCACCGGTTTCTGATGAATAGATACCTGATATGGAACGAATGATTGCTTTGTATCTTCCTGTTACTTCTTCAATTGCATACGAGATTTCACCCAATGTAGCATGAACTTTTGCTGCTTCAACAGAGAGCTCCAGCAAATTACCTTTACCTGTTCGGGCAGCATTGGTGATCTTTTCAAGAGACGATTTCACCTTATTGTCATCTCTTTCTTTCTTAAGTTTATGAAGCCTTTTGATCTGACTCTCACGCACGGCTGTATTATCAACCTCCAGTATTTCTATTGGATATTCTTCTTCAAGACGGTACTTGTTCACACCAACAATGATATCTTTCATCGCATCTATGCGGGCTTGTTTACGGGCAGCCGCTTCTTCAATCCGCATCTTTGGCAAGCCTGTTTCAATTGCTTTTGACATGCCGCCAAGTTTTTCGATTTCCTGAATATGTCCCCATGCTTTATGAGCCAGTTCATGGGTAAGCGATTCAACATAGTACGATCCTGCCCAGGGATCGACAGACCTGCAGATTTGAGTCTCTTTTTGCAGGTAAATCTGTGTATTTCGCGCAATTCGTGCAGAAAAATCGGTCGGCAATGCGATTGCCTCATCAAGGGCGTTGGTATGCAATGATTGTGTGTGACCTAATGCAGCTGCCATAGCTTCAACACATGTACGGGAAATGTTATTGTATGGATCCTGTTCCGTAAGACTCCAGCCTGATGTTTGAGAATGGGTACGAAGGGCAAGTGATTTATGATTTTTAGGATCAAATTGCTTCACTATTTTCGCCCACAGCAAACGAGCAGCTCTGAGTTTGGCAATTTCCATAAAATGATTCATGCCAATGGCCCAGAAGAAAGAAATCCGGGGAGCAAAAGAATCAATATCCATGTCTGAGTTTACTCCTGTACGAAGATATTCCAGTCCGTCAGCCAGGGTATAGGCAAGTTCGATATCAGCGGTAGCCCCTGCTTCCTGCATATGATAACCGGAAATGCTTATTGAATTGAATTTTGGCATATTCTTCGAAGCATATTTGAAGATATCGGCAATGATTCGCATAGACATTTCAGGAGGGTAAATATATGTATTCCGAACCATGAATTCCTTCAAAATATCATTCTGAATGGTTCCCTCTAATTCTTCCAGTTTAGCACCCTGCTCAAGAGCGGCAACGATATAAAAGGCCATAACAGGAAGCACAGCACCATTCATGGTCATGGAGACAGACATTTTATTCAGTGGAATATGATCAAAAAGAATTTTCATATCCAGAACAGAGTCAATAGCAACTCCTGCTTTGCCAACATCTCCTTCAACCCTTTCGTGATCGGAATCATACCCCCGGTGTGTGGCAAGATCAAAAGCAACGGATAAACCCTTTTGTCCTGCGGCTAGATTGCGCCTGTAAAATGCATTGGATTCCTCTGCTGTGGAAAATCCCGCATATTGTCTGATGGTCCACGGTCTTGTAACATACATTGTTGAGTAAGGCCCACGAAGGTAGGGAGGAATTCCGGCAGCATAATTCAAGTGCTCCATTCCTTCCAGGTCTTCTTTTGTATATACAGGTTTTACCGGAATTTGTTCAGCTGTAATCCAGTTCCTGGAGATCTTGTTCTTTCTTTCCCAGGCAGAGATATCCTTCTTCTTCACAACAGTTTGCTTTATATCAATTGTTTTAAAATCCGGACGCATATTATTAATATTTAATGCTTTAATTAGTAAACATCTTAAACTGATATGAGATAGTAAGATATGAGATTTGAGACATATTTATTTATCTTTTAGCATTAATTTGAAATTGAAGATCATCTTATCAATTTCTTCAATCTCAGTAATCATATGCTTGACTTCTTTTCCAGAGAGATAATTCAATTCATGTCATTTGATAGTAATAGCAAAGTTTCGAGTTCAAAAGCAGATCCATTGGCGATATCCAGGTATCTCATTAGTTCTTTATCACTATTTCGTCCGCATCCTTCTGCAATATTAGTCGGAATAGAAACAACAGCACGCCTGATTTGTGAGGTAAGTCCATAGAGTTCTTCAAAGGGGGGATCCTTAGAGATGAAATAAATTCTACTTACTAATTTTTTTGATCGCTGCCAAATCTTAAGTTCCCGGAAATTATGCATAGTATAATTTTTTCTTTTATTATCATTCCATAAAGCTCAAGTCTAATATTTCACGTTTAATATCTCACATCTAATAATCTATAACATTCTCATTACCCAGTAAACACTAATCAATCCTCTGCTTCTTCTCATAATATTCCTGCAAGACAAAATACGCTTTTTTCTTCTCCCCCTTTTCAGACAAAAGTCCCTTCCTGTTGAAATCGTCCTGGATTCCGGGTAATGGTCTTCTGGGGGATCGAAAGTCAATAAGTATCCATGGAGAAATACCACACAATCCCTTTATATTGTCAATCATTTTAATTGTTTTAATATAGAGATCTTCCTGGAATTCTTCTGTCCATCGTAATCCGGAGTCTCCATGATATCCGTATTTTGCACCTGCACCGAATTCACTGATAAAAACAGGCTTGTTATAAGGAATTTCCCAACTTACTTTTTCACATTTATCAGGCAAACCATCGTACCAACCGATGTATTCATTGAAAGCTACTACATCCACGATAACTGCCAGCGGATCCTCAACAACTGCAAGACTGTCGTTTTTGTAGTGTTTTTCCATTGCGGCGCTTAATAATCTTGTGTTATCGAGTGAACGTGCGTGCTTAGCGAGACGTATCAGGAATTTTGTGCGCGGCTCATTTACTGGGGTTTCGTTTGCCAGCGACCAGATGATTACATTGGCCCTGTTTCTGTCACGAAGAATACTTTCTGTCAACTGGTTTTTTGCATTCTGAAAAGTTTCTTCATTGTGCCAGTCAATTGTCCAGTAAACAGGAATTTCGGACCAAACCATAAATCCCATTTTCTCAGCCTGGCGTATCATGTCTTCGTTGTGAGGATAATGAGCAAGTCGAATAAAATTACAGCCAAGTTCTTTTGCCCAATTTAGCAATTGCTCTGTTTTCCAGAATTCGTTTACTCTGCCTCCCCCTTCAACAGCATATTCTTCATGAATTGATATACCCCTTAAAAAAACAGGTTTTTGATTCAGAAGTATTTGTTTGCCTTTGACAGATACTGTTCTGAATCCGATTGAGTCAATCAATGTATCTTCTCCATATGTAATCTCGATCCTGTATAATTTGGGATGTTCAGGCGACCATAATTCAATTTCTTTTGCATGGAATGAGAATTCACTGGCATTTGCTGAATTGACTTTTTCACGAATTCCCAGTTCAGGAATATGAATTGTTATTTTTTTCTCACCGGAATTCCCATCCGGATAGATTTTTCCTATTATCTTCTTTGTGTCAGTTGATTCAAGACGAATAGAATAATCTCTGATAAATGATTTAGGCACAACGATAAGTCTCACATCACGGGTTATACCTCCATAATTCCACCAATCCGTATTTAAAGTCGGCACGGCCTCTTTTGTCCGTTTATTATCGACTTTGACTACCAGTGAGTTTTCAGTCCTTTTTAAAAGATTTGTGATTTCAAAATAGAAAGGTGTAAATCCACCAATATGAAAACCTAATTTTTGAGCATTCAGATACACATCTGCTTTGTAATTTACAGCTCCAAAACAGAGGAATACCCTTTGTCCGTTTTCAATTTGCGGAGCATCAAATTTTTTCCTATACCATATTGTACCTTCGTAATAATAGTATTTCGGATCTTGCGTGTTCCAGTCGCCTGGAACATGAAGAGTTGTTGAAGCATCAAAATTATATTCTATAAGATCACCCGGGCCCTCCGATTTTTTATCTCCATAATATCCGACTGACCAAGGATCATTCGATTGATCAAAAGGTTCGTAGCGGTAATTGTAATAACCGTTTTCATAAGGATCAACGATAATATTCCAATTTCCGTTTAATGAAATGCCATTTCGATGATATGTATGCAATGATTCTGTCGCGTTAAGCGATAGCACCAGTAATACCAGGAGAAATGATATATAACAGTATCTTGAATTCACCGAATCAAATTTTTATTTTCAACATTCTGTGGTATTCTTTTAACGAATCTACCATATTAGATTGCAGGTGGATAAAATTTGTTATGCCTTTTGATTTAAGTTCTTCCATGCAATCAGGGGCACCTGCAACAACAAGTATGGCCCTTTCCTGCACAAGTTCTTTAATAGCCGGCACCAGGCTGGAATATTCTTCATCGCTGCTGCAAATTACAATAATGTCAGCCTTTGATTCAACGGCAGAAGCAACACCTTCTTCGATACTTGAAAATCCCGGATTGTCGATCACTTTGTATCCGCCACAGGCAAAAAAATTGCATGAAAACCCAGCTCTTGCTCTTCGCATGGTTTGATTGCCATAAGTTAGTATAAATACAACAGGTTGTCCTTCAGGATGCTTTTCGGTAGCCAGACGTATTTTCTCGATGTCGACAGATCCACGTTGCCTTTGAATTGGTGTAACTTCAACTTTCCCTTCATCGATAGCAGGGAAGGCAATATCAGCAACAATTTCATCTTTGACAGATTCATTGAAATTCGGATACCTGTTAATACCAAGTAAGACTTCTCTCCCTGAAGCAACAGAATTTTTACGTTTTTGCGATACAATTGAAATATCAGATTGAATCATACCATTTTTCAGTGCTTTAAGATAACCTCCCTGTTCTTCTACCCGCAGAAATAACTTCCATGCTTCATGAATAATTGAGTCGGTTAAGGTTTCAATATAATAAGAACCCGCAGAGGGGTCGGCAATATTTTCCAGGTATGCTTCTTTGTGAAGAACAATCTGGATGTTTCTTGCGATTCTCTCTGAAAACTTTGTTTCAGGGGTATATGCACTATTGAATGGTCTAACAACGAGTGAATCAGTACCGCCGATTATGGCAGCCATAGATTCTGTTGTAGCACGTAATACATTAGTATATGGATCGTATATTGTTTGATTCCATCCGGAAGTCACTGAGTGGATATTTATCTTTTTAGAAGCTTCTTCCTTTACTTTATATGCTTCTGCTAATTTGGTAAATAAAAATCGTACAGCCCTTATTTTGGCAATTTCCATAAAATAGTTGGCACCAACTCCAAAATTGAATTGCATGGAACGACATACTATAGAAGGATCGATGCCGGCATCTGTCATTTTAGAAAGATAATCACTTGCTATTGCAAGACTGTAACCCAGTTCCTGAACAACTGAAGCTCCTGCATCATTAAAAAAATAACCGTTGATTCCAATGATCCTAAAGTTGGGAAAACATTCACAGGCAAGATGTATCATACTCATGAGAGAATGAAAATCAGATTCTTCATTGCTGTAATAATTGCCACTTATAGTCAAATGGCCCAAGGGATCAAAATCGAAAGAACCGTAGAGTTTATTGCGGTCAATTTTTTTAGCTTGAATTATATGGTCAAGGTATTTTAAAATATATGGGGCATGTCTGTCACAAATAAAATTCAGTTGAATGCAATCAAGTTGTATGTCTTTCAATAATAAAGAAAAGTTATCCTGGCTATTAATAAGCGATCCGGATTTAATAATAAAACCTAAAGAAGTAACACCTCTTTTTACAATATACAATGCTTTTTGATTTGCATTTCTTATGTCATCAACAACTATATCCTGACGAATTTCCCAGGCATTTGATGTCTTTTTATTTCCTCTTACAAAAGGATATTCACCTGGCAGGGTTTCCAGATATTCTTTATCTTTCAGACTTTCATCTGTGTAATATGGATTTACCTTAAATCCCTCCGGTGTATTCCATACAAGTTTTTTTTCGTAACTGGCCCCATTAAGATCCTCTTTAATTTTTTCGTCCCATTGTTCTTTTGTAACAGGGTTAAAATCTTTGAATAACTTTTCTTTTTTCACAGGGTTATTTTGCAGATATTATGAATCAAAAGCGATATACAATTCCGATTCCCAAATTTACAGATTGTATTGTTAATGACAGATCTCTTTCTTCAATGTCAGAATTTCCGTCACCATCCAAATCAAATTCTTCCCTGACTGTTCCTTTTGAATTCGATTGAAAATAGCTGGAAAACATTCGAAGTGAGTATTTTTCATTCAAATGATATCTTAATGCAATGCCAAGGTCTATAGCATAACTGACAGATTGAACAGAAAAGTTTCTGGAATAGGATACCTCATCAAAAATTACGGTTATTTTCATTTCAGGAGGCATAATAACATTTATTCCAATCAGGGTAAATGCATCAAAACTTAAATTCGGAAAGGGAAGAGAAAAATAAGGACCAATTACAAGATTTACCTGTTTCCAGATACCGATTCCAAGCAGTGCATTTTCAACCGGGAAATCATCAGGTATTTCTTCTCTCAGGAGTGTTCTCGCAGCATTGTCGTCTATTGTATTTGAAGTGAACCTGATGTTGCCTCCAAAACCAACATAGTTTGTAATAAAATAAGCACCGGAGTATTCACCTCCAAATCCGTTTAAAGCGAATCCATCTGTTGTGAGATTATTGATTGAAGAAAAATTACCCAGAGGTAAATTACCCACAAAACAGAGAGACATATAATTTTCCTGTGCAGATAGAATGAATGAAATCATTAAAAACAGAAATACCAAAGTACTTTTCATAATTTCAAATTAATCAAGTGAACCAGTCATTTTTGAAGGAACTACCCAGGCATCAAATTCTTCTGCCGTAAGCAGTTTCAATTCTAATGCGGCTTCCTTGAGTGTTTTGCCTTCTTTGTGTGCCTTTTTAGCGATTTTTGCAGCATTTTCGTATCCAATATGAGTATTTAAAGCTGTGACCAGCATAAGAGAATTCTGGAGGTGTGATTCAATGCGGGGATGATTTGGTTCAATGCCGATTGCGCAGTTATTGGCAAAGGTTTTGCAGGTGTCACCGAGCAAAGTTGCAGACTGAAGGAAATTGGCTATCATCAAAGGTTTGAAAACATTCAGTTCAAAATGACCACTCATTCCTCCGATAGCAATAGAAGTATCATTGCCAATCACCTGAGCACATACCATGGTAAGTGCTTCCACCTGAGTTGGATTTACTTTTCCGGGCATAATGGACGAACCCGGTTCGTTCTCAGGTATCTTGATTTCACCAATGCCTGAACGCGGGCCTGAAGCGAGGGCACGAATGTCATTGGCAATTTTCATTAAACTGATCGCGAGCTGTTTTAATGCGCCATGGGTTTCAACAATGGCATCGTGTGCTGCAAGAGATTCAAATTTATTACTGGCTGAAACAAATGGGAATCCTGTGAGTCGGGCAATTTGGCCAGCTACCTCCTGGGAGTAACCCTTCGGAGTATTTAAACCTGTGCCAACAGCTGTACCGCCCAGGGCAAGTTCGGAGAGGTGAGCCAAAGTATTTTTCAATGCGACCAGCCCATGATCAATCTGTGAAACATATCCCGAAAATTCCTGTCCCAGGGTAAGAGGTGTTGCATCCATCCAATGTGTTCGCCCTATTTTTACCACATTTTTCATTGCTTCAGATTTCATTTTCAGAGTATCTCTGAGCGATTCAATTTTAGGGATGGTATCTTTTACAATTTTACTATAGGCTGCAATATGCATTGCAGTAGGGAAAGTATCATTGGAAGACTGTGATTTATTCACATCATCATTGGGATGAATATAGCGATTTCCTTGTCCGAGTTTTCCGCCACTTAAAACATGTGCCCGGTTAGCAATTACTTCATTGGCATTCATATTTGATTGTGTGCCCGAACCGGTTTGCCAGATAACCAAAGGAAATTGATCATCAAGTTCACCGGCTGTAATTTCATCACATACTTTACATAAAAGTTCCATCTTTTCTTTTGACAATACACCTAGTTTGTGGTTGGTAATGGCTGCCGCTTTTTTTAAATATCCGAAAGCATGAATAATTTCGATTGGCATGGAAGCCGGCGGGCCAATGGGAAAGTTCATTACTGAGCGCTGGGTTTGTGCTCCCCAGTATTTATCGGAAGGTACTTTAACCTCACCCATTGTGTCATGTTCTATTCTGTATTCCATAACTAAAAAATTTGTTTTCAATTTAATACCAAAGATACAATGTAATGACAGAAAATAAGGAAGCGATTATTTTAACAAACAATCAATGTTGTTCGGAGGATCTCCCAATACAGCTTTATGCTTTGCAATTACGATGGGTCTCTGCAGCAATTTCGGATTTTCGCAAATGATATCAATCCACTCTTCGTCGGTGAATGCCCGACCTTTCAGCTGCTTTTTAAATACTTCCTCCTGTTTTCTGACCAGGTTAAGTGGTTTCAGATTTATTTTTAAAAGAATCTCTTTCAGATCATTTTTCTTTAATCCGTTTTTCAGGTAATCAATAATTTCAAAATCGGAAGTTTTTGATTTAAGATATTCCAGTCCTGATCGACTTTTATGGCATCGAGGATTGTGATAAATTTTTAACATGATCGTGGTTTATGTTCTTCCAAATTCCATTAAAAAAGCTTTGATAAAATCATTTAAATCACCATCAAGAACAGCTTGTGTATTGCCTGTTTCATGGTTAGTGCGCAAATCTTTGACAAGTTTATATGGATGCAATACATAGTTTCTTATTTGAGAGCCCCATTCTATCTTCTTCTTTTGTCCTTCAATTTCAGCTTGTTTTTCCATTCGTTTGCGAAGCTCAATCTCATACAAATGAGAACGTAGTATTCGCATTGCGTTTTCTCTGTTCTTCAGTTGCGATCGTGTTTCCGTATTTTCAACGGCAATTCCTGTTGGAATATGTTTTACACGTACACCGGTTTCAACTTTATTTACATTTTGACCACCCGCACCACCTGAACGGAAAGTATCCCATTCCAGATCAGCAGGATTGATTTCTATTTCAATGGTATCGTCAATTACCGGAGAAACAAAAACGGATGCAAAGGAAGTATGTCTTCGGGCATTGGAGTCGAAAGGAGAAATACGTACCAGTCGGTGTACACCATTTTCTCCTTTCAGGTAACCATAAGCATAATCTCCTTCAAATTCAAGTGTTACGGATTTTACTCCTGCCTCATCTCCGGCCAGGTATGCTATTTCTCTTACTTTAAAGTGATTACGTTCACCCCATCGAATATACATACGCATGAGCATTTCTGCCCAGTCCTGACTTTCTGTGCCACCTGCTCCCGGATTGATTTTAAGAATAGCCCCCATAGGATCTTCTTTAGCTCCGAGCATGTTCTTGAATTCAAGATCTTCGATAAGGTCGAGAGTTTTTTTATACTGGGCATCAACTTCTTCTTCGGAAGCTTCATCTTCTTGAAAAAAATCAAAAAGCACCTGCAGATCATCCAGGTTTGATTTTATCTCACGATATGCATTTGTCCAGAATTTTATAGTGGAGATCTTTTTTAATTGAATCTCCGCAGCTTTAGAATCATTCCAGAATTCAGGCGATTGTGTGATTTTTTCTTCTTCTTCAATGAGTTTGAATTTCTGATCAATGTCAAAGATGCCTCCTTAGCGCTAACTCGCGCCCGGAAAGATCTTTCATCTGTTCGGTAGTAACCATGTTCAACTTGCTTTGAATGTAAAACCAAAAGTATCAAAATTTCAGGACAAAACTCAAAAACCTTTGAGATCGAAATACCTGTTCATTATGTCAGCCTCATATCCGCGTTGATTACCAAAAGAATAGAGTTTACTCTTTATCCTGAACGGAATGGTCTCCCTGAGGGTTTTGAATTTCTTTTCCATTTCATCATGGATCATAATCGTATAGGATTCTCTGTCAATTTCTTCCAGGGCGGCTTCGATAACAGAAGGTTCAATCTGATGAGACTTAAGGGCGTAACGGATCTTAATTTTGCCCCATTTATTGAATTTTACTTTATCGTGGGCGAAAGATGTGGCAAAACGCCGGGAATTTAAAAAATTTTCTTTCATCAGCTCAGCCAGTATCGATTCAGTCTGTCCTTCCAACCCCCATTCTTTTAATTTCTTTTCCACCTCACGGGGTGATTTTTCGATTTTACCGCAAAGATCCATCAATCGGTTCAGGGCTTGCCTGGGCGTATGTTTTGAAGGTCTCTTTCCCATGGTATATCTGGTGTATACCCTGTCAGGGTATGGTATTAAAATGTACATTCAAAATATCGCTCCTTCCCATTCAAATCTTTTCGGAGTGCAATATTCTTAAAGCCTTCTTTCGCAAACAAATCTACCAATTCATTTCCGAATTTTTCATTGATCTCCAAATAGATTATTCCTTCAGGAGAAAGATATTGATTTGAAAAAGATGCGATGGCCCTGTAAAAAATCAAAGGATCGGCATCATCGACAAAAAGTGCTTGTTCGGGTTCAAAATTCAATATGTTTTTATGCATATATTGTTTTTCTGAATTTCTGACATAAGGAGGATTGGAAATTATGCGATCATATATTTGATACTTCCTGGACGGTTTAAGTACATTATCTTCAATTAACCTGATTTCGCATTGATTTTCTGCGGCATTTTTTCTGGCTACATTCAGAGCTTCGGAGGATAAATCGGTTGCTGAAATATATGCTTTGGGCAGGTTTTTTGCTAAAGCGATGGCTATGCAACCGCTACCTGTACACAGATCAATAATCTTTAAGGTTGAATCACCGGAAGTATTTTTTAACAAATGATCCACAAGCAGTTCGGTCTCCTGGCGGGGGATCAGAACACGCTGATCTACAAGAATCCTGAGACCATAGAATTCTGTGTATCCGGTAATGTACTGGATTGGCTCTCCCTTTTGCAGGCGGGATAATATTTCAAGTATTTTTTTTTCTTCTTCAGGCAGAATATTTTTGTGCAGGTTCTGATGAATCTCTAATTTGCTGTAATTTAGTACATGTTCTGTTGCATAAGAGAAGATACCATCTATTTCTTCCGGGGGATACATTGGTTTCAGAGAAGAAACAAAGCAGGATTTTATATCAAACAAAAGCATGATAACTAAAAATTCATATTCAAAAATACATGATTGAAAAGAATTCTCTTCCGGAACATAAGATTTTCATGAGACGTTGTCTGGAACTGGCTACTTCAGGTTTGGGTTATGTAGCGCCAAATCCTTTGGTTGGAGCAGTTTTGGTATATAATAATACGATAATCGGAGAAGGATATCACAGGAAATACGGAGAAGCTCATGCGGAAGTAAACGCTATTCGTTTTGTTACTGATCAATCAAAATTAGAAAAGAGTACGTTGTATGTTAATCTTGAACCCTGTGCTCATATGGGGAAAACACCTCCATGCACCGATTTGATCATAGAAAAGAACATTCCAAGGGTGGTTGTCGGAACATCGGATCCGAATTCTATCGTTGCAGGAAAAGGGATTCAAAAACTGGAACAGGCAGGAGTTGAAGTAATTGCAAATGTACTTACTGAAGAATGCAGGGAACTGAATAAGCGCTTTTTCACATACCATGAGAAGAAGAGGCCATATATTATCTTAAAATGGGCGCAGACTTCCGATGGGTTTATGGATGTGATCCGGCAACCCGGGGAACCCATCGGGGTGAACTGGATATCGAACTCCTTGTCCAGAAAGCTTGTGCATAAGTGGCGTGCTGAAGAGCAGGCAATTCTAACAGGGACGAATACGATTCTTTATGATGATCCTGAATTGACAGTAAGACTCTGGGAGGGTAATTCTCCATTGCGGATAATTATCGACCGCAATTTACGTATCCCAAAATCTGCGAATGTATTTGACAATTCAGTTGCCACACTGGTATTCAATGAAAAAACCGGCAAAGTAAACGGGAACACCGAATTCTATAAGCTGAAACCGGACAATTCCATCGGACAAATTCTGGATGTGTTATACACCCGTGAGATCCTTTCGATACTTGTTGAAGGAGGGAAAAAAGTTTTCGAATATTTGATCCGGAATAAGGTATGGGATGAAGCCAGAATTTTCATCGGTGAGAAAACCTTTGAAAAAGGATTGAAGGCTCCGGCAATTGATGTTGAAATAGGGGATACAGAAAAAATTTTGACAGATGAACTGATCATTTACAGGAATCTTTAAAAAATCGCGACAGAACCAAATTGTGAATCATTTTTGAGAAAAATCGTTCAACTGATACAAATCTTCTGTTTCCCTTTGTTAATAAGCTTTTCTACACAAAAGCTTAGAATACATTATTTTAGTGTTTTTTAAAAGCAAATAATTTTGGTTTGAAACGGAACCAATGCCGGAATGTGCCGTATAAATCCTTATATATTCAAGCTTCTGAAAATGAATGAAATAAATTTTCAACAGAAAAGCTTGAAAGTGTATATTGTTTAACAAAAAAGCCCGTTGTTAAAATGGGATATTATACTTAAAATATTTGAATGAGGAAAGGTATATGATAACAATGCGAAATACGATTTAGATACTCCTCGATTACAGGTTTCATGAGAACTGACAGCCAACATATCTCCATCCTGAAATTTAAGAAGGTATTTTTCTTTTTTATATTCACTTTACTTTTTTATTGCTGTTCAATTAATATTCAAGGACAATCAGTTAACGATTTCCGAACAAATGGTGATGTAACCTTTGCATCATCAACCAACTGGCAGAGGTATGATGGTTCATCATGGGTTGCAGCCGTATCAGCTCCTGCTGAAGGCAATGGAATAATTACAATCAGAAATGGCCACACAGCGACATTAACTAATTCAAAAACTTTAAACGAGCTTGTTGTTGAAAGTGGTGGAATTTTAACCGTTAATACTGGTCAAACTCTTACTATAAGTAATACACCAGGAACTGATCTTGATGTAGATGGCACTGTACATAATTCTGGTACGATCACTCTGAGTGGTGTTGGATCGATAAGATTTAATACAGGTTCGACATACGATCATGCACAAAATGGAGGAACAATTCCTACTGCAACCTGGGCTGCAACTTCAAATTGCAATATTACAGGAATTACATCTAGTGCAAGTCTTAATGGATTAGGACAGACATTTGGAAATTTTACATGGAATTGTACTAATCAGGACGCTGGAAATTTTTATTTGCAATCCAATATGGATATTGCAGGTAATTTTACAGTTTTAAGCACAGGTACCACCGATGATCATACTCAGTATTCTCTTCGAATGTCGAATACAGCTACTGGTTATACAATGAATGTTGCTGGGAATGTTGTTATTAGTAATACGGCCGCTTTCAAAATGAACAACAGCAGCGGTTCCTGCTTATTGAACATCGGGGGGAATTTCATACTAAACAGTGGAACTTTCGCCATTGTTACCGGTACAGTAAATTCTACGGTAAATGTTACCGGTGATGTTACTATCTCAGGTGGATTATTGATCATGAAAGAAGATGGTAATCCAACAATTGGAACACTGAATGTTCAAGGCAATTTTACCCAATCCGGTGGAATAATCACTCACTTGGATGGAGGGGGAGGTTCCGGCGCCATCAATTTTAACGGTGGTGCAACTCAAACCTATACAAAAACAGGAGGAACAATTGTAAGTACCATAAACTTTACCGTTAACAGTGGCTCCACATTGGATGTGGGAACAAGCCTCATTGATGGCAGTACCGGCACTTTTACACTCAACCCGGGTGCGGGAATTATTACTGCTCATGCTCAGGGTCTTTCAACAACAGCAGGAACAGGCAGTATTCAGATTACAGGGGCATTTAATGTAGGAGCAGATTATACTTATAATGGTTCAGTTGCCCAGGTAATTGGTAATGCCTTATCTACAGTGAACAATCTCACAATTGATAATGCTGCAGATGTCACACTTACTGGTGATGTTACTGTTACCAATCAACTCTTTGTATTAAATGGGTGTATTATTTTCGCTGGCCATTCACTTACGGTTGGAGGTATCCCAATAGGCAGCTCTCCGGTAATTTCTTGTCCGGTTAGCGGCACACAGAGTCAAAACACAAATTCAGCTTGTACCTATCAACACAGTGGTACTGGCTGGGATGCAACAGCAACAGATAATTGCGCTTCACCCACGGTGACCTATGCGCTTACAGGTGTTACAACAGGTTCTGGATCCAGTCTTGATGGTGTTCCTTTTAACTTGGGGAGTACTACGGTAACATGGACAGCCACAGATTCTGAATTGAATACAGATGTATGTAGTTTTACGGTTGAGGTCACGGATGACGATGATCCTGTACCGACCTGTGCAGTAGCTGGGAACCAGAATGTCACAACCAACAATGCATGTACCTATGTACATGGCGATAACTCCTGGAACGGAACGGCAACGGATAACTGTTCCGCCGCAGGTGATATAGATATAAGCTACCAGTTGTTTACAGCCACTATTGCAACTGTAGCCACGCTGAACGGACAAGCCTTTAACCTGGGCGAGACCTGGGTAAGGATGATCGCCGAGGATGAAGCCGGCAATATAGACAGTTGTTCATTTACCGTAACGGTAACCGATGATGATGACCCGGTTCCGACATGTGCAGTAGCAGGGAACCAAAATGTAACCACCAACAATGCATGTAC